>NZ_LR778175.1:0-375000 GCF_902810445.1 Candidatus Nitrosacidococcus tergens | reverse complement strand
TCATCGCTGACAGGAAAGTGAAAGTTACTTTCACTAATCTGCATATATATACCATTATTACAAAAACATTGATCTCTATTAATTCCAATAGATGTAAAAGGTACCCATGCAGTACGCTTTTTGATTTAATTTAGCAGAGTACCCAAGGTCATTCTATAGTAGGTGTAGCGATTTTCTAATTTGCTGTTGATCAATTTTTTATTAAACATAAATTCTTTCACAAAGCTAATACATGCAAAGTAACGCTCTCTATTATTCTTATAGTATTGAGATTATTAGATGTATTCACTTTAGATTCATAAAATGTATCAACATACTTGATTGAGCAGTACTTATTGGTTTTACCATTAAATATGCGTCAATGTTACTATGTTAAGAAGATAGGGATAGTCCTCTGCTTTCAGTACCAGAGGCAGAGATATACGACTCATATAGAATTCAAAAGATCTTAGATTTTCAAACGGAATTAAGCTGTTTATCAATTAAGAAAATGCTAAATAAAACTAGAATTTTGCTTACACTACTAAAAAACTAAACAATCATTCCTGCACCTACAGTCTCATTAGTAAATTCGTTAATTAAAATTAAGCTCCCTGTTTCTCTGTTACTATGATAGCTATCAAAAAATAAAGGATTGGCAGTACGAATTTTGATTTTTCCTATATCGTTCAATTCTAAATTCGCTACTTTATCTTTAGATTGGTTTAGGGAAGTCACATTCAATTTAGATTGGATTTCTTTGACAATACATCGAACTTCTCTTGTAGTATGTTTCACTATGTATTTAGCACCTAATACCAAAGGTGTCTCATTAAGCCAACAGACCGTTAATTCTATATCTTGAGATATTTGAGGTTGGCGTGCAGGTTTAACTAACATATCCCCCCGGCTAATATCAATATCATCCTCCAAAGTCAGTGTGACGCACATAGGTGCAAATGCTTCATCTATTGATCCACTCATTGTATCGATGGATTTAATCTGAGTAGATAACCCTGAAGGAAGAGCAATAACTTCATCACCAGGGTGAAAAATGCCACCACTTACACGTCCAGCATAACCACGATAATCATGGTATTCATGAGAGTGGGGGCGAATCACATATTGGATTGCAAGACGACTGTCATTATGATTGTAATCATTGCTGATATGTACATTTTCTAGTGTGTGTAATAGAGTATTGCCCCGATACCAGGGCATATTCTTAGATTTATCCACCACATTATCTCCATAAAAAGCACTAATAGGAATATAGTGAATGTCAGGAATATCTAATCTATCTGCAAAATCTTCAAATTCTTTTTTAATTTTCTCAAAGGCTTGTTCTTCATAATTCACTAAATCCATCTTATTTATACATAAAATGAGGTGAGGAAGCCTTAAGAGGGAAGAAATTGAAGCATGACGGCGAGTTTGCTCATTTACTCCATTGCGTGCATCTACAAGCACCATTGCTAAATTAGCAGTAGATGCTCCTGTTACCATATTACGAGTATATTGAATATGCCCTGGGGTATCTGCAATAATGAATTTTCGTTTTGGCGTAGCAAAGTAACGATAGGCTACATCAATAGTAATTCCTTGCTCTCGCTCGGCACGTAGCCCGTCTGTAAGCAATGCAAGATTAATATGCTCATTTCCATATTGTTGGCTACTTTTTTGTATAGATTCTAATTGGTCTTCAAAAATAGATTTTGAATCATAAAGTAAACGACCAATTAATGTACTTTTACCATCATCTACACTACCTGCTGTAGTAAGACGTAGTAAATCCATTGCTAAATATTGTGAAGATTCATTTATCATTTTTTAAAAATAACCCTGTCTTTTACGATCTTCCATGGCTGATTCTGAGCGCTTATCATCTGCTCTACCTCCTCGCTCAGTCACTCTAGCAGAAGCTACCTCCTGAATAATATCTTCAATAGTTATAGCCTCTGATTCTACAACGCCAGTGCAAGTCATATCGCCAACTGTTCTGCATCGTACTCTTCGTTGTTCTACAATTTCTCCTTCTACTAAAGTAAGATAGGGTGAGTTTGCAAGTAGCATTCCATCTCGCTGAATAATTTCTCGATTATGGCTAAAATAAATACTTGGGATATCTATATTTTCCTGAGCAATGTACTGCCATACATCCATTTCAGTCCAATTACTCAGTGGAAAAACCCTAAAATGCTCTCCTAGATGTTTATGACCATTAAATAGATTCCACAATTCTGGTCGCTGATTTTTAGGATCCCATTGACCAAATTCATCACGATGGGAAAAAATTCTTTCTTTAGCACGTGCTTTTTCCTCATCTCGGCGACCGCCTCCAAAAGCGGCATCTACTTTAAATTCTTCAATAGCATCTAGTAAAGTTACAGTTTGTAGCTTATTACGACTTGCATTCACTCCTTTTTCTTCTATTACTCGCCCTTTATCAATAGAATTTTGCACAGATCCTACCAAAAGCCTTGCTTGAGTTTTTTGAACTAACTTGTCTCTAAACTCTAAAGTTTCAGGAAAATTGTGTCCAGTATCGATGTGTAACAGTGGCAAGGGAATCTTTGCAGGCCAAAATGCCTTTTGTGCAAGATGTACCATAACAATAGAATCTTTACCGCCAGAGAAAAGTAGTGCAGGTCGCTCAAAAATAGCAGCAACCTCTCGCATAATAAATATAGACTCTGATTCGAGCTGTTTTAAATGAGTTAAATGATATGATTCCATAATATGCACTTTACCAATAAATTTTAGGTTATATCAATTTTTATGTAACCCACACTCTTTAGTATCAGCATTTTCCCACCACCAACGTCCAGCACGAATATCCTCACCTACTGTAATTGCTCTGGTACACGGGGCACAACCTATACTTTCATAACCCTGATCATGGAGTATATTATAGGGAGTATTATATTTTTTAATATAATTCCATACGTCATCTCTAGTCCAAGTAATAAGTGGATTAAATTTTTCAAGCTTGTGCTCAGAATCCCATTCTGAAAGGGGTAAATCCTTGCGAGTAATAGCCTGCTCTCTACGCATACCTGTAATCCATGATTTTTTTCCTAGTAGTGCACGTTTAAGCGGCAGTACTTTTCGTATATGGCAGCACTTCTTTCGCAACTCAACACTTTGATAAAATCCATTAGGCCCATGGGTTTGGGTATAGGCTTCTACATCGTCTGATTCAGGAAAATAAATATGGATCGGTTGATGATAGAGTTCTATAACTTTTTGAATTAGCTCATAAGTTTCTTGAGGTAAGCGACCTGTGTCTAAAGTAAACACCTCAATTTCTGGAGCATATT
This sequence comes from Candidatus Nitrosacidococcus tergens, assembly GCF_902810445.1. Taxonomy (NCBI): domain Bacteria; kingdom Pseudomonadati; phylum Pseudomonadota; class Gammaproteobacteria; order Chromatiales; family Chromatiaceae; genus Candidatus Nitrosacidicoccus; species Candidatus Nitrosacidicoccus tergens. The sequence goes on along the minus strand of NZ_LR778175.1, from coordinate 371,701 downwards.
TAAATATCATATCAATGAGTACCATATCTTCTGCTCCAAAACTGGATGAGAAGCAAGCAGGTGCATAGTTATTTACTATAGAAGTAAGCAAAGAAGTTACTTCTATAACCTTATCTGTTAATAAATTATCCGATTCTAATTTCATCAATGACTATATATTTACTTTAAAGAATAAACTTAATACCAATTAACATGAGTAAAGTTGAAAGAGTAATTTGTATTACTCTATCTGGAAGGTTAATACTAAAACGACTACCTAGGTAGACTCCAGGCAAAGATCCTAAAAGAAGATTACCTAAAACATGTACATCTACCGTACCTAAGTGCCAATGTCCTATTCCAGCAATAATCGTTAAAGGCACTGCATGAGCAATATCAGTTGCTGCTAGCTGATTCATATACAAATTAGGGTAAAGGTATAACAAAGCAACAGATCCTAAGGCACCTGCACCAATTGAAGACATAGTGACAATAAATCCTAGTATCCAACCAATAGTAATCGTAGTTATTACAATAAAATTTTTATTTTGTTGAAGACGATGAACAACTTGTACAAGCTTTGAGGTATGATTAGCTTTGATAGCTTTTTTTAACCAATCTTTCAGTGGTAGTGCTAGAGCAGTTAAAATTAATGCAAAGCCTAAAATTAAATTAATTAAATTTGTAAGCTGTTGATCATGGTGCTGAAAATTTTTCAGTACTTGTAGTGTTATTATTGTTGATGGAATGCTACCTAGAGCTAGAAATCCGACAACGTGCCACTGAATGGTATGGTGATGCCAATGACTCCAAACTCCACCTATTTTAGTGAGGGCTGCAAATAGTAAATCGGTACCTACTGCCCTTATAGGAGAGAGACCAAATCCAAAAATCAGAATAGGGGTCATTAGAGATCCACCTCCCACCCCAGTAAGCCCCACCATAAAACCCACTACCAGTCCAGATATTATATATCCTAGTTCCATACGGTAATAACAAATAAGTTATTTAGTTAGAAATTTATCTAAAATGATAATATTTAATGTATATTAAATCAAAATATATTGTTCTTTATAGATATAATTTTTTTTTATATGCAATTATGAAGCTACAACAACTAAGATCAGTACAAGAGATAGTACGCCGAAAATATAGTGTATCTACCGCTGCTCAAGCACTCCATATGACACAACCTGGTATTAGTAATCAAATACATCAACTTGAGCAAGAGCTTGGTACACCTATATTTGAGCGCTATGGTAAGCGTCTTATAGGAATGACTCCAGCTGGGGTTTTAATCTTAGGAATGATTGATAAGATTTTATCTGAAGTAGAGAACATTAAACTAGTAGGAAAGGAGGTAAATAATAAGCGCCAGGGTATACTCTCCATTGCAACTACACATACACAAGCAAGGTATGTTCTACCGCCAATAATTAAACAATTCAGAGCCAGCTATCCTGAAGTCCATTTGAGAATGTTTCAAGGGACACCACAACAAATTGCTGAAATGGCAGCTAATGGTACAGTAGATTTAGCAATTGCAACGGAATCAATTGGTTTATTTAAGGAATTAGCATTATTGCCTTGTTATAGCTGGAATAGATGTGTTATTGTACCATCGAATCATCCACTACTTTTATGTAATCCTCTGACCTTAGAGGATATAGCAAAGTATCCTATTATTACTTATATAACTGGCTTTACAGGTCGCTCGAAGCTTGATCAAGCATTTATAAATAAAAAAATAACGCCCAATATTATTTTGACTGCAAGCGATGCGGATGTAATTAAAACCTACCTTCACTTAGGATTAGGTATTGGTATAATCGCAAAAATGGCATTTAATGCCACTGAAGATGCGCCTCTAAAGTCAATTGATGCAGAAAATCTATTTGAATCTAGTATTACTTATGTAGGAATCCGTCGAGGTGCCTATTTAAGAGGATATGCTTATGATTTTCTAAAACTATTTACGCCATCACTTACTCATGAAGTAATTGATAGAGCGATATATACATAAAAATATATATACTAACTTCTTAAGGGAATACTTAATGAATAAGCAGCTAGTAAATGTTGATCTTCAAGAGATAGGTAGATTTAATACCCTAGCCCATAACTGGTGGGAAAGTAAGGGGGAATTTAGAACACTTCACCACATTAACCCAATACGAATGAAGTATATATGTAGTCATAGCTGTCTGGTAGGAAAAAAAGCTTTGGATGTGGGTTGCGGTGGTGGTCTTCTCACTGAGTCTCTAGCCAAACTTGGTTCTGAAGTAACAGGCATAGATCTGGGTTATGATCTACTCACAGTAGCACGCTTACATGCACTAGAGAGTGGGTTAGGTATAGACTACCAGCAGATAAGCGTAGAAGATTTAGCAAGTGAAAAATCACAATCCTTCGATATTATCACTTGTTTAGAAATGCTAGAGCATGTACCTGATCCTGCCGGAATTATCCATGCTTGTGCTCAATTACTTAAGCCCGGTGGAATATTCTTTTTTTCTACGCTTAACCGCACTCTAAAAGGATATTTATTTGGAGTTGTGGGTGCAGAATATATAGGGAGAATCATCCCTAAAGGAACTCATGACTATAAACGCTTCATTCTTCCTTCCGAATTAGAATCTTGGTGTCGTCTGGAACACTTAAATATCGAGGAATTTATAGGGCTACATTATAACCCTATAAATCAAACATGCTGGTTAAACAGCGATATTAGCGTAAATTATATTGGCTACGCTATTAAGAGCTAATTATTACTATCACGATCCACAAGCTCTATCAAAGTAATAGGAGCATTATCGCCACTACGGAATCCATTTTTTAATAATCTTAGATAACCGCCTGGACGTGTTTTATATCGAGGTGCAAGATCTCTGAATAATTTTGTAACTACGTCCCTATCTCTTAATCGAGAGAATGCTAGACGGCGATTAGCTACAGTATCCTTTTTTGCTAGTGTAATTAGTGGTTCAGCAATCCTTCGAAGCTCCTTAGCTTTAGGAAGGGTTGTTTGGATTACTTCATGCTTTAGTAAAGACACTGACATATTACGAAGCATAGACTCCCTGTGTGCAGTTGTCCGATTTAATTTTCTTCCACTGTGACGATGACGCATATAATCTACTACTCTTTTTTTAAGATATTATATTCTAACCATTTCTAACCCTTCAGGAGGCCAATTATTTACTTGCATGCCTAGTGAGAGGCCTCTAGAAGCAAGAATTTCCTTTATTTCCATTAAAGATTTTTTTCCTAAATTAGGAGTTTTCAGCAGCCCAGATTCTGTTTGTTGGATTAAATCTCCAACATAGTAGATATTTTCTGCTTTCAGGCAATTTAATGAACGTACTGTTAATTCCAAATCATCTATAGACTGTAATAGTATGGGATCAACTTTTCCAAACTCTTGGTTAGTAGAAACATTCTCTTTATTTTTCAAATCAACAAAAAATGTTAGCTGATCTTGCAGAATTGAAGCAGCCTTCCTTATCGCCTCATCTGGCGAAATAGCACCATTCGTCTCAATTTCAATAATAAGTTTATCTAGATCAGTCCTTTGCTCTACACGAGCTCTCTCGACATCATATGCGACTTTTTTAATAGGGCTAAAAGAAGCATCAAGGGTTAAATAGCCAATTGAGTTATGCTTTTCATTATTTGTAGATCGTACAGAAGCGGGCTCATACCCTCTTCCTCGAGCCACCTTCATAATACAAGAGAATTCTCCTGATTCAGTTAGGTGAGCAATCACATGTTCAGGATTGATAATTTCTACGCTATGATCAGTTTTTATATCCCCCGCAGTAATTATTTTAGGTCCTTTACTATTTAATTCTAAAATAGCTTCATCGCAATCATGTAAATTAATCGCCACTTCTTTTAAATTTAATAAAATCTCTACTATATCTTCTTGGATTCCTTCTTTAGAAGAATATTCATGGAGGATATGATCGATCTGTACCTCAACAATAGCACATCCAGGCATTGAAGATAATAAAATTCTTCTTAGGGCATTTCCTAATGTATGCCCAAATCCACGCTCTAGAGGTTCTAATACTACTCTAGCTCTATTATTATTAATACACTGAACATCTATTATCTTTGGTTTCAGGAAATTAGATGCTAACATAGCTTAAGATCAGTCTTATTTTAAATAGTTTGATGCAGCACATAAATAATATGCTATTTTGAATACAGTTCTACTACTAAGTTTTCTTGTATATCAGAAGCTAATTCGCTACGCTCAGGAACTCTTCTAAACACCCCTTCCATTTTATTTAGATCAACATCAACCCAATCCACATTTGTTCTCGCTTGAGCAATTTCAAGTGCTAGTTTTATACGATCCTGCTTCTTAGCTTTATCTTTTACAATTACCTTATCTTCAACCTGAATTTTATAAGAAGGTATATTCACCTCTTTACCATTGACAAGGATACCCTTATGGTTAACAAGCTGGCGTGCTTCAGCACGAGTACTCCCAAATCCCATTCTATAAACCACATTATCAAGGCGAGATTCTAGGATTTTCAACAAATTTTCTCCAGTAGATCCTTTTATTCTTGTGGCTTCCTTATAGTAAGATCGAAACTGCTTTTCTAAAATGCCATACATTCGACGTAGCTTTTGCTTCTCTCGTAACTGAGAAGCATAACCTGATAGGCGACTTTGTTTTGAGGCTGATCCATGCTGTCCGGGAATTTGTTGAATCTTGCATTTTGAATCTATAGATCTAATTCCGCTTTTTAAAAAAAGATCTGTTCCTTCGCGCCTTGCTTGCTTGAGTTTAGGACCTATATATTTAGCCAAGTTTAACCCTCCTTTTAAACTCTTCGCCTTTTAGGGGGGCGACAACCATTATGGGGAATAGGAGTAATATCTATTATACCTATTATTTTAAAACCTATATTATTCAGAGCACGCGCGGCTGATTCTCTTCCTGGTCCAGGACCTTTAATGTATACTTCTACATTTTTCATACCCATCTCTTGAGCAATACGCCCTGCTCTTTCTGCAGCCACTTGTGCGGCAAAAGGTGTACTCTTACGGGATCCACGAAAACCACTTCCACCGGATGTAGCCCATGCTAGAGCATTTCCTTGGCGATCAGAAATCGTAATAATTGTATTATTAAAAGAAGCATGAATATGCGCGATCCCATCGGTAACAGTTCTTCTAACTTTCTTTTTTGTACTTGATTTTACCATTAATATAGACTCTATTATTTTACCTTTCTAGGTCCCTTCCGTGTTCTTGCATTTGTTTGGGTTCGTTGACCATGTACTGGAAGATTCTTGCGGTGCCGAAGACCTCGATAACAACCTATATCCATTAACCGTTTAATATTCATTGTTACTTCACGGCGCAAATCACCTTCTATAGAATATTTATTCACTTCAGTACGTAGATCTTCTAACTCCTGCTCAGAGAGATCTGCAACCTTTTTTTGTATAGGAATTCCTACCGAGTCACAGATTTTTCGAGCACGGGTATTTCCTATTCCATAAATAGAAGTAAGTGCTATCTTTACGTGTTTATGTACTGGTATATTGATTCCAGCGATACGTGCCATTATTTATCTTACCCTCAGTATCTATTTATCGTAATTACTATCCTTGACGTTGTTTATGCCGAGCGTCTTTGCTGCATATTACCCTTACAATTCTTTTTCTTCGTATAAGTTTGCAGCTTTGACAAAGTTTTTTTACAGAAGCTCGAACTTTCATTTATCTAGTTAACCCCCATAGGTAAAATATTAGATTTTGCTAGCGTATAATTTGATTTTGAAGAACATTGTCAATGTTAACACCCTTTGACTCGGCTTTTTTCAATAAGCTTTTATATTGATGAGATACTAGATGGGCTTGTACTTGGGCTACAAAATCCATAACTACAACCACAATAATTAATAAGGATGTGCCTCCAAAATAAAAAGGTACATTCCAGTATAAAATTAAAAATTCTGGCAAAAGACATACAGCAGTAATATAAATAGCACCACCTAAAGTAAGCCTCCCCATAACAGTATCAATATATCGAGTAGTGTGATCTCCTGGGCGTATTCCAGGAATAAAAGCACCAGATTTTTTTAAGTTATCGGCTGTCTCTTTTGGATTAAAAACTAATGCTGTATAAAAAAAGCAGAAAAAAACGATTGCTGCTGCATATAAAATTACATAAATGGGTTGCCCTGGAGACAAAGTGGCTGATAGATCTTTAAGCCATCCCATCCCTTCATTAGAACTAAACCAACTTGCTAGCGTAGCTGGGAATAAAATAATACTAGACGCAAATATAGGCGGAATAACTCCAGACATATTTATTTTTAAAGGTAAATGGCTAACTTGTCCACCATAAGTTTTACCGCCAACTTGCTGCCTTGCATAGTGCACTGGTATACGCCGTTGTGCACGCTCCACAAAAACTACAAATGCTGTTACTGCTAAGGTTAGGGCTAAAAGTACTAGTACAGTAAGTATATGAATCTCCCCGGTTCTCGCTAATTCAAGCGTTCCACCAAGAGCAGATGGTAACCCAGCAACGATTCCAGCAAAAATTATTAATGAAATTCCGTTACCAATACCTCGTTCAGTAATTTGTTCACCAAGCCACATTAAAAATAATGCACCACTAACAAGTGTTATTACAGCAGTTAGTCGAAATAAAATACCTGGATCGATAACTACCGACATACCACTTACCTGTTGTGATTCTAAAGCAATCGCCACTCCTATAGACTGTATAGTTGCCAAAAGCAATGTGCCATAGCGAGTATATTGAGTAATTTTTCTACGCCCTGATGCACCTTCTTTTTTCAACTGTTCTAGTTTAGGATGAACTGTTGTTAGTAGTTGCATAATAATGGATGCAGAGATATAAGGCATAATTCCTAGAGCAAATACAGATAGACGCCTTAGAGCACCACCAGAGAACATGTTAAACATGTCTAATATTGTACCCTGTTGTTGCTCAAATAACGCAGAAAGTGCACTTGGATCGACACCAGGTACAGGAATAAAAGTACCTATTCTATAAACTAATAGAGCACCTAGCACAAAAAATAGCTTACGACTCAAACCATCAAACTTGCTAAATTTATCCCCAGCTCGAGAAAATTTTGCTTTACGGCTATGCTTTGCCACTATTATTCCTTTTCATTAACTTTACCGCCTAGTTCTTCAATTGCTAGGCGTGCATTCGTAGATACTTGAATACCATGAAGAGTTACCGCCTTGTCAATTTTTCCTGATGCAATAATCTTGACTCTTTTAGTTCGCTTTGAAATTAAACCAGAATGAACAAGACTATCAATACTTAACACATCAGCATTTATTCTAGAAATTTGATCTAATCTAAGTTCAATGGAACCTTTAGCACTAAGAGATATAAACCCTATCTTAGGAAGACGCCTCTGAATAGGTAACTGTCCTCCTTCAAAGCCAACCTTATGATAGCCTCCTGCTCTTGCTTTCTGCCCCTTATGACCACGCCCACAAGTTTTACCTAGACCTGATCCTCTACCTCTGCCAAGACGAGTTTTCTTCTGTTTAGTGCCTGATATAAATGAGAGAGTATTTAATCTCATAGCTAATTATCGTTGATTTTAATTAGATAGGAAATTTCTTTTATCATTCCTCTATTTTCCGGAGTATCATAAACAGCAGCTGATTTCCCTATACGGCGTAACCCTAAACCAATAGCACACTTTTTATGCCGCTCTAACCTGCCGATCAGACTTTTTACAAGTACTACTTGAATTCTATTTTTGTTATTCATTATTCACTGAGAATCTCTTGAAGATCTTTTCCTCGCTTCAGAGCAATACTTATAGGACTTGCCATATGAGAAAGACCAAGAATAGTAGATCTAACAATATTAATTGGGTTTGTTGATCCAATACATTTTGCTAAAACATTATGTATACCAACAACTTCGAAAACTGCACGCATGGCTCCTCCAGCAATAATCCCAGTTCCTTGAGGAGCTGGTTGCATATAAATTTTAGCAGCACCGTAACTAGCAGTTAGTGGATACTGTAGAGTTCCCCCTTTGAGAGAGACTGAAACCATATTCTTTTTTGCATCTTCTAATGCTTTTTGAATAGCCGCAGGAACTTCTTTGGCTTTTCCTTGCCCAAATCCTACTCTACCCTTACCATCACCAACTACAGTTAGTGCTGAAAAACCAAATTGGCGACCACCTTTTACAACCTTAGCAACTCGCCTTACAGCTACTAGTTTTTCTAATAGACTGCCTTCTAGTTCTCTATGCTCTATTTGCCCCATTAATATAACCTTTTAAAACTGTAATCCATTTTCACGAGCTGAATTTGCTAACGATTCTACTCGACCATGATATTTATAACCAGATCTATCAAAAGCAACCCTATATATACCCTTTTCTATAGCTCTCTCAGCAATAATTTTACCTACAACTAAAGCAGCTAACTTGTTTCCTGTATATTCCATTTGTTGCTTAATTACTGATTCAACAGTAGAGGCACTAGCAATTACTTCCCCTGATTTGGTGATTTGAGCATAGATATGCCTAGACGTACGATGAACTGCTAATCTAATTGCTTCTTGCTTACGTATCTTAAATCTTGTATTGATTGCTCTTCTTAATCTTGCTTTCTTCTTATTCACGCTGCACCTTAGACTATTTCTTTTTAGCTTCCTTACGTACAATAATCTCAGTTGTATAACGAATGCCCTTACCTTTATAAGGCTCAGGCAGCCTAAAGTTACGTATATCAGCTGCAACTTGTCCAACCTTCCTTTTATCAGCACCTTTTATCAGGATTTCAGTTGAATTTGGTACTTCAATTGTAATTCCTTCAGGAGAGATAAACTCAATAGGGTGAGAATAACCTAGATTAAGCGCTAAATTCCTTCCTTGAAGCTGTGCACGATAACCAACCCCAACTAATTGTAACCCTACAACAAACCCTTGATCTACTCCATATACCATATTACTTATTAAAGCTCTTAGGGTACCACTTAAGGACTCCGAATATTTCTCAGATCGTTTTGGACTACAATATAGTGCCTCTTCTTTATACACTACATTTACTAATTCATGAATTGACAAAGAAAGAAAACCGTTCTTACCCTCTATTTTAATTTCTCGATCTGTTAATTTAATATCAACATTACTAGGAACTAGTATAGGATTATTAGCGACTCTAGACATCAGTCTATTCTCACCTCTATGAAATGTAGCATAATACTTCGCCTCCTATTCCCTTAGATCTAGCTGCTTTGTCAGTCATAACACCGCTGGAAGTAGAAATAATAGCAACCCCTAAACCTCCATAAACTTTAGGGAGATTATTTTTACCTCTATATACACGCAGACCAGGAGTACTCACTCGTTTAATTTCTCCAATAACTGGAAATCCTTTATAATACTTTAATTCTACAACTAAGGTCGGCTTTACACTATCAATTAGCTGATAGTCTTTTATATAGCCTTCAGTCTTTAATAACTGCACAATATTTTTCTTTATTTTCGAAAGAGGCATGTCTATTTTTAACTTGCCAGCTCTCTGACCATTGCGTAACCTTGTCAGCATATCCGAAATTGGATCTGTCATACTCATGACGAACTTACTCTTAATTATTCTATAAATATAAACAACTTACCAACTAGCTTTAGTTAAGCCAGGAATATCCCCGCGCATTGCAATTTCTCTTAATTTATTACGAGATAAAGAGAATCTACGTATATAACCGTGAGGTCTTCCTGTTAAATAACAACGATTTCTCTGACGAGAAGGAGACGAATCTCTTGGTAAAGCACTAAATTTAATTATGGCATCTTTTCGATCTTCTAATGAAAGAGATATATCATTTATTTTTTCTTTTAATTCTAAGCGTTTTACCGCATATTTCTTTGCTATTTTAACTCTTTTTAGCTCACGGTTAATCATACACTTCTTCGACATTATATTCCCCTATTAACCTTTAAAAGGAAAGCTAAACGCCTTTAAGAGAGCCCGAGCTTCATTATCTGTTTTCGCTGTAGTTGTAATAGTAATATTCATACCTCGTATAGCATCTATTTGATCATAATCAATTTCAGGAAATATAATCTGCTCTCGTATACCCATATTATAATTTCCTCTACCATCAAAGGATTTTGCATCAAATCCACGAAAATCTCTAATTCTAGGAATCGCAATATTAATTAATCTATCTAAGAAATCATACATCTTTGTTTGGCGTAAGGTTACCTTACAGCCAATAGGCCAACCTTCGCGGATCTTAAATCCTGCTACTGATTTTCTTGCTAATGTAAGAATCGGCTTTTGCCCAGAGATTTTTTGCATGTCACTACTAGCATGCTCCAAAATACTCTTATTCCCAACTCCCTCACCTACTCCCATATTCAAAGTAAGTTTTTCTATACGGGGGACAGCCATAATAGAACTATACTCAAACTGATTCTTCAGATCGTGGATCACTGTGGAATAATAGTATTCTTGTAATCTAGCCATACTTGATTTTCTAAAAACTAAATATTATTAATCGGTAGAAAAACTAAAGATCTATAGATTCACCGCTAGTCTTTAAATACCGTACTTTACGATTATTTCCTTGCTCTTTAAAGCCAACTCTACTTCCTCGACCAGCCATAGCATCATATATCATAACATTAGAGATGTGAATTGACCCTTCTTTTTCAAGAATTCCTCCAGGATCCCCTGCTGCCATATTTGGTCGTTTATGCTTCTTCAACAGATTAATACCCTCAACAACTATATAATTATTATCTAGTATACGCAAAACCTTTCCTAACTTCCCTTTATCTTTACCAGAAATAACTATAATTTGATCATTTCTTTTTATTCTACGCATTGCTACTCCTAGAGTACTTCTGGGGCTAGAGATATGATTCGCATAAAATTCCCAGACCTAAGTTCACGTGTTACTGGTCCAAATACTCGAGTACCTATAGGCTGCATTTGATTGTTTAATAATACTGCAGCGTTGGTATCAAAACGAACGACTGATCCATCCGATCGACGAATTCCTTTTTTCGTTCGTACAATTACAGCAGTATAAGTATCCCCTTTTTTTACCTTACCACGAGGAATAGCATCTTTTACAGTAACCTTAATAATGTCTCCAATTCCAGCATATCGCCGCTTTGACCCACCCAATACCTTAATGCAAACAAGTTTTTTAGCACCACTATTGTCCGCCGTTTCTAGGCTAGTTTGCATTTGAATCATCTAGTCCCCCTAAATTTAGCACTACAAAAAATAAGCTAACGAGCACGTTCTAATATACTCACTAACTGCCAAGATTTTGTTTTAGATAAAGGCTTAACTGAGGTTATAGATACTGTATCTCCAATAGTGCAATCATTATTTTCATCATGAGCATGCAGCTTACTAGAGCGCCTTATATATTTTTTATATAAAGGATGTGGAATTTTACGCTCGATGACAACAGTTATTGTTTTATCCATCCTATTACTCACTACCTGCCCAGTGACAGTACGAAGATTTTCACTATTCATAATATTAATATTTAATGTTTTTCGCCTAAAACAGTTTTAATTCTTGCAATATCCCTGCGAACTCTCTTTATCTCACTATTATTAGATAATTGATTCGTTCCATTTTGAATACGCAATTTAAATTGCTCTCGTAGAAGATTCAAAAGATCATTTTTTAATATATCAACTGTCTTTAGACGCAAGTCCTGAGCTTTCATCACATAATTGTCCGTATAACAAACATAGTTTTAATCGGTAATTTAGCAGCTGCTAACTCAAAAGCTCTCCTTGCTATATCCTCTTGAACACCCTCCATTTCATAAAGTACTCTACCTGGACGTATATTCATAGCCCAATATTCCACATTACCCTTTCCTTTCCCTTGCCGTACCTCAAGAGGTTTTTTAGTTATAGGTTTGTCAGGAAATACTCGAATCCATACTTTTCCACCACGCTTGATATACCTTGTCATAGCTCGCCTAGCAGATTCAATTTGGCGTGCTGTAATTTGCCCTCTGTCAACAGCTTTTAATCCATAATCCCCGAAAGATACAATGGATCCCCGAGAAGCACTTCCTCTATTCCTGCCTTTTTGTTGTTTACGAAATTTAGTTCTCTTTGGCTGTAGCATCTTGTTATCTCAAATTACTTTATACTTTCTTCTCTTACAGAATTGCTGTTTTGCTGCTCGAATATTTCTCCTTTAAATATCCAAACTTTTACTCCAAGAATCCCATAAGTAGTCTTTGCTTCAGAAAACCCATAATCTATATCAGCTCGTAGAGTATGTAAAGGTATTCTACCTTCTCTGTACCACTCGCTGCGAGCAATTTCTGCACCATTTAAGCGACCAGATACCTTTACCCTAACACCTTGTGCACCAACTCTCATAGCATTAGTTACAGCTCTCTTCATTGCTCTACGGAACATAATTCTACGCTCCAACTGCTGTGCTATACTTACAGCAACAAGAGTAGAATCTAGTTCTGGCTTTCGTATCTCTTGAATATTAATATGGACTGGTATACCCATTATACTAGCAACTTCTTGACGTAAAATATTAATATCCTCTCCTTTTTTCCCAATTACTATTCCGGGTCTTGCTGTATGAATTGTAATTCTAGCACTCCGTGCTGGTCGCTCAATATAGATATTGCTAACAAGAGCATTTGCTAATTTTTTAGATAAATAACTACGCACAGCCAAGTCGTTACTTAGTAATTCACCAAATTGATTACCACTAGCATACCACTTCGAGTTCCAATCTCTAATAATACCCAAACGGACACCAGTAGGGTGAACCTTTTGTCCCATTCTGATTAAACTCCTATTAAATTATTACTCTTCAACAGTTATCTTGACGTGGCAAGAGCGTTTAAGTATTCGATTAATTCTGCCTCTTGCTCTTGCTCGAGTTCGTTTCATGGTAGGACCTACATTTACTGTGATTTCTGAAACTCTTAAATTATCAATATCAGATCCATCATTATGCTCAGCATTCGCAATTACTGAATCTAGTAATTTTTTTATAATGACTGCAGATTTTTTATGACTAAAACTTAAAGCTTCCAGTGCTTTATCTATAGATAAACCTCTAATTTGATCTGCAACTAAACGGCATTTTTGGGGAGATATCCTTACATATTTTAATACTGCTGTAGCCATCTTAATACCTTACTATTTTGTCTTCCTATCTGCCGCATGTCCCTTGAAAGTTCGAGTCGGCGAAAATTCCCCTAATTTATGCCCAACCATATTTTCTGTAATTAATACTGGGACATGCTGTCTACCATTATGGACTGCAATAGTTAACCCTACCATTTCTGGAATAATCATTGATCGCCGGGACCATGTTTTAATAGGCTTTCTATTTTGAGATGAAACCGCTTGCTCAACTTTTCTCTGTAAATGGGCATCAATAAAAGGTCCTTTCTTGATCGAACGTGGCATAGCTAATCTATATTCTCCTCTAATCTATTTTTTACGCCGATGCACAATAAAGGCTTCAGTACGCTTGTTAGAGCGAGTCTTATAACCTTTGGTTGAGATTCCCCAAGGACTAACGGGGTGCCTACCCCCTGATGTTCTTCCTTCTCCTCCGCCATGGGGGTGATCTACAGGATTCATGGCAACCCCACGAACAGTAGGCCGCCTTCCACTTCTCCGTTGAGCACCAGCTTTTCCAAGAGACCGCAACCCGTGACTTCCATTGCTTACTTCCCCAATTGTTGCATAGCATTCAGAAGATACTCTACGTATTTCTCCTGATCTTAATCGCAAAGTAATATACTTCCCCTCACGTGCTATAATCTGGCATGAGGAACCAGCACTTCTAGCTATTTGTGCCCCTTTACCTGGTTTTAATTCAATACAATGGATAAATGTTCCTACAGGAATATTCCGCAGAGGAAGACTATTTCCATCTCGTATTGATGATTCTTGCCCTGAGCTTATAGTATCTCCTACCTTAAGGTTTTTAGGAGCAATAATATATCGCTTTTCACCATCCAAATAACTCACTAATGCAATATGTGCACTACGATTTGGATCGTATTCTATTCTCTCTATACGGCCTAAAATATTAATTTTATCTCTCTTAAAATCAATAAAGCGATATAGCTGTTTGTGTCCACCACCAATATGACGAACAGTTATCCTTCCTAAATTATTTCGTCCACCACTCCGGTTCTTTTTAGTAGTTAAAGGCATATATGGTCTACCTTTATACAGACTAGGGGTTACTACTTTTATAGTAAACCGCTGACCAGGAGATGTAGGATTAACTTCTACCGTTGGCATATCACATCCTATTTAGTTCTAGAAAATTCTATCAAACGCCCGTAAAATCAATGCTATATCCAGAACGAAGTGATACATATGCTTTTTTCCAATCACCCCGATAACCTATATAGCGTCCAAATTTTTTACGTTTTCCTTTCATCAGTACAGTATGAATTTTACTAACTTTAACACTAAATAGCAGTTCAATAGCACTTTTTATTTCCCTCTTACTAGAACTCTTTTCCACCTTAAAAACTATTTGATTATATTTTTCAGCTACAAAAGTGCTTTTTTCAGAAAGTAAAGGAGTTAAGATAATTTTAGTTAATTTTTCCTCATTCATGAAAAATTTCTCTCAATACAACGTAAAGCACTATATGTAGATAGCACACCATTAGATTTTACTAGACTGTAAGGGTTAATTTCCTTTACGTTACAAATATTAACCGTGGGTATATTTCTAGCTGATAACTCTAAATTGCGATCATTTTCAGAAATAATTATTAATAAAGTATCCCAATTAAGAGGTGCAAGTAGATTTACAAGATGTTTAGTTTTTATTCCTGGTAAAGAAATACATTCATCATTAACCGCTCGCAGCCTATCTTGCCGTACTAGCTCAGAAAAAATGGAACACATGGCTCCTTTATACATTTTTTTATTCAATTTCTGAGTATAATCTCTTGGTTGAGCAGCAAATACCTTACCACCTCCGCGCCATAATGGGCTTCTAATAGTTCCAGCTCTAGCACGCCCAGTACCTTTTTGGCGAAAAGGTTTTATGCCTCCACCACGTACTTCAGATCTCGTCTTTTGCGCTTTAGTTCCGGAATGGCTTCTCACTAAGTAAGTGAGAATAGTCTGAGAAACAAGAGCTTCATTAAACTCATTAGAAAAAACAGAATCTGAGATTCGTATAGTACTTTGATCGGGGCCCCCTATAGAGTTTTGTACAGCAAAATCCATTTTACCCTCTATTACTCTTAATTGCTGGTTTGACTAATACTTCACCTCCTGCTGATCCTGGAATTGCTCCTCTTAAAAGCAGTAGCTGATTATCTTGACTAATCCGCATTATTTCTAAATTTTGTATAGTTCGTCTGACATTACCCATTTGCCCAGCCATTTTTTTTCCTTTGAAAACTTTACCAGGCGTTTGGCACTGACCAATGGAACCTGGAGCACGATGAGATAACGAATTACCGTGGCTAGCCTTACCGCCTCTAAAGTGATATCGACGAATTACACCAGAGAAACCACGACCTTTAGTGTTTCCTGTAACATCAACCTTTTGTCCTAGTTTTAAGAAATTTACTTCTAATAATTCACCTAACCCAACTTCTGACTCTTCCTCACTAGATATATGAAATTCATATAACTTCTTTCCAGCTTTATCTATACCTGCTTTAGCAAGATGATTCCTTAACGGTTTACTGACATTATGATGTCTATCTTCTTCTACAAATACTTGCACAGCACGATAAGAATCTTTTTCTAGCGATTTTACTTGAGAGATCCAGTTAGGAGTAAGTTTTATAATTGTCACAGGTATAGATTTATTTTCGCTAAATACCCGAGACATGCCTATCTTTTTCCCGATTACTCCAAATGCCATTTGTATATTCCCACCACAATAATAAGCGCTTAGGTTAATTTAATCTGAACATCTACACCAGCTGCTAGATCCAGCTTCATTAGAGCATCAACTGTTTTCTCTGTAGGATCAACAATATCCATTAGACGTTTATGAGTTCTAATCTCATACTGATCTCGGGCATCTTTATTCACATGAGGAGATATAAGTATAGTAAACCGCTCTTTACGCGTAGGTAGAGGAATGGGACCGCGAATATGTGCACCAGTACGTTTCGCTGTATCTACAATCTCCTTAGTAGATTGATCAATTAAATGATGATCAAAAGACTTTAATCTTATCCTAATAGTCTGTTGTTTATTCATACATAGATTACTCAATAATTTTACTGACCACACCTGCACCCACGGTACGACCACCCTCTCTAACAGCAAAACGTAACCCCTCTTCCATAGCAATAGGTGCAATTAAGCTGACCGTAACCTGAATATTATCTCCAGGCATTACCATCTCCACCCCTTCTGCTAAATCAACTGACCCCGTTACATCTGTAGTTCTAAAATAAAACTGAGGTCGATATCCCGTGAAAAACGGTGTATGACGCCCCCCTTCCTCTTTTGAAAGAATATATACTTCTGCTTGAAACCTAGTGTGTGGCGTAATCGTTCCAGGCTTTGCTAAAACTTGCCCACGCTCCACATCTTCTCTCTTCGTTCCACGAAGCAGTATACCTACATTATCTCCTGCCCTGCCTTCATCTAGCAGCTTACGAAACATCTCAACCCCTGTACAAGTGGTCTTCTGCGTTGCTTTTATCCCTACAATTTCTATTTCATCGCCTACTTTTACAATCCCTCGCTCAGCCCGACCTGTCACAACAGTACCACGACCTGAAATTGAAAATACATCCTCTATAGGCATTAAGAAAGGTTGATCTATTGCTCTTTGTGGCTCTGGGAAATAAGAATCCATCGCCTCTACTAGTTTTACAATAGCAGGCATGCCTATATCACTTTCATCCCCTTCTAGGGCCTTTAAAGCACTACCTACTACAATAGGAATTTCATCTCCTGGAAACTGATAGCTATCAAGAAGCTCCCTAACCTCCATTTCTACTAATTCTAATAGCTCCGGATCATCTACCATATCCGCTTTATTTAGAAAAACCATAATGTTAGGTACACCTACTTGACGAGCAAGTAAAATATGTTCTCTAGTTTGTGGCATTGGACCATCTGCCGCCGATACAACAAGAATAGCTCCATCCATTTGAGCCGCTCCTGTAATCATATTCTTGACATAATCCGCATGTCCAGGGCAATCTACGTGTGCATAATGACGAGCTTGACTTTCATATTCTACATGGGAAGTAGCAATAGTGATCCCACGCTCCCTTTCTTCCGGAGCATTGTCAATTTGATCGTAAGCTTTAGCTTCCCCTCCGTATTTCGCCGAGAGGGTCTTTGTCAATGCCGCCGTCAATGTGGTCTTCCCGTGATCTACGTGACCAATCGTCCCTACATTTACATGGGGCTTCTTTCTTTCAAATTTCGCCTTGGACACAAACTATCTCTCCTACTAAATACTATTATATATAAATCAAGACTTTTTTATAATTGCTTCTGCAATGTTAGCTGGGGCCTCATTATACTTTGAAAACTCCATTGTATAAGTAGCACGCCCTTGAGTAGCTGATCGAAGATCAGTAGCATAACCAAACATCTCTGCTAATGGAACTTCTGCTCGAATAATCTTCCCACTTGGTGAATCTTCCATTCCTTGCACAATTCCACGTCGACGATTAAGATCCCCCATGACATCTCCCATATATTCTTCAGGAGTCACAGCTTCTATTTTCATAATAGGCTCAAGCAATATAGGGCTTGCATTTTTAATGCCTTCTTTAAAAGCCATTGATCCAGCAATCTTAAAGGCCATTTCACTTGAATCTACATCATGGTAAGAACCATCATACAAAGCAACCTTTACATCCACTACTGGGTACCCAGCTATTACTCCATTTTCTATTTGCTCTTTTATTCCTTTATCAACAGCGGGGATAAATTCTTTAGGGATAGCACCCCCAACGATCTGATTGCTAAACTCGTATCCTTTTCCTCGCTCTTGAGGCTCAATTCGAATCCAAACATGACCGTATTGACCACGTCCGCCACTTTGGCGAACAAACTTCCCTTCTTGCTCTACAGATTTCTTAATTGTCTCTCGGTAAGCAACTTGGGGTGCACCTACATTAGCTTCTACTTTAAATTCTCGTCTCATTCGATCTACAATAATATCTAGGTGTAACTCTCCCATACCTGCTATTATCGTTTGACCAGTTTCTTCATCGCTTCTAACTCTAAACGATGGATCCTCTTTAGCTAACTTATTCAAAGCTAGCGACATTTTTTCCTGATCTGTTTTTGTCTTAGGTTCAATTGCCACAGAGATTACTGGTTCTGGAAACTCCATTTTCTCAAGAAGAATAGGATGATCTAGATCGCATAGAGTGTCTCCGGTGGTAACATTCTTTAATCCAACAGCGGCTGCAATATCACCTGCTCTTACTTCTTTAATTTCCTCTCGGCTATTAGCATGCATCTGAAGGACACGTCCAATACGTTCTTTATTTTCAGAAGCGGAATTATAAACTGTATCCCCTGAATTTAAAACTCCAGAATAAACACGGAAAAAAGTAAGATTACCTACGTAGGGATCAGATGCAACCTTAAATGCTAGGGCAGAAAACGGTTTATCATCAGAGGCACTTCGACTATCCTCACCGCCATGAGGATTCAAACCTTTAATTGCTAAAATATCAGATGGTGCAGGCATGAAATAAAGTATCGCATCTAGAACTGCCTGAACCCCTTTATTTTTAAAGGCTGATCCACATAAAACTAGCACTATCTCATTATTTAGAACTCGGTGACGAAGCCCTTTAATAATCTCTTTAAATTCCAACTCTCCCGATTCTAAATACCTCTCCATAAGCTCTTCAGAAGATTCAGCTGCGGATTCTACTAATTTCTCGTAATACTCTTGGCAAATAGAGCTAAGATCGTCTGGAATCTCTTTTTCTTGAAAGGTCATTCCTTTTGTGGATTCATCCCAATAAATCGCTCTCATTTTAATGAGATCAACAATTCCCCGAAACCCATCTTCAGCACCAATCGGAATTTGAATAGGCACCGGAAGTGCTCCTAATCGAGTACGAATCTGATCGACTACTCTAAGAAAGTTAGCCCCTTGACGGTCCATTTTATTTATAAAGGCTAGCCTAGGCACTTTGTACTTATTAGCTTGCCTCCAAACAGTTTCTGATTGCGGCTCTACCCCACCCACTGCACAAAAAACAGCAACGGCACCATCTAATACTCTAAGAGATCTTTCTACTTCAATGGTAAAATCTACGTGACCTGGAGTATCAATAATATTGATTCGGTGCTCAGGAAATTGTTTTTCCATACCCTGCCAAAAACAAGTTGTAGCAGCGGAAGTAATCGTAATCCCTCTCTCTTGTTCTTGTTCCATCCAATCCATAGTAGCTGCACCCTCATGCACTTCACCAAGTTTATGAGAGACTCCTGTATAATATAAAATACGCTCAGTAGTGGTAGTCTTACCAGCATCAATATGAGCCATTATTCCAATATTTCGATAACGTTCGATAGGGGTTTTACGTGCCACAGCTATTAATTATTTAATCTATTTAGTTTATTGATACTATATTTTCAACTTACCATCGATAGTGTGCAAAAGCCTTATTTGCTTCAGCCATACGGTGAGTATCCTCTCGTTTTTTAACAGCAGCTCCTTTACCATCATAAGCATCAAGAAACTCTCCAGCTAAACGAAGATCCATAGATTTTTCACTACGCTTGCGTGCTGCCCCTACTAGCCATCGCATAGCTAGCGTAGCTCGTCGATCCGGGCGAACTTCTACAGGGATCTGGTAGGTCGCTCCTCCTACTCTTCTAGATTTTACTTCTACTAGCGGCTGAACATTCTCTAGTGCTTTTTCTAGAATAGATATTGGTTCCTGTTTTAATTTTTCAGCAGCAGAATCAATAGCATTATATATTATTTTTTCTGCTATAGATTTTTTGCCATCTAACATAAGAATAGCAATAAATTTAGCTATACTTACTTTTCCATACTTTGGATCTGGCAAAACTTCCCTTTTAGAAATAACCCGCTTTCTTGGCATTAATAATTCACCTAACTATATTGATATTACCCTTTTGCCCGTTTCGTCCCATATTTAGATCTACCACGGCGCCGATCGGTTACTCCAGCTGTGTCTAGTGATCCTCTAACAGTATGATATCGCACCCCAGGCAAATCTTTAACACGCCCTCCTCTAATTAAAACTACGGAATGCTCCTGTAAATTGTGCCCTTCACCACCAATATAAGAGGTAACTTCCATTCCGCTAGTCAACCGTACACGAGCTACTTTACGCAAGGCTGAATTAGGTTTTTTAGGAGTTGTAGTATACACCCTAGTACACACTCCCCTTCTTTGGGGGCAAGCCTGCAATGCGGGTACACTATTCTTTTTCTTCTGTTGTATTCTTGGTTTACGAACTAATTGATTTATTGTAGCCATGCATTAAAGATACTCGAAGTAACCATTTGTTAGATAATTAATATATAGCCTTAATCTCAAAGGTACTAATTCTAATATTTAGATACAATATAGTCAAGTGCTAGTATCGATATTGAATAGCCGTTTTTCTAAATTTTCATTAGATGGTTTAATTAGTGATTTTATAGATAATTTTTCCTTCTTCTTTTTGTCCTTTTCTGTATGGTGAGCTAGCCCAGTTCCAGCTGGGATTAAGCGACCCACAATAATATTTTCTTTTAAACCTCGTAAATAATCATACTTTCCGGCAATAGCTGCTTCTGTAAGCACACGAGTTGTCTCTTGAAAGGAGGCAGCAGAGATAAAAGATTCTGTAGCTAGAGAAGCTTTGGTAATGCCTAAAAGTACGGGCTCGTATTGTGCAGGTAATTTACCTGAATCTTTTATTTTCTTATTTTCCTCCAATAATTTAGATTTATCTATATGTTCTCCTTTTAGGAAAGGGGTATCTCCAGGATCTGTAATCTCTACCTTGCGAAGCATCTGACAAACGATTACCTCGATATGTTTATCATTAATTTTTACTCCTTGTAATCGATAAACATCTTGAACTTCATTAACGATGTAGCGAGTTAAAGCTTCTACTCCTCTTAAACGTAAGATATCATGAGGTGATGGTGGACCATCTACAATTACTTCACCTTTCTCAACATGCTCACCTTCAAAAATACCAATTTGGCGCCACTTAGGTATAAGCTCCTCATGTTGAATCACAAGAGCACTATTACCTTCTTGTAGTTCATCATTTGTATTATCTTGATCTATTTTTGTCCTAGTGATGAGTAATCTTTGCTTTCCTTTGGTTTCTTTACCATAGCTCACAATCCCTGAAATTTCTGCAAGAATCGCTGAATCTTTAGGCTTTCTGGCTTCAAATAAATCTGCGACTCTAGGTAATCCTCCTGTAATATCGCGAGTTTTACTTGATTCTTGAGGCAATCGTGCTAACACATCTCCAACGCCAACACTAGTGTCTGTCTCTACTAACACAATGGCACCTACGGGCAAGTAATAATGGGCAGGAATATCAGTTCCTGCTAGGCATAAATCATCTCCCGTTTTATCTACTAATTTAATCATAGGGCGCGATTCTTTAGAAATCGCACTGCCTCGATGTTTATAATCGAGTACTACAAGATTAGTGATGCCTGTAATTTCATCAACCTGCCTCTCTACAGTAGTACCTTCTATAAAACTCTGTAATTGAACTTTACCTGATACTTCTGTAATGATAGGGTGGGTATGGGGGTCCCAAGTTGCAATAATTTGCCCGGCTTCAACCGAATCTCCATCCTTTACTGATAATTCTGCTCCATAAGGAATTTTATAGCGCTCCCTATCCCGATCTTGATCATCAACAATATGTACTTCACCGGATCTAGATACAGCAACATATCGCCCACTTATATGTTGAACTCTCTTAACATTTTTTAAACGAACATTACCTTTATACTTTACTTCAATACTACTAGTAGTTACCGTTCTTGAAGCAGCCCCTCCAATATGAAAAGTACGCATTGTAAGCTGTGTACCAGGTTCACCGATAGACTGTGCAGCAATTACACCAACAGCTTCGCCAATATTCACAAGGTGACCTCGTCCTAAATCTCGACCATAACAGGTGGCACATACCCCATAATGAGTTTGACAAGTAATAGGAGAACGAACTTTTACTGTATCCACTCCTAAACTTTCGAGGCGATCAACCCATGTTTCGTCAAGTAAAGTACCTGCTGGAATTAAAGTGCTATTAGTTCCTAGAGCATGAATATCTAGGGCTAATACTCGCCCAAGTACTCGATCTCTCAAAGGTTCAACAATATCTCCCCCTTCTATTACAGGAGATATATAAATGCCATCTTTTGTACCACAGTCATGTTCAATAACTACTAAATCCTGAGCTACATCTACCAATCTTCGTGTTAAATATCCAGAATTTGCAGTTTTCAGTGCGGTATCTGCAAGACCTTTACGTGCTCCATGGGTAGAAATAAAGTACTGCAGAATATTTAATCCTTCTCGAAAATTAGCAGTAATTGGCGTTTCAATAATTGACCCATCGGGTTTTGCCATTAATCCACGCATACCTGCAAGCTGCCTTATCTGAGCAGCAGACCCACGAGCTCCCGAATCGGCCATCATATAGATCGAGTTAAAAGACTGCTGTTTAGTGATATTGCCTTGAGAATCTTTTATCTCTTCATTTCCAAGGCGGTTCATCATCGCTTTAGCTACTTGATCATTAGTATGTGACCATATATCTACTACTTTATTGTACCGTTCACCATTAGTAACTAATCCCGAAGCATATTGATCTTCAATTTCTTTTACCTCTTTCTCTGCCTTATCTAAGATAGCTTGTTTTTCATCAGGTACAACCATATCATCGATACCAATCGAAATACCACTTAGTGTTGCTTGACGAAATCCCAGATACATAAGCTGATCGGCAAAAACAACTGTTGTCTTTAAATCTAGATATCGATAGCAAGTATTTACTAATTTTGAAATTTCCTTTTTAGTCATGTTTTTATTGACTAAATCAAAAGGCAATCCTTCTGGCAACAATTCTGAAAGTAATGCTCTACCTACTGTAGTAGAAACTATTTTTTTAGTTTTCTCACTTAAATCAAACCTGTTTGATTCAATGATACGTAATTGAATTTTTGCATGAAGATCAACTACATTAGTCTCATAAGCACGCCTTACCTCACTAGTATCAGCAAACACCATCCCTTCGCCTTTTGCATTAATCCGCTCGCAAGTCATGTAGTAAAGACCTAAAACCACATCTTGAGTAGGTACAATAATAGGCTCTCCATTTGCAGGAGATAAAATATTATTGGTTGACATCATTAGGGCTCGAGCTTCTAGTTGAGACTCTAAGGAGAGAGGTACATGCACTGCCATCTGATCTCCATCAAAGTCAGCATTAAAAGCCACACACACTAAAGGGTGTAATTGAATGGCTTTACCTTCGATTAATATTGGCTCGAATGCTTGAATACCTAATCTATGTAAAGTAGGTGCTCGATTAAGCATAACTGGATGCTCCCGAATCACCTCTTCTAATATATCCCATACTTCAGGAGCCTCACGCTCTATCAATTTTTTAGCTGCCTGAATACTATTTGCAAACCCAGATCGCTCTAGCTTACCAAGAATAAAAGGTTTAAATAACTCTAGTGCCATTTTTTTTGGTAACCCACACTGGTGTAACTTTAAGGTGGGGCCTACTACAATAACCGAACGGCCTGAGTAATCTACTCGTTTTCCTAAGAGATTTTGACGGAACCGACCTTGCTTTCCTTTGATCATATCAGCTAAGGATTTTAAAGGCAGTTTATTATTACCTGTAATGGCTTTACCACGACGACCATTATCTAAAAGTGCGTCAACGGATTCTTGTAGCATACGTTTCTCATTGCGTACAATAATATCCGGAGCATTTAGTTCTAATAAGCGTTTAAGCCTATTATTTCGATTAATAACTCGTCGATATAAATCGTTTAGATCAGAGGTAGCAAAACGTCCACCCTCTAAAGGAACTAATGGTCTTAAATCTGGAGGAAGTACGGGTAAAACTTCCATAATCATCCACTCAGGGCGGTTACCAGAATTAATAAAAGACTCAACCAACTTTAGTCGTTTAGTTAATTTTTTTGTTTTAGTATCAGAACCTGTACTATTAATTTCTTCTCTTAATTTTCTGGCTTCATCTTTTAAATCGAGGGTTTTCAGCATGATCTGGATTGCTTCTGCTCCCATTCGGGCATCAAATTCATCCCCATAATCTTCAATTGCTTGAAGATAGGCTTCATCAGATAAAATCTGCCCTTTTTCTAAAGAAGTCATTCCTGGATCAATTACTATTGAAGACTCAAAGTAAAGAACCCTTTCAATATCACGTAGGGTAAAGTCTAAAAGTAAACTAATTCTAGATGGTAAAGATTTTAAAAACCAAATGTGAGCAACTGGGCTAGCTAGCTCGATATGACCCATACGTTCTCTACGAGAAGCTGCCAGGGTAACCTCTACCCCGCACTTTTCACAGACAACTCCTCTGTGCTTAAGACGTTTGTATTTGCCACATAAGCATTCATGATCTTTAATAGGACCAAAAATTTTTGCACAAAAAAGACCATCTCTCTCTGGCTTAAAGGTTCGATAATTAATCGTTTCAGGCTTTTTTACTTCTCCATAAGACCACGCTCTAATTGTATCTGGAGAGGATAAACCGGCACGTATGGAATCAAATTCTTCTGCATGGCTTTGCTGTTTAAGCAAATTTAATAAACCTCTCATATATATCTCTCCATTATCATAAGTGGGGCTATAGTAACTGTTATGGTATTCCTTTACTTTTACGTTTTAATTCAATATCAATTCCTAAAGCATGCACTTCCTTTACAAGTACATTAAAGGATTCTGGTATATTTGCCTCCATCTGATAATTATCATCTACAATATTTTTATAAATTTTAGTACGCCCGCTCATATCATCTGATTTTATAGTAAGCATCTCCTGCAGAGTGTATGCAGCTCCATAGGATTCAAGCGCCCAAACTTCCATTTCTCCAAACCGTTGCCCACCAAATTGGGCTTTCCCACCTAAAGGCTGCTGAGTAACTAAACTATAAGGGCCTGTTGATCTAGCATGCATCTTATCATCAACTAAATGATTTAGTTTTAGCATATGCATATACCCTACAGTAATTGGGCGCGTGAAAGCCTCTCCTGTTCGTCCATCATAGAGAGTAGTCTGTCCACTTGTGGGCAGTCCAGCTAGTTTTAACATATTTTTAATATCTTCTTCAGAAGCCCCATCAAATACTGGAGTTCCCATAGGGACACCATCGGATAAGTTATATGCTAACTCTATAAGCTCTTGATCGTTTAAAGAATTTATATCCTCTTTTTTACCACCAGTATTATAAATTTGCTCTAAAAAACTACGGAGTTTTAATATATCTAATTTCTCTAGATCAAGCATATCTTTAATTTTTTTACCAAGCTCTTTAGCAGCCCACCCTAAATGGGCTTCTAGAATTTGTCCAATATTCATTCTAGAAGGAACCCCTAAAGGATTAAGTACCATATCTATAGGAGTACCATCTGCCATATAAGGCATATCCTCTATTGGCACAATAGTTGAGATCACCCCTTTGTTTCCGTGGCGACCCGCTACTTTATCACCTGGCTGAGCACGGCGTTTCACAGCTAGAGACACTTTGACCATTTTTTGTACTCCTGGAGGTAAATCATGCCCAGAAATCAGTTTAATACGCTGTTGCTCTAAATTCTTATCTGTTATGGATCTTAATTCCTTTAATTGAGTTAAGGTCGATTTAATTTGGTGATTAGATTCTTCATCGTTTAATTTGATATCAACCCATTGCTTTTTGGGTAAAGTTTTAAGATTATCTACAGTAATTTTTATTCCTGATAATAGAGTACCTATCTCTTTTTTGACAGTTTTCCCTAGTAAGATTTGCTCCAAGCGTTGATAAATATCAGCTTCTATAATTCGAAACTCATCTTCTAGATCTTTTTTTATTTTAGCAAGCTCCATTTCTTCAATGGATAATACTCTGGCATCTTTTTCTACACCATCGCGTGTGAATACTTGAACACCAATAACCGTACCATGTATTCCAGAAGGTACACGTAAAGAGGTATCTTTTACTTCAGAAGCTTTCTCACCAAAAATAGCACGTAATAGTTTTTCTTCAGGTGTAAGTTGTGTTTCTCCTTTCGGAGTTATTTTACCTACTAAAATATCACCAGGACTTACTTCTGCACCTATATATACAATGCCTACTTCATCTAATTTAGATAAAGCTGCCTCGCTTACATTAGGTATATCACTACTAATTTCTTCTGTACCTAATTTAGTGTCTCGAGCTAAACAAATAAGCTCCTCTATGTGAATTGAAGTAAACCTGTCCTCTTCTACCACTTTCTCTGAAATAAGAATCGAATCTTCAAAGTTGTACCCATTCCATGGCATAAAAGCTACAAGTAAGTTTTGTCCTAATGCAAGCTCACCCATATTTGTTGAAGGACCATCCGCTAAAACGTCCCCTGTATTTACTATATCGCCTGGTTTAACTAAGGGTCTCTGATTAATACAGGTATTTTGATTAGAACGAGCATATTTGGTAAGGTTATAAATATCTACACCTTGCTGTTGATCTAAGTTCGATTTTTGGGTATTTACTCTTACCACAATCCTTGTAGAATCAACAAAATCCACAGTGCCCGCACGATTAGCGTTAATCATCACACCTGAATCTCGCGCTACTACTCGCTCCATTCCTGTGCCTACTAGAGGTGCTTCTGATTTTAAAGTAGGGACTGCTTGGCGCTGCATATTAGAACCCATTAAGGCTCGATTTGCATCATCATGTTCCAAAAAAGGAATTAAAGATGCCGCTGCAGATACTATTTGCTTTGGAGAGATATCAATATATTGAACTTTCTCTGGTGGTAAAAGAGTAAATTCGTTTTTATATCGGCAAGATACTAACGTATCTGATAGATCACCTCTTTCACTAATAGTGGCATTAGCTTGAGCAATAACATATTCTCCCTCTTCAATTGCTGACAAGTAATCAATTTCTTCAGTTACTTTCCTTTCTATAACTTTTCGATATGGTGTTTCTATAAACCCATACTGATTAGTTCTAGCATAAATCGATAAAGAACTAATTAAACCAATATTTGGACCTTCCGGTGTTTCAATAGGGCACACTCGACCATAATGAGTAGGGTGCACATCACGTACTTCAAACCCTGCTCTCTCTCTAGTAAGTCCGCCTGGTCCTAGAGCCGATATTCTTCGCTTATGTGTTATCTCTGATAAAGGGTTATTTTGATCCATAAACTGTGAAAGCTGATTTGAACCAAAAAATTCCTTAATTGCTGCAGATACTGGTTTCGCATTAATCAACTCTTGAGGCGTTAACCCCTCTGATTCAGCAAGACCCAACCGTTCTCTTACTACTCGCTCTACACGTATTAAACCAATACGAAACTGATTTTCAGCCATTTCACCAACACTACGTATCCTGCGATTACCCAAATGATCAATATCATCTACACTTCCCAATCCATTACGAATTTTGATAAGTGCTTTAATAACATCAACAATATCTTCTTTTGATAATGTTCCAGAACCAGTAGTACTCTCTCTTCCAAGATGGCGGTTGAATTTCATTCGCCCCACTGCAGAGAGATCATAACGTTCAGGATTAAAAAATAAATTCTGAAAAAGATTTTGAGCCGCTTCTTTTGTAGGAGGTTCTCCAGGCCGCATCATTCGATAGATTTCTATCTGCGCCTCTAGAGCTGAGTTAGTGTAATCTAGTTGTAGCGTATCTGAAATAAATGAACCTTGATCTAGATCATTGGTATAAATAAGGTGAAAATGCGAAATATTGGCACTGTTTATAGTGTCTAATAATTCAATCGTAATTTTATTATTTGCTTTAGCTAAAATTTCTCCAGTATCTGAGTCGATGATATCTTGAGCCAGCGTCTTTCCTGTTAAAAATTCTCTAGCAGATTCGGGGATAGTTAATACGTTTATTTTTGCTTTTTCTATTTTTTTAATATGTAATGATGTAATTCTCCGATCAGCTTCGACAACTACTCTTCCGCTCTGATCTTTAATATCAAAAGAAAAAGTCTCTCCTCGAAGTTTTTGAGGTACTAAATCCAATGTATAGCTTGAATTTTGATGATGAACAGCAATTACCTCAAAAAATAAAGCAAGTATTTCTTCAGTACTATAGCCAAGTGCCCGTAACAATATTGTGATTAATAATTTACGCCTACGATCTATACGAGCGTATAGGCAATCTTTTAGATCAAATTCAAAATCTAGCCAAGAACCACGGTAAGGAATTATTCTAGCTGAAAAAAGCAATTTTCCAGAAGAATGAGTTTTTCCTTTATCATGCTCAAATACAATCCCAGGTGAACGGTGTAATTGAGAAACAATAACCCGCTCAGTTCCATTAATGACAAAATTACCTTTTGGTGTCATCATGGGTATTTCACCCATGTAAACTTCTTGCTCTTTTATATCTTTAACTATTTGCTCATTTGCAGAAACTTCCTTATCATAAAGAACAAGGCGTAAATTAACTCGTAATGGTGCCGCATAGGTTAATCCACGAGTATAACACTCTCTAATATTAAAAAGCGGAGATCCAAGAGAATAACTGACATAATGTAATTCAGCATACCCAGTATAGCTTTTAATTGGAAATATACTTTCGAATACAGCATGCAAACCCTTGTTATCTCTTTTCTCTGGAGATATATCCTTTTGTAAGAAATCTGAAAAAGAGTTAATTTGTGTTGCTAGTAGGTTAGGAATATCTAATATACTATAGAGTTTACTAAAATCCTTGCGAATGCGTTTCTTCTCAGTTAGTGAGTAAGACATTTCAATTACCCTGTTTGGCGCTTATATAAAAATCAATACCTAACTCTAGAAATCCAGAATTAGGTGTCTCTATTGAAATAATATCTAAAAAAGAAAAAGGCTGGTAAATATTTACCAGCCCTCTTAAATGGAGAAAGTAAAAATCATAGACTATATATTTATAGATTATATATCTAAGCTATAGCTATACGACTCTTCATTATTTGATTTCGATAGTAGCGCCAGCTTCTTCAAGCTGTTTTTTAATATTTTCTGCCTCTTCTTTGGAAGATCCTTCTTTAACTATAGAAGGAGCACCCTCCACCATATCTTTAGCCTCTTTAAGGCCTAAACCAGTAATGGCACGTATCACTTTAATAACCTGTACTTTATTTGAACCGAAGTTAGCCAAAACTACATCAAACTCTGTTTTCTCTTCGGCCTTAGCTTCTATCCCTGATCCTACAGGTGCAGCCACTGCAACTGGTGCAGCAGCACTTACTCCAAACTTTTCCTCCATTGCTTCTATTAACTCGACTACATCCATGACAGTCATGTTCGCAATTGTTTCTAAAATTTCTTCTTTTGCTACAGCCATTTTCTACTCCGTCGATCTTCCTGATTATAAATTACAATTTATATACAAATTCGTTATTCTTTTTTCTGTTCTCGAACAGCAGCAGTAACACGTGCTAATTTTGCTACTGGTTCAGCTAACGTACGAACCAATTTGCTAATTGGTGCCTCTAAAATCCCCATTAACATAGCAATTGCCTGATCCTTAGTAGGCATATCTGCTAGAGAATTAATAGCCTCAGAAGGTAATAATTTTCCTCTAAGAGCGCCTGATTTTACTTTTAATCGATCGTACTCTTTGTTAAAATCTCGTATTACCCGAGCAGCGGCACTAGGCTCTTCAAGTGAAAACGCAAATATTAAGGGACCTTTTAGCTCTGAATTTATACATTCAAAATCAGTCCCTGCTAAAGCCCGAGCTACTAAAGTATTGCGTATCACCCGTAAATAAACATTTTCTTGGCGAGCCACTACTCTTATTTTTGTTATCTCAGAAACTGTTAGCCCGCGGTACTCGGCCGTAACTATAGAATGAGCTTGGGAGGCAACATTTGCAATTTCAGTAACGATTGTCTGCTTTGCTTCCAAATTAAGACTCAAATTCAACTATCTCCTTTGATGTTAGACAACATAAAAACAATATCCGATCTAAGCTATTTTCCTTAACTATCTAATATATATTCTCTATTATAAACTACTTTGATCTATAGCTAATCCCGGCCCCATAGTCGTTGATAAAGCTAATTTCTTTAAATAAATTCCTTTAGAAGAAGATGGCTTTAATTTCATTAAATCTTCAATCAAAACCTTTAAATTAGCTTTGAGCGAGTCCACATCAAACGATACTTTACCTATTGAGCAATGTATAATTCCTGCTTTATCAGTTCTATAACGAACTTGACCAGATTTAGCTTTTATAATTGCATCAGCTATATCGCTAGTAACTGTTCCTACTTTTGGGTTTGGCATTAACCCTCGAGGTCCTAAGATAGTACCTAGTTGACCTACTATGCGCATTGCATCTGGAGATGCAATAATAACATTAAAAGGTATTTGACCTGATTTAATTGTTTCTGCTAAATCTTCAAGCCCAACTGCATCCGCACCAGATTCTTTTGCTATATCAACATTAGCTCCTTGGGTAAATACGCCCACTTTTACTATTTTTCCAGTTCCGTGAGGAAGTACAGTTGCACCACGAACTACTTGATCTGATTTTCTTGGATCTACACCAAGAATAATAGCTGTATCTATAGATTCTTCAAATTTTACTTTAGAATTTTCTTTAAGCAGGCTTAGTGCATCATCTACTGAGTAAAACTTTCCGGAATCTACTAATGTATTAATCTCTTTTAACCTTTTACCTATCTTAGCCATTTCTAGGTACCCTCTACCTCTAATCCCATACTACGAGCACTTCCTGCTACTGTTCGAATAGCTGCCTCTTGGTTGGCCGCAGTTAAATCAGGCATTTTAGTTCTAGCGATTTCTTCTATCTGTGATAAATTCACTTTACCAACCTTATCACTATTAGGACGGCTACTCCCAGAATTTACTCCCGCTGCCTTTTTTAGGAGTACAGATACAGGAGGGGTTTTAGTTATAAAAGTAAAGCTACGATCAGAATATACTGTAATAACTACGGGAATAGGCATTCCTTGCTCTAATCCTTGGGTTTGAGCGTTAAATGTTTTACAAAATTCCATAATATTAACGCCTTTCTGCCCTAGAGCAGGTCCCACTGGTGGGCTTGGATTTGCTTGACCAGCACGAACCTGTAATTTAATGTAAGCTTCTATTTTTTTTGCCATAACTCATCTTTTGATTATTGTCGTCGTGTATTCAAATTCGACAAAACTACAGATTATTAAGTGACTTAACTATTAGTACTATTCTTCTCAACCTGCCTGAATTCAAGCTCAACTGGAGTTGATCTACCAAATATTAACACAGCAACTCGTAATTTGCTTTTTTCGTAATTCACTTCTTCAACTACACCATTAAAATCTGCAAAGGGACCATTAATAACACGTACTACTTCTCCTGGCTGGAATGGAATTTTTGGTTTAGGTTGAGCAGCCATTTCCTGTATTTGGTTCAAAATTTTCTGAGCCTCAGAATCCATAATAGGTACTGGCTTGTCACCAGATCCTCCAATAAACCCTAATATTTTTGGAGTGCTCTTTACTAAGTGCCAAGTTTCATCATCCATTTCCATATGTGTCAGAATATATCCAGGGAAAAATTTACGTTCACTCTTCCTTTTTTTCCCCTCTCTTATTTCTATAACCTCTTCAGTAGGTACTAAAATTTCCCCAAATCTCTCCTGCATATTATAACGAGCAATACGCTCCTGAAGCATTTTTTTTACCTGCTGTTCTAGTCCAGAGAATACATGTATTACGTACCACTGTTTATGGTTATTAGACACACTATGCTCCCTGCCCAGTTAATAATCGAACAGCCCACATAAGTAATGAATCGAATAACCACAGTATGCTTGCTACAGTAATTACCATGAGTAGCACAATCAAAGTGGTCTGAGTTGTCTCTTGCCTCCCGGGCCAAACAATTTTACGGAATTCTATTTGGGTGTCCCGCATAATCCCTACCACTGATTGCCCACGATCCGTGTTTACTACTGCCACTAAGGATGCGATAAAACCAATAAGCAATATTACTATACGTAGAGAAATAGGCTGATTGCTAAAATAATAGAACATCCCTATAGTTAGGGTTAGTAATAGAAACGCAAATATAAATTTAGCAGTATCAGTCATGAATACTCACAGAATACAAATTAAAGGCACCATTCTACTAATAATATTAAAATCACGCCAGTGTTTAATTAGCAATAATCTTAAACTAAGACTATGGCAGGTCAGGAGGGAGTCGAACCCCCAACCTGCGGTTTTGGAGACCGCTGCTCTGCCAATTGAGCTACTGACCTATATATTTAAAATTTGATATAAATTTACTCAATAATTTTACTGACCACACCTGCACCCACGGTACGACCACCCTCTCTAACAGCAAAACGTAACCCCTCTTCCATAGCAATAGGTGCAATTAAGCTGACCGTAACCTGAATATTATCTCCAGGCATTACCATCTCCACCCCTTCTGCTAAATCAACTGACCCCGTTACATCTGTAGTTCTAAAATAAAACTGAGGTCGATATCCCGTGAAAAACGGTGTATGACGCCCCCCTTCCTCTTTTGAAAGAATATATACTTCTGCTTGAAACCTAGTGTGTGGCGTAATCGTTCCAGGCTTTGCTAAAACTTGCCCACGCTCCACATCTTCTCTCTTCGTTCCACGAAGCAGTATACCTACATTATCTCCTGCCCTGCCTTCATCTAGCAGCTTACGAAACATCTCAACCCCTGTACAGGTGGTCTTCTGCGTTGCTTTTATCCCTACAATTTCTATTTCATCGCCTACTTTTACAATCCCTCGCTCAGCCCGACCTGTCACAACAGTACCACGACCTGAAATTGAAAATACATCCTCTATAGGCATTAAGAAAGGTTGATCTATTGCTCTTTGTGGCTCTGGGAAATAAGAATCCATCGCCTCTACTAGTTTTACAATAGCAGGCATGCCTATATCACTTTCATCCCCTTCTAGGGCCTTTAAAGCACTACCTACTACAATAGGAATTTCATCTCCTGGAAACTGATAGCTATCAAGAAGCTCCCTAACCTCCATTTCTACTAATTCTAATAGCTCCGGATCATCTACCATATCCGCTTTATTTAGAAAAACCATAATGTTAGGTACACCTACTTGACGAGCAAGTAAAATATGTTCTCTAGTTTGTGGCATTGGACCATCTGCCGCCGATACAACAAGAATAGCTCCATCCATTTGAGCCGCTCCTGTAATCATATTCTTGACATAATCCGCATGTCCAGGGCAATCTACGTGTGCATAATGACGAGCTTGACTTTCATATTCTACATGGGAAGTAGCAATAGTGATCCCACGCTCCCTTTCTTCCGGAGCATTGTCAATTTGATCGTAAGCTTTAGCTTCCCCTCCGTATTTCGCCGAGAGGGTCTTTGTCAATGCCGCCGTCAATGTGGTCTTCCCGTGATCTACGTGACCAATCGTCCCTACATTTACATGGGGCTTCTTTCTTTCAAATTTCGCCTTGGACATAATAAAATTCCTAAAACACCTAGATAAACATAAACTATTCTAATTCTGGAGCCCACAACCGGATTTGAACCGGTGACCTCTTCCTTACCAAGGAAGTGCTCTACCGACTGAGCTATGTGGGCAAATGCCTATCATTACCCAGTAACTTCAAAACTAACCTTAAGATTAAATATATTACATTTAAGGTAGCTTTGGAGCGGGCGATGGGAATCGAACCCACATCATCAGCTTGGAAGGCTGAGGTTCTACCACTGAACTACGCCCGCTATTTTAGCATTATAAACATGGTGGAGGGGGGAGGATTCGAACCTCCGAAGGCGGAGCCGTCAGATTTACAGTCTGATCCCTTTGGCCACTCGGGAACCCCTCCCGATGCAAACTTATAATTTTCTTTTTTTTAAGCTAGAATGTCAATATAAATAATTCAATTAATTTAAATAACCGCTATTTAAACTTTATAGTTAGCCATATACCAACTCATATTTTATAAATTTTATGGAAAAAAAAGGAATATTAGTCACTGGAGGTGCGGGATATATTGGTAGTCATGTTGTGCTGCAATTAGCAGAAGCACACCCTACTGTAGTTGTTCTCGATAACCTTTCAACAGGTTTTGCAGATGCAGTAATTGGTGCCAAACTGATTATTGGAGATGTTAAAGATAAGTACTTAGTGAAAAATATCCTTAAAGAGTACTCGATCAATACGGTGCTGCATTTTGCAGCCCACACTATTGTACCAGAATCTGTTTCCAATCCTCTTAAATACTATGCTAATAACACTTGTGCTACACGAAACTTTTTAGAGTGCTGCGTTGAAGAAGGTGTGAAAAATTTTGTATTCTCATCTACGGCAGCAACTTATGGTATCCCACCTACACCAACTGTTACGGAAGATACACCAACAAATCCTATAAATCCTTATGGCTCTTCCAAGCTTATGAGTGAATGGATGCTGCGGGATTTATCTCAAGCAACTCATCTTAACTATGTTATTCTACGCTATTTTAATGTAGCGGGTTCTGATCCTAAAGGTCGCATTGGTCAATCTACTCAGAATGCCACCCTATTAATTAAAGCAGCCTGTGAAGTAGCAGTGGGCAAAAGGGAAAATATTCATATTTTTGGGGTAGATTATTCAACCCTAGATGGTACGGGTATTCGAGACTACATCCATGTGGAAGACTTAGCTAAAGCTCATTTACTTGCCCTAGATTATTTAAGATCAGGAGGACAATCAATTATCCTTAATTGTGGTTATGGTCATGGCTATAGTGTGCGTGAAGTACTTGATTCTGTACAAAGGGTATATGGGAAACCAATAAAAATTATTGAATCCCCTCGCCGACCCGGAGATCCTCCTCAGCTTATTGCTATAGCTGATAAGATAAGAGATACTTTGAAATGGGTACCCCAATGTGACAATTTAGATTTTATCGTAAAAACATCCCTAGACTGGGAGCGAAAACTTTTACTTAAAGATCATTAGCTTAGTACTCTGTTACACTACTACCTATTATGTAATTTAGGAGTATACACATTTGGAATATTTTCATGGCACAACCATCCTTTTGGTAAGGCGTCAAGGACGAGTCGTGATTGGTGGTGATGGGCAGGTGAGTATGAACACTATCATCATGAAAGGAAATGCCCGTAAAGTACGACGTTTATATCATAATCAGGTGATCGCCGGGTTTGCTGGAGGTACTGCTGATGCATTTACACTGTTTGAACGATTTGAAGCTAAATTGGAAAAATACCAAGGTAATTTAGTTCGTGCAGCAGTAGAGCTAGCTAAAGATTGGCGTTCTGATCGATCTTTAAGGCGGCTTGAAGCACTACTTGCTATCGCTGACTGCCAAACATCTTATATTATTTCAGGTAATGGGGATGTAATTGAACCTGAAGATGATCTTATTGCCATTGGATCAGGTGGGCCTTATGCACAATCTGCAGCACGAGCTTTACTAGAAAATACTGATTTTAATGCACGGACAATTGTTGAAAAAGCTATGACAATTGCGGCTAATATTTGTATTTATACCAATACTTACTTAACCATTGAAGAACTTTCAAACTGATCACTCATATCATTTATGTTTGAACTTACTCCACGTCAAATTGTTCAGGAATTAGATAAACATATTATTGGGCAAGCAGCAGCAAAGCGTGCAGTGGCTATTGCACTTCGTAATCGATGGCGCAGACAGCAAGTCACAGAAGATCTTCGTAGTGAGATTACTCCCAAAAATATTCTTATGATCGGCTCTACTGGCATAGGAAAAACAGAGATAGCACGCCGCTTAGCAAAACTTGCTAATGCACCTTTTATTAAGGTTGAAGCTACTAAATTTACAGAGGTAGGTTATGTAGGGCGAGATGTAGACTCGATTATTCGAGATTTAGTAGATATCGCTATTAAAATACTTCGTGAGCAGGAAATTTCTAAAGTATACTATCGCGCTCAAGATACTGCTGAAGAGAAAGTACTTGATGCCTTACTTCCAGCCCCAAGAACTGCACTTTCAGAATCAAGAGAAGAAGAGTCAAATACTCGGCAGAAATTTCGTAAAATGCTCAGAGAAGGAAAGTTGGATGAAAAAGAAATAGAAATCGATTTGCCTATCACATCTATGGGAGTTGAAATCATGGCTCCCCCTGGCATGGAAGAAATGACAAGCCAGCTTCAAAGTTTATTTCAAAATTTAAATGGTTCTCGTACTAAAAAGAAGAAACTAAGGGTAAAAGAAGCCCTTAAGTTATTAACTGAAGAAGAGGCTGGGAAATTAGTCAATGATGAAGACTTAAAAGTGCGTGCAATAAAAAGCGTAGAGCAAGATGGAATCGTGTTCTTGGATGAAATTGATAAAATTGCAAAGCGTTCTGAATTTTCAGGCACTGATGTCTCAAGAGAGGGAGTGCAACGAGATTTACTACCTTTAATCGAGGGAAGTTCAGTTTCTACAAAATATGGCATAGTTAAAACTGATTATATTTTATTTATCGCCTCTGGTGCTTTCCATCTTGCTAAGCCTTCAGATCTTATTCCGGAAATACAAGGACGGTTACCTATACGGGTAGAATTAAATGCACTTACCATTGATGATTTCATTCGTATTTTAACTGAGCCAAGGGCCTCTCTTACTGAGCAGTACATCGCATTGCTAAAAACTGAAGGTATTTCTTTAACTTTTTCTAAAGATGGGATTGAACGGATTGCCCATATGGCTTGGCATATCAATGAGCGTACTGAGAATATTGGTGCTCGACGCCTCCATACTATTATGGAGCGTCTATTAGAAAGCCTCTCTTTTGAAGCTGAGGATTGCGTAACCAAGGAAATAATTATTGATTCCCATTATGTAAACAGCCAGCTTGGAGATTTAGTAAAAGACGAAGATTTATCTCGCTATATTCTATAGAAATCTTATTTCTAGTCTATGACAATTTCCCAATCAATTCCTACTATCATCAGATTACATCGTACTTCCTGTACTCTTGAGCTTGAATTTAATGATAGAACTAGGTATTTATTGCCATGTGAATTCCTAAGAGTATATTCTCCTTCAGCAGAAGTGCAAGGTCATGGTAATGAACAAAGAGTATTACTTATTGGAAAAGAATCAGTAACGATTAAAAATATCGAATCGGTTGGAAACTATGCGATTAGATTATATTTCAGCGATGGGCATAGTACTGGACTCTATTCCTGGAAGTACTTATATGAACTTGGAGAAAAACAGGAGCAATTGTGGCAAGATTATTTAAATCGATTGCAACAAGTAGGTTATACACGTAGAGAATCCAATACTAAAACAATTACTGATAGACAAGAGAAGTAATGGATCAAAAACAAACCACTCATTTTGGCTTTCAAGAAATAGCTATAGAGGAGAAAGCTCGTCGAGTAGCTGAAGTTTTTCATTCAGTTGCTAATCGCTATGATGTAATGAATGACCTTATGTCTCTGGGTATTCATCGGTTTTGGAAGCATTTTGCTATTGAATTAAGTAATATCCGCCCAGGAATGCAGATATTGGATGTAGCAAGTGGTACTGGAGATATTGCAAAATTATTTTCTGATCGGTTAGGTAAGAGTGGGCATATTTTCCTCACTGATATTAACTCTAGCATGCTTACAAATGGTCGAAAACGATTAATTAATTTAGGCAAAATCGGAAATTTAAGCTATACACAGGCTAATGCTGAAGCGTTACCATTCCCTAATAATTATTTTGACCGGATTACTATAGCATTTGGGTTACGCAATGTAACAAATAAGCTGGCAGCTCTACAATCTATGTATCGAGTATTAAAGCCGGGAGGGCAATTATTAATTTTAGAATTTTCAAAACCTATGCCATGGGTGACTCCAATTTATGATAAATATTCTTTCTGGATACTTCCTCAGCTTGGCAAATTAATTACTGGGGATGCAGACAGCTATCGCTATTTAGTGGAATCTATTCGTAAACACCCTGATCAAAATACATTAAAGGAATTGATCCATTCTGCAGGCTTTGATCATTGTACATTCTATAATCTAAGTCAAGGTATCGTAGCGCTTCATAAAGGTTATAAATATTAATATTATCCAAGGGATATAATTGTGTCTACGCCTTCTATTTTATTGGCACCAATTGCTGCGATTATTAATACTATTTTACAATACCACCCTAATCACAATCAGCGGTTAATAAATCTTTCTGGAAAATATCTAAAAGTTGAGCTGACAGATCTCCAAATTGAAATTTTCATTAAAATCACCGCAAGTAATATTGAGTTAAGTACCTTCACAGAAGCTATACCAAAAGCTACTCTATCTGGAACAACTTTGGCTTTCTTAAAAACAGCAGTTTCCTATGCTCAATCTCCTAAGATTCTTTTTACAGGTGATATTCAAATCCATGGAGATGTGGAGTTTATCCAGCAGCTTAAGCAGTTTGTTCAAGAATCTAACTTAGATTGGGAAGAAATACTCTCCAAATACACAGGGGACATCCTAGCTTATCAAATTAGCAGTAACGTACGATACGTTAAATCTTGGGGTAGTAATACAGTGAAAGCATTAAGCCAAAGTCTAACTGAATATTTACATGAAGAAATACAATTATTACCCAATCATGGAGAAGTTATTCATTTTCTTGATACGGTAGATCACCTGCGTGCTCAGTTAAATAGATTAGAAGCTAGAATTCAACGATTAACGCATCAGTTATGAAACTGTATCAATTTTTTCGCCTCTTTTATATTAATTGGACTTTATTACGCCATGGGCTTGATGAAATTATCCTTGCTACCCACCTATTTCGCCCTATACGTTTTCTAGCATACATTCTTCCTGGTCGTTGGCGTAAAACAGTTTCTAGTGCTCCTAGAGGAGTACGTATTCGAAGAGCCTTAGAAGATTTAGGTCCTATTTTTGTAAAGCTTGGGCAAATACTCTCTACTCGTTATGATTTACTGCCTAGTGATATTACTGATGAGCTCTCCTTACTGCAAGATCGAGTCGCTCCTTTTCCCTATGATCAAGCTAAAAAAATTATCGAAACAGCTTATGGGCAACCTATTTCAAAGGTATTTGCATCTTTTGATAGTCAACACCTAGCTTCTGCTTCAATTGCTCAAGTTTACGGGGCAGTACTTCAGGGTGACATTAAAGTAGTTGTTAAAGTAGTAAGACCGGGAATTAAACGCATTATTCAAAGTGATATAGAACTTTTACATATTCTTGCTGGGTTGGCAGAGAAATACTGGTCTGAAGGCCCCCGGCTTCATCCTCGTGGTGTAGTCGCAGAGTTAGAAAAAGTCTTATATGATGAGCTTGATATGATTCGAGAAGGTGCTTCTGCTTCTCAATTGAAGCGTAATTTTACTGGATCGACTAACCTTTATGTGCCTACGATTTATTGGGACTATACCCGATCCAATGTGTTAGTAATAGAACGAGTATATGGCATTCCTATTGGAGATATTAAAAAACTTCAACGGTATGAAATAAATTTTCAGCGATTAGCAGAAACTGGGGTTGAAATATTTTTCACTCAAGTATTTCAGCATAGCTTTTTTCATGCAGATATGCATCCAGGAAATATACTAGTTTCTACTGAAAACCCTGAAAATCCTTCCTATATCGCAATCGATTTTGGGATTATGGGAACTTTGGGAACAGAAGATCAGCATTATCTAGCTGAAAATTTTCTTGCCTTCTTTAATCACGACTATCGGCGAGTAGCTGAACTTCACGTAGATGCTGGCTGGGTAGCATCTAATACTCGAGTAGATGAATTTGAATCTGCAATTCGTAGTGTTTGTGAGCCTATTTTCGATCGACCTTTAAAAGATATTTCGTTTGGTCAATTTTTAGTACGCTTATTTCAGACTGCTCGTAGATTTCACATGGAAGTACAACCTCAGCTGGTTTTATTACAAAAAACTTTGCTCAGTATTGAAAGCCTAGGTCGTAGTCTTTATCCAGATTTAGATCTATGGAAAACAGGAAAGCCTATTTTAGAACGGTGGATGAATCAGCAAACAGGCCCCTATGCAGCCTATAGTGCATTAAAAACGAATATGCCAAGGTGGGCAAATACCCTTCCGGAGATACCTCTATTAACCTATGAGGTAATTAAGCAAGCTAGTAAAGGTCATTTACGTATTCGATTGGCACCTGAAGATCTTAGTGCATTAAATCAGGAAATACGTAGAGCGAGTTTAAGAGTCACTACTGCAGTAGTAGGAGCGGCTCTATTGCTTGGGTCAGCAGTTATTTATAGTGTGAATAATGCTTTACCTATTGTGTGGGAGAAGATCCCTTTATTAAGTTGGTTATTTGCTGGTATAGGTTTAGTATTTATTACTATTGCTTGGCGCTCAAAACGTAATATAAAACAAAATATAGATTAAAATTAATTCTCTCCCCAGCGGGTGAGTAGCTGATGAGGAATTTTCGCATGATCTAAGATGCGTGCCACGATGTAGTCTACCAATTCTCCAATATGTTGTGGCTGATGGTAAAATCCAGGATTTGCTGGAAGGATAACAGTACCTAATCGTGCTAATGTGAGCATATTTTCTAAGTGAATTGCTGAAAAAGGGGTTTCTCTGGGTACTAGAATTAATTTTCGTTGCTCCTTAATCATTACATCAGCTGATCGCTCAATTAAGTTATCATTTGCACCTCGAGCAATTGCAGAAATAGCACCTACAGTACAAGGGCATATTATCATAGTTGGAACACAATGGGATCCACTAGCTAAAGGAGAGGTCCATTGGCTTTCGCTATAACAACGAATTAATTCTAGTGCTACTGAAAAGTGATTTGCTAAATATCTTTGTAGATCTTTTGAGCGAGAAGGAAACTGTAGATCCGTTTCCATAGCAATAACAGTATAAGCTGCACGAGAAATCATTAAATGCACAGTAATATTTGCTTTTAGTAAACACTCTAATAACCTTAATCCATAACTGATGCCTGAAGCACCAGTCATTGCTAAAGCAATTTCCTTGTTAGAGCTATACACTAAACACTTTTTTCTTTAAATGCAGTGAGTAATCGTTGATGAAGATTATCAAATCCACGATTACTCATAATAACAATATGATCCCCAATTCTGGCTTGAACTAATAAGTAGTCAATAATTTTTTGAGTGCTATTTACAATCAACAATTCTTTACTTTCTAAATCATGCTTTACTGAATCTAAAGACCAAGGAAGGTCTTTAGGATGGTAAATTACTACTTGATCTGCTTGTATCAGTGCAGAAGCTAAGCTATTTTGATAAATACCTAGTTTCATAGAATTAGAACCAAGCTCAAGTACTACAATTAATCGATTATTTCCTACTTTTGCACGTAACCCGTAAAGTGTTTCTCTAATCGCTGTAGGATGATGGGCAAAATCATCATAAAGAGTAATTCCACCTACTTCGCCGTATATCTCTAGTCGCCGTTTTACTCCTTGAAATCGTGCAAGTGCCAGACAAGATTGATGAGTAGGTATTCCTATATGAAGTGCTGCCCTAATTGCAGCAAGTGCATTATTTACATTATGATGACCTAATAATTGCCAGTTAACTTGCCCTTGATAAACATCATTATCCCAAACTTCAAAACTACTACCATCATTGTTTATAAGGCTAGCAGTGAGGCCATGTTTTTCTCTATTAGCAGAAAAATAAGTAACAGGAGTCCAGCATGCCATATTAAGCACTTCATTCAAAGAAGAATTACCTTGAGGCATAATAATTAGGCCATTATTTGCTACAGTACGTATTAAATAATGTACCTGCTGCTGAATTGCTTTTAAATCCGGAAAAATATCCCCATGATCGTACTCTAAATTATTTAAAATAAGTGTTTGAGGGCGATAATGGATAAATTTAGAGCGCTTATCAAAAAATGCAGTATCATATTCATCCGCTTCTATCACAAAATAAGGATTTTGACCCAAGCGAGCAGAATTATTCAAGTTTTTGCAAATTCCCCCAATAAGATATCCAGGCTTGCGATCGGTATATTCTAATATCCAAGCAAGAAGACTACTTGTAGTTGTTTTTCCATGAGTACCTGCTACTGCTAATACCCATCGGTTCTTTAAAATATGATCTGCAAGCCATTGAGGTCCTGAAGTATAAGGTATTTTTTGAGCTAAAACATACTCTACTGCAGGATTACCTCGAGACAAGGCATTACCTATGACAATTAAATCAGGTACTGGCTGCAATTGTGCAGAATCATAGCCTTCATAAACTGAAATACTTGCTGCTGTTAATTGATCGCTCATAGGAGGGTAGATATTATGGTCTGAACCTGTCACATGAAAACCAGATTCCTGAGCTATAAGCGCAAGCCCTGCCATAAAAGTACCGCCTATTCCTAATATGTGAATATGTTTCATAGAAATAAGCTAATTATATGGATGGGAATATAAAACTCATAAGTTTGACTGTAATTGAAACATAAACTATGGTAATTAAAATTCCCATAGTTAAGGATACTGTAAGTG
This sequence comes from Candidatus Nitrosacidococcus tergens, assembly GCF_902810445.1. NCBI lineage: Bacteria > Pseudomonadati > Pseudomonadota > Gammaproteobacteria > Chromatiales > Chromatiaceae > Candidatus Nitrosacidicoccus > Candidatus Nitrosacidicoccus tergens. The sequence continues at coordinate 328,996 of NZ_LR778175.1, read as the reverse complement.
CATCACGAAAAATATATGCCTTTACCATGACACTCCACACCATATGTCCAGCTAAGAGTGACAGTATAAAATCAGGTGAAAATCCAGCTTGCTGAGTTGCTTTTTTTAAATATACCAATAGAAAAAGGGCTAACACCTTAAAAATTACTCCAGATCCCACTAGAGCAATTAAAGTCTGCAATAATCGAGATCGATAACCTTTTGTAGACAATAATCCCCAAGTTAACCCTACAATGATCGCTGTATCAATCGATATAGAAAACAATCCTTGCATAGGAGATAAATGTAATAGAGAAATAAGCCATCCTACTCCCATGTAAACCCCTAGTACTTGATAAAATACTCGCCATGAAACAGGGGCATCTGAAGGACCTGCTTTAAACAAACATAGATCGGTAAAATATTTTATTAACATTGACTTCAAGTAGATTCTATAACATTCATCTTAATATCTAAAGTAACTTATTATTAAGCTAATAGAAAGTAAGGAACGATTAATCTATCCTTGATTAGCAAGGGCGGATAATTATATTATTTTTATAAAGGTATCGTGCTAATCTCTATTTATTGTATCAGTCTCATGGTAAAAGAAATGGAACAAACTCCTCCAGCAATGCAAGAAACAACAGATGGTGCTAGTCAGTGGCTAACTACCAAGATCAAATCTCTAATAAAAGATATCCCTGTAGATGTTACTTTATGGGATAAGAGACATATTTTAGGTGGAATTCAACCTGCCACTGCTCATATTACAATCCATAGTCGAATTGCTTTGCTTAAAATTCTTATTGATCCAGAATTATATGTGGGCGAAGCTTATGTAAATGGTAAGCTCACTATCAAGGGAGACTTAGTTACTCTAATTAAATTTTGGGGTAGTCGGGATGTTAATGATCGTCCTGGGTTGGGGTATCAAATCCGAAAATTGATTTTTGATATAAGGGCAAATACTCTTTCTCGAGCTAAGGGCTATATTTATCATCACTATGATATTAGCAATGACTTTTATAAACTCTGGCTTGATAAGAATATGTCTTACACTTGTGCTTATTTTCCAGAGCCTAATATGGAGCTAGAAGCAGCACAAGTAGCAAAAATGGAGCATATTTGTAGAAAACTAGAACTTAAACCTGGAGAGAAAGTAGTAGAAGCAGGTTGTGGTTGGGGTGCTTTAGCCATCTATATGGCTAAGCATTATGGTGTAAATGTCCAAGCCTATAATATCTCTAAAGAACAGCTTGCTTATGCTCAAGAGCAGGCCAAAATTCAGAATCTCAGTGACAAAGTTCAATTTATTGAAGATGATTACCGTAATATTTCAAGTAAATTTGATGCTTTTGTTTCTGTAGGAATGTTAGAACACGTGGGTAAAGCTTGCTATCCAGAGATGGGATCAGTGATTCATCGGAGCTTAACCCCAGAAGGGAGAGGGTTACTACATTTTATTGGCCGTAACTATCCTCGCCATATTAACCGCTGGATACGCCGGCATATTTTCCCTGGCGCTTACCCTCCAACCCTATGTGAAGTGATTTCAGATATTTTTGAACCATGGAATTTTTCGGTTACAGATATCGAAAACTTAAGACTTCACTATGCAAAAACACTTGAGCATTGGCTAGTGCGTTTTGAAAAAAAAACCGATCGAGTAAAAGAGATATTTGATGAACAGTTTGTACGAGCATGGCGACTTTATCTTGCAGGTTCTGAGGCCTCTTTTTTAAGTAGCCGATTACAACTATTTCAAATCACTTTTACCCGAGGTACAAATAATAATTTAGCTTGGAATCGTAACCACCTCTACCAAATGGATGGATTAAATATGTAACTTAGTGTTACGACGACCTCCATAAATAAAATTAACGATTGCCCGAGTACCAATAATTGCAGTGAACATAGAGGTTAAAATCCCTAAGGATAGGGTAACTGCAAATCCTTTTATGGGACCGCTACCAATGCCAAATAATACTAGCCCAGCAATGAGGGTTGTTAAGTTTGAGTCGGCAATGGATGCAAAGGCATTACTATAACCTGCATCTATACTATTTTGTGGGCTATTTCCGTTACGAAGTTCTTCGCGAATTCGCTCAAAAATAAGTACATTAGCATCTACTGCCATACCTACCGTAAGCACAATTCCTGCAATGCCCGGCATGGTTAAAGTTGCCTGCAATAAAGAAAGTAAAGATACCAATAAAACTACATTGGTGGCTAATGCTAGATTTGCAATTATACCAAAAACTTGATAGTACATTGCCATAAATACAAATACGACTAAAAAAGCTACTAATACAGAGCGAATCCCTTTATCGATATTATCTTGTCCTAAGCTAGGTCCTATAGTACGTTCTTCTACAATATCTGTAGGTGCAGCTAAAGCCCCTGCTCTTAGCAGAAGGGCTAAGTTACGTGCTTCCTCTGTTGAATCAAGACCAGTAATTTGAAATCGTTTACTGAGCTGATCTCGAATAGTAGCAATATTAATGACTTCTGCTACCTGCCGATGTACTTTTACTGGATTACCATCAGTATCTGTTTTATTTTCCACTTTCGTTTCAATAAACACTACTGCCATTGGTTTACCGATATTTTTCCCAGTAATTTTACTAAAAGAGCGAGCACCTTGACCATCTAAAGTAACATATACTGCAGGGCTACTGGTTTGCTGATCAAGCCCAGAAGAAGCATCTGTAATATGACTTCCTGTTAAAATCGTTCTTTTTTGTAATAAAACGGGATTTCCACCTCGTTCATAATAAATTTTAGAGCCTGCAGGTGCTCTACCTTCAGTAGCTGCATGGGTAGTATCTACGAGATGAAATTCAAGTGTTGCTGTTGCTCCTAAAATCTCTTTAGCACGAGCCGGGTCTTGCACCCCAGGTAATTCTACTACAATATGATTTTGTCCTTGTTGTTGGATTGTAGGCTCGGTTACTCCAAGTTCATTAATACGATTACGCAGAGTGGTGATGTTTTGCTGAACGGCTAACCGTTTAGTTTCTGCCTTTTCTTTCTCATCTATAATAGCTCTTAGATGGTGAGATTGGTCTTCGTCTACAGGTTGTAATTGAAGCTGAATATATTGATTATGAATTATTTTTTGTGCTTCATCTCGCTGTGCTATTTCCCGAAATTTAACCTCTACGCCCCCTTCTGGAATACGACTAATACTTAAATAACGTATTTTTTTCTCCCGTAGTAGGCTACGAAAATCCTCTACATAGCGAGTTTCTGCTTGCCGTAAAGCAGCATCCATATCCACTTCCATAAGAAAGTGCACGCCACCTCTTAAATCTAACCCTAGACTCATGGGTAATGCACCTATTGCACTTAACCATTTAGGTGTTGTAGGTGCTAAATATAGTGCTACCGAATAACCATCTTCTAGCTTCTCTCGAAGGGTATCTTGAGCTTTAAGTTGGGTATCTGAGTTTGAAAATAAAATTGAAAGTCGCTTGTCTTCCAAATGAACAGATTGATAATCTAAGCTCTGCTCTTTAAGAGCTTGCTCTATTTCAGCAACTAGTTTTGGTTCTAAATTACTGCCTCGGGTAGCTAGAATTTGTAAAGCAGGAATATCACCAAATAAATTTGGCAAAGCATAAAGTATACCAATAGATACTACACAAATAACTAATAAATTTTTCCAAAGGGGGTATCGATTCATCGGAGATTTACATTCTTCTTACAGTTTTTCAAGAGTGCCTTTGGGCAGCACAGCGTTTATAGAGGGGCGGCGCACTTTAATATTGACTCCCTCACTAATTTCTAACACAGCAGTATTATCTGAAAGTTCTACTAAACGCCCCATAATACCACTATCTATCATTACTTCATCTCCTGCTTTTAATCCCTCTAGGAGTTTAGTATGCTCTTTTGCACGTCTCTGTTGAGGACGAATCAAGAAAAAATAAAATAGAAGTAATAAAGACAAAAAGAAAAAAAGATTAAATAATAATCCAGGAGGTTGAGGTGCCGCTTGTTCTTGTGCCCAAGCAGAAGAAATAAAAAAATCTAAAATAGAAGGCATCGCTGCATAATCTCCAAAAAAAATAAAAGATTGATTATCTCACAGAGACTCTCTCTTGCCCACGATCGGTATAAAATTTAGTAACAAATTCTGCTAATTTTTTTTGCTCAATTGCATCTCGCAAACTCTTCATAAGAAATTGATAATAATATAAATTATGAATGGTATTTAGCCGTGCTCCTAGCATCTCATGGCTTTTATCTAAGTGATGTAAATAAGCACGACTATAATGCCGACAAGTATAACAACCACAATGCTCATCCAAAGGACGAATATCATTACGGTAAGTGCTATTTCGAATCCGAATGACTCCTTTTTTTACAAATAAGTAGCCATTACGAGCATTGCGGGTAGGCATGACACAATCAAACATATCTATGCCCTGACTCACTGCTTCTACAATATCTTCTGGTCGACCTACTCCCATTAAATAGCGGGGTTTATTCACAGGCATTTTAGGAACAATATGAGCAAGTACTTCTAGCATCACCTCTTTAGGCTCTCCTACAGATAACCCTCCTATGGCATAGCCATCAAAACCGATCTCTACTAATCCTTGTAAAGATTCCTCTCGTAAATATGGATACATTCCCCCTTGAACAATACCGAATAATGCCCCAGGAGATTCACCATAAGCTATATGGGATCGTTTAGCCCACCGTAAAGATAGCTGCATTGATTCATAGGCTATTTTTTTATTAGCAGGATAAGTAGTACATTCATCAAAGATCATCACAATATCGGATCCTAACCCTCTCTGTACTGCAATGGATTGTTCAGGTCCAAGAAAAATTTTAGTGCCATCAATAGGGGATTGAAAATGAACGCCCTCCTCACTAATCTGTCTCATAGCACCTAAGCTCCACACCTGAAATCCACCAGAATCGGTAAGGATAGGCCGATCCCAATGAATAAATTGGTGTAGACCTCCATGATCTTTAACTATATTTACACCGGGTCGAAGCATAAGGTGAAAAGTATTACCAAGAATAATTTCAGCACCTAAAGTTTGTAGCTCTTCAGGGCTTATTCCTTTTACTGCCCCGTATGTACCTACTGGCATAAACGTAGGGGTTTCAATAGTGCCTCGTGGCAACCTAAGTTGTCCTTTTCTAGCAAAACCAGATGTAGCTAATAATTCAAATTCCACTTTCATTAATTTTAGAGATAGAGATTAAGTTAATATTAACCATGAAGCATATATTACGATTAATTTAAATAAATTTCTGATTATAATAAACGAGCCATGATCACTAAAGTATCCCCAATTATTGTTGCTTTAGATTATTCAGATACTAACCAAGCCCTTAATTTGGTAGATCAGCTAGATCCTATTCGATGCCAGGTTAAAGTAGGTAAAGAATTATTTACCTTAGCAGGACCGCAGCTTATTAATGCTTTAATAGATCGAGGATTTAAAGTTTTTTTAGATTTAAAATTTCATGATATTCCTAACACGGTTGCACGAGCTTGTGCTATTGCAGCCGATCTTGGAATATGGATGATAAATGTCCATGCTTTAGGAGGAAAAGCAATGCTTATTGCTGCTCGAGAATCATTGGCTCAATACTCTCAAGCTCCTTTACTCACTGCGGTTAGCCTTTTGACTAGCATGGATTCTACCACGCTAGAGCAAATTGGTTTATCAGGATCTATTGAAGAAAATGGCTTACGTTTAGCACAACTCGTCTATGAAGCCAGGCTAGATGGAATTATTTGCTCTGGGCTAGAAGTACCATTATTCCGCCAGTCTTTTGGTAAAAATTTCTTATTAGTTACGCCAGGGGTACGTCCAATAGGTACTGAAGCAGGAGATCAAAAACGAGTTCTTACACCAAAACAAGCGATGACAAATGGATCTGATTATCTTGTAATCGGTCGTCCCATTACGCAAGCTAAGCATCCTATGCTTGCTTTAGAAGCAATAGAATTAGAAATAAATGAGGAAAAGGCTATGAATAATGAGGAAAGGCTATGAATAAAGAATTAAAAATTATTTTTTTAAGCACAGCACTATGCATTAGCGTTTTTCTACATACTTTATCTATGGCAGCTAATTTTCAGTCAGTAAATATTGATAAACAACTGCCTAGTTATTCTGGGGTAGTACAGCAATATATTTTAAATACTAAAGGAGAAATTGATGGGTTGCTCCTAAAAGAGGGTATGGAAATCATTACACCCTCTGAGCTATCTACAGTGCTTGCTTATTCTATTCATCCTAATGATAGAATTATTGTTTATGGAATAAAAGAGGCAGATATTCCTCTTATTGAAGCACTATTAATTGCAAATCAAACTAATGGGAAAGAGGTGGTTATTGATATTCAAAATAAGAAAAAGAAAGTGAATTACCTAAAGGTGGAAGATGAGGTACGCATGGTTTTACACGGTTCCCGAGGTGAAGTAGAAGGAGCAATATTGAACGATGGAACAATCATACGGTTACTTCCAGCCCAATTCCATCAATTTGGCGAGCTAATCCATCAAGGAGAATCCCTATTTGTTGAAGGAAATGAAATTGAGAGTGTTTTAGGCCAAGTAATTGAAGTTAAAAAATTAGGGGCAACAAAAAATAACCTAAAATCTGTTCCTGTAACACCATTTTTCTTCGGACAATAACTAACTGAGTTTGATATAAAAAATGACAGCTAAATCAGTACTTATTACAGGATGCTCTAGCGGAATTGGTCGTTGTACCGCTTTAGGGCTTAGAGACAGAAGTTATCGAGTATTTGCTACTGCTCGTAAAGAGCAAGATATTAAAAGTTTAGCTGATGAGGGATTAGAGACAATCTATTTAGATCTTGCCGATAATTCTTCAATTATTAAAGCAGCAGAGACAGTACTTGCAAAAACTAAAGGAAAACTCTACGGATTATTTAATAATGGTGCCTATGGTCAACCCGGTGCCGTAGAAGATTTAAAAAGAGAGGTACTGCAGGCACAATTTGAAGCTAATGTATTTGGTACCCAAGAACTTACTAATTGCTTAATTCCTGCCATGCGTGCACAACAAGAAGGTAGGATTATTTACAATAGCTCAATTCTTGGATTTATTTGTATGCCCTATCGAGGGGCTTATAATGCAAGCAAATATGCCCTAGAAGGACTTGCCGATACTTTACGTTTGGAGTTATATGGAAGCGGTATTCAAGTCTCTTTGATTGAACCGGGTCCTATAATCAGTAAATTTAAAGATAATGCGGTTCAAAAGTACTTTGATCATATTGACTCAAAAGCCAGTCCCCACTATCAAACTTATCAACATATGGAACAGCGACTACAAACAGAGGGACCTACTCAACCTTTTACCCTTCCTCCAGAAGCAGTATTAAAAAAGGTGATTCACGCACTGGAATCCCCTCAACCTAAAATACGTTACTGTGTCACCATACCCACCTACGCATTTGCTATTTTAAAGCGAATACTACCCCATCGAGCAATGGATAGTTTACTTCGTTGGGCTGCTGAAAAAGAAAATAGGTAATCAACCCCATGGAATGGGATGTTTACTATGGGCCACTGCCACAATATAGAAAAACAGAGCATAAGAAATAAATAATGTAGCGATTCTTATTGATTTAGTCCGTCCTCGAGTTAAGGCAATAGCACCAAATACAATATAGCCAATTAAAGCAAGTACTTTAGCTGTAAGCCAACTGTTAACAAAAGGATATTGGTTAATAATAAATGTTAGCCGAATGGCACTAGCAAGTAAGATGGTATCTATAATAGGAGGAATGACTTTCACCCAAAGCCGGTTAAGTAGATCAGAAGAAGCTAACATCCACCAAGCACGAATCGTAAAAGAAATAAAAGTGATGACTACAAAGGCAACGTGTATATGTTTAAAAAGATGATAAGAATCCATAATAGAAAATTATTCTGTTTTAGAAAAAACTGATGCTAAAGACCCATATTTTTCCCTATGGGATCTTTAGCAGCTTTATAGTTAGAATACTTTAAATATTACTCTTTTTAACTATTAAAAAGGAAATGATCCCTTTCAGTAGTCACCTTGATCGTATCACCAGCTTTGATTTTTCCAGAAAGAATCTCTTGAGCAAGAGGGTTTTCAAGTTCCTGCTGGATAGCTCTTTTTAAAGGTCTTGCGCCATAAACAGGATCAAAGCCAATTTCTGCAATTTTTGCTACCACTTCATCAGGCAGTGATAATTGCATCTCCTGTTCTGCCAAGCGCTGTTGTAAATAAGCGATTTGAATTTTAGTAATCGCCAACAGTTGATTCTGCTGTAAGGGGTGAAATACCACCACATCATCAATCCGATTAATAAATTCAGGACGGAAATGCTGACCTACAATTTCCATCACTGCCTGTTTCATTTGTGGATAATTTTCTTCCCCTATCATCTCTTGAATCACTTGAGATCCTAGATTAGAAGTCATGATCACAATAGTATTGCGAAAATCTACCGTACGACCATGACTATCGGTCAACCGACCATCATCCAGCACCTGTAATAGAATATTAAATACATCCGGATGGGCTTTTTCTACTTCATCTAATAAAACTACAGAATAAGGTTTACGGCGTACCGCTTCTGTGAGATAACCACCTTCTTCAAACCCTACATAGCCGGGAGGAGCACCAATGAGTCGAGCAACTGAATGTTTCTCCATAAATTCGGACATATCTACTCGAATCATGGCTTCTTCTGTATCAAATAAAAATTCAGATAATGTTTTACATAGTTCCGTTTTTCCCACACCTGTAGGACCTAAAAATAAAAACGATCCATTAGGACGATTAGGGTTAGACAATCCAGCACGGGATCGACGAATTGCATTACTTACGGTTTCCACTGCTTCTTTCTGTCCAACAACTCGTTGCTGTAATGCCTCCTCCATTTTTAACAGTTTATCCCGTTCCCCTTCCAACATTTTAGAGACAGGAATCCCAGTCCACTTAGAAACCACTTCGGCAATTTCTTCATCAGTGACTTTATTTCGCAGGAGTTTAAAATCATGATGTTCTATAGCAGTAGCGGTATTAAGCTGTTTTTGTAGCTCTGGAATCCGACCATATTGCAATTCTGACATTCGAGCTAAATCTCCAGCACGATGGGCAGCATCGAGTTCTAATCGGGCTTGCTCCAGCTTTTCTTTAATCCCCTGTGCTCCACTTAGGGTCGCTTTCTCTGCTTTCCAAATCTCTTCTAAATCAGCATATTCTTTTTCTAAACTACTTAAATCAGTCTCCAAAGTTTCTAATCGTTTTTTAGAGGCTTCATCCGTTTCTTTTTTTAATGCTTCTCGTTCAATTTTCAATTGAATAATCCGCCTCTCTAGGCGATCCATAGGCTCTGGCTTAGAATCAATCTCCATTCGAATCCGACTGGCTGCTTCATCAATAAGATCAATCGCTTTATCTGGTAGCTTTCGATCGGAAATATACCGATGGGATAAAGTCGCAGCTGCTACAATTGCCGGATCAATAATCTCTACTCCATGATGGACTTCATAACGCTCATTTAGCCCTCTTAAAATAGCAATTGTATCTTCCACACTAGGTTCATCTACCAATACCCGTTGAAATCTCCGTTCAAGAGCCGCATCTTTTTCAATATATTGGCGATATTCATCTAAAGTCGTAGCCCCAATACAATGAAGTTCGCCTCGAGCCAGAGCAGGTTTAAGCATATTACCTGCATCCATAGATCCCTCTGCTTTACCCGCCCCTACCATGGTATGAAGCTCATCAATGAATAAAATAATCGTACCCTCTGCTTTGCTTACATCTTTCAGCACAGCTTTGAGTCGTTCTTCAAATTCCCCACGGAATTTTGCCCCCGCAATAAGTGCTCCCATATCTAAGGCAAGTAACCGCCTATTTTTAAGCCCTTCTGGTACCTCTCCATTAATAATCCGCTGGGCAAGTCCTTCTACAATTGCGGTTTTTCCAACGCCGGGTTCACCGATGAGTACTGGATTATTTTTAGTCCGCCGTTGTAACACTTGAATAGTACGGCGAATTTCATCATCTCGCCCAATGACTGGATCAATTTTTCCTTGCTCAGCACGAGCAGTCAAATCAATAGTATATTTCTCTAAAGCCTGCCGCTGATCTTCTGCGCCCGGATCATTTACTTTTTGCCCCCCACGGATCGCATCAATAGCTCTTTCAATAGTTTTTTTACTGCCATTATTTTTACGCAATAATTCTCCTGCTTGCCCTTTATCTTCTGCGACTGCAAGAGCAAATAGTTCACTTGAAATATACTGATCTTGCCGTTGTTGAGCGAGCTTATCGGTTACATTAAGCAATCTGGCTAAATCTTGAGAAATATGAATTTCCCCCGGTGTGCCGTGTACTTGGGGAATTTGCTGCAATGCACTATTGAGTTGGCTATGAAAGTTATTTACATTGACTCCTGCCTGCATAAGCAACGGAGATGTCGTTCCCCCCTGTTGCTCCAATAAGGAAATCATCACATGCAAAGGCTCTAAATACTGATGATCATGTTTTAAAGCAAGACTCTGCGCATCTCCCAGTGCTTCTTGAAACTTAGAAGTGAATTTATCTTGTCTCATGGTGCCCTCTAATTTTTAAATATATTTCTTATTAAGATGGGGACATAGCGAGTAAATTTAAAGATTAAAAAATAATAAATGATCTTAAATTTATGAAAGTTTGTTAAAAACACATAATATTTAAGACTATGTAAAACTAGAGTAGCTGTTCAATATCTTTTTTTATAGACTCTGGTGTATTTGTGGGCGCATACCGTTTCACTACTTTTCCAGCGCGATCTACTAAAAACTTAGTGAAATTCCATTTAATCTTCTTAGATCCCAAAATACCCGATTGTTCATCTTTTAGATATTGATATAAGGGGTGGGCATGGTTTCCATTGACTTCAATTTTTGAGAAAAGTGGAAAACTCACATCATAAGTAGACGAACAAAACGCTTGAATTTCAGTTTCATTGCCCGGTTCTTGATGACCAAACTGATTGCAGGGAAAACCCAATATCTCTAACCCTTGATTTTTATACTGTTGGTAAAGTGCCTCTAAACCTTTATATTGAGGCGTGAACCCACATTTACTTGCTGTGTTTACAATCAGTAATACTTTGCCTTGGTATTCTTCAAGGGATTTATGCTGCCCATCAATAGTAGCCACTTCATAATCATAAATATTCATTGAGGATTTATTACCTAATTTAAATAGTGGTTTTCAGACTAAGTATCTACATTCTAGAGTGTAACTCATAAAACCAGCTCTATTGCTAATTGCTACTGAGATTGAAAGGCTAACTGGAATTGAATATATTGACCGCATTGCAATATGAGGTTAAAAAATGACAGCTGCACCTAACAATACAGATACAACATTAGCGAGCTTTATTTGGAAAAACGCAGATGACCTATGGGGAGATTTCCCCCATACAGACTTCGGTAAAATTATTTTACCTTTCACTGTGTTAAGGCGTTTAGAATGCGTTTTAGAGTCAACCAAGGATGCTGTTCTCGACGCTTACGCACGGTTTAAAGACCAAGATATGTCAATCGACGATATTCTTATTAATGTCAGCGGTAATCCTTTTTACAACATATCAAACTATAATCTTTCTAGTTTAGGCGGCACCAAAACTAAGGCTAATCTCGAAGATTATATTGCCAATTTCTCCGAAAATGTAAGGGTGATATTTGAGCAATTTGATTTTAGCACAACCATTAGCAAGCTAGCTAAAGCCAACCTTCTATTGCGTATTTGCAACAACTTTGCAGCAGTTAATCTTCATCCTGATGTTGTTCCCGACCGTACCATGAGTAACGTATATGAACACCTGATTGCCCGTTTTGGCGCAGAAGTAGGTACAGGTTCTGAGGACTTTATGACTCCTCGTGACGTAGTTCATTTGGCTGTGACTTTGTTGCTTGAGCCCGATAATGCATTGTTTGAGCAAAAGAACGGTTTAATTCGCACTATCTATTTTGAGATATGGCCCACATATTCCGACACTAACTATATAGCACTGTTTGATACTAATAATGATGGTGATATTTGAAATTGGAGCACCGTGATTGCTAAATAAAATAATCTCTCCTCTCTTTAACGTAGTGCGAAGTAACACTATGAACACTATGCTTTATTCCCTTGAATAGCTTGAGAAATCTGGGCTAAACATGCTTCTGTTAAAAGAGATTGACTAAAAATAGGATTATAGTGATGCAAAGTAACATGGCTTCTTTGAAATAAAGCACCCATGACTTGTCCTTGTCCTTTTACTCCTTTGATATGCACAGGATAAATAGGTGCTTGGGTGTGAGTTGCGAGCCAAATCGCTCCTTTTTTTAGGGAAGTAGGTGGATCACTTGGTAAATGGATTTTACCTTGAGGGAATAAAGCAATTACCTCTCCCGCTTGCAGTGCTAGTAGAGCTGCTTTTAGTGCTTTTTCAGGCTTAGTTTCCCGATCTACAGGAATACATCTCATTCCTTTAAAAAGCCATTGAAAACCTCTTCTTTCATACTCTTCTCTGGCAATTAAAAATCGCAGTGGACGAGAATTAACCGCAATTAAAAGTTGAGGATCTAATCCTGAGATGTGATTGGCGACAATTAAAGCACCGCCTGTTTCAGGTAAGGGAAGTAGCTTAGAATTAAGTCTATGGAATTTATAACAATAAATCCGATTTAAACCATCTAGATAATTTAGTAAGGTACTACCCCAATCTGCCCTATTTGCTCTTTTACAGGCTTGAAACCCTAGGACAATTCTCCAAGCAATAAGAAGCCCTAAAAATAACCACCAAATACCTGCCATTATTTTTATTTAACCCTTATATTTAATGCCACAGTTCCCAGACAGGTTGGCAATTTTTAGGAAACGGAGGAATACGCCCTAGGTCAATTTTTTTAGTATTTTGTACACCATGGTAATCTGAACCACAAGAGCCTAAAAGTTTAAGTTGATTTGCCATAGTTACTAAAAAATCAGTAGAATCTAAAGGTTGACTTCCCGAAATTACTTCTAGACCCATGCCCCCTTGCCCCTTGAATTCTTCAAGAAATTGAATCAATTGAGGTCGGGTAAGTTTATAGCGAGCAGGATGGGCAACTACTGAAACTCCCCCAGCTTCATGAATCCAAGTTAATGCCTGTTCTAAGGAAGCCCAATGATCAGATACATAGCCCGGCTTGCCTCGTACTAAATAATGGTTAAAAATATCTTGGATACTTTTTCCATAGCCCTGTTCAAGTAAAAAACGAGCAAAGTGAGTACGGCTTAAAGTGTTACCTTGGGTATATCTTAATGCTCCTTCAAGTGCCCCAATAATGCCTGATTGTTCCAGATGATCAGAAATTTTATGACCTCGTTCATTTCGATATGATCTTAAGGCACTTAATCCTGTTTGAAGTTGAGAATTTTTTCGATCAATATTTAAGCCAAGCACATGGATAGTATGCTCATGCCAAGTGACTGAAATTTCAACTCCATTAATAAGGTTTAGCCCTAAGTTTTGGGCAGTTATCTGAGCTTCGGCTAGACCTGCGGTACAATCATGATCCGTTAAAGCAAGGGTATTTACCCCTTGGTGCACTGCATGTTCTATAAGCTGAGATGGACTTAGGGTGCCGTCAGATTCAGTGGAATGGGTATGTAAATCATAAATCATAGTAATCATTGGGTAGAGTGTGTTTTATAAGATACGTATAATTAGCAGAATGTATATCTTGTAGGATGAATAGATGAAGTTATTATTTGATTTTTTTCCAGTATTGTTATTTTTTGGTGCTTATAAACTCTATGATAAATTGCCTCCTGAAGTTTTAGAAAAATTGGAGCATATTCCCTTTTTAAATTTATCTCCAGGTGATTCAGAAAATGCTATTTTAATCGCTACTGTTGTCGCTATTTTGGCCTCTGGATTACAAGTAGGTCTTTATTTTTTGAAACATGGTCGAGTAGAAACTATGTATTTAGTAACTCTAGGCTTACTTGTAGTATTAGGTGGAGCCACTTTAATTTTTCACGATCCTACCTTTATTAAATGGAAACCTACGGTAGTTAATTGGCTATTTGGTACTACTTTTTTAGGTAGCCAATTTTTTATGAAAAAACCACTGATTCAGCGGATGATGAGTACTGCTATTTCTTTACCTTCTTCTATCTGGAAGCGACTTAATCTTGCTTGGGTAATCTTTTTCTTCATCTCAGGATCTGCTAATCTTTATGTAGCCTATCATTTTTCAGAAGCAACTTGGGTAAATTTTAAACTGTTTGGCATGCTAGGGCTAACTATATTATTTGTAATTGGGCAGGCTTTTTATTTAACTAAATATCTTGAACCATCAGAGGAGTAATCTATGCTATATGCTATTGTCGGGCAAGACAGAGAAGCTAGCCTTGAGCTTCGACGAAAAATACGACCAGCCCATTTAGATCGGATTCAAATTTTAAAAGAAGAGGGGCGTTTAGTATTAGCCGGACCTTTCCCAGCTATTGATACAGAAGATCCAGGTGAATCTGGATTTACTGGCAGTTTAATTGTAGCAGAATTTCCGTCCCTAGCAGAAGCACAGACTTGGGCAAATACAGATCCATTTCTTATTGAAGGAGTTTATACACAAGTTATGGTAAAACCGTTTAAATATGTATTGCCCTAAATTTGAGGACTATCTTTGTTTTTGTCCTTAATCCGAAAGTGCATCCAAGAAACCCTATCATCTTCAAGATATTTTTGAAATTCCTTAGAATCAAAAATTCTTGGTTGATGATCCCCAATAATAATGACTTCTACACCTGTCATGGTGCTTTTATTTACAATTTGTGCTAAATCATCAAAAAATTGAGTATGGAGTTTTGCTATCCGGCAAGTTTCGCTTTTCTCCGGAATGCCATAAGTAGCACAGTTAAAAATATCTTTATGAAGATCCCGCAAATCATAAAGAGGATGGGTGTTTAAAGTAAGATAGTAGACAAAGCGTTTTTTATTATCCTCAAAAGCGTAGGGAAGATAACGATTAATAATTTCTCGATCGCAAATACCGGGAAAAGAATAGCATTGAGTATGCCAATCATCGGTTTCTTTAAAATGGCTTTCCTCAAAACCTGCTCGAGGATACCAATAAAGTCGATCATACATAAGCCCTGTTGAACCATGAATGGATACCGTCTGGTAGCCTTGGTTAGCAAGCTGCCAAGGTAAACAGTCTTCAAACCCTTGCGTTAAGGGTTTTAAATTATAGTGATGGGTATCCAGACCACAAAGTTCTTGTAATTCGGCTCGAACCGTAGAAAATCTACTGGCTAAAGTTCCCTGCTCTAACCAATCGAACTGACTAGATTGATTTAATAAAGGAGATATAATTGCTTTTTGAATTTGAGAGTTTTTCATTACACCCCAAGATTCTGCAATAATAAGTAATAATTTTTGATTAAGATCTTTAGGACTAGATTTTACCCAATCATGGGTCTGTCCCTTAAATCCTACCTGAAATAAAGGATCTGCAGATGTATAGAAATTATCTATAAAAGAAATGAGGTGCGTACTAATAAAGAAATACCCTTGACTATCGATAAGCTTATTACTCGTTGAATAAAATTTATCCGCCTCTCTAAAGGAAGGTTGCAGTGCGTAGACTTGATAAACAGTGAAGCTTAAAAGTAGTGCAGCAAGTGCAACAACAGGTTTTATTTTATGGCTAAATTTAAAAAATAAATAAACAAATCCAATAATAGTAAATAGTGTAACTACAGTGCCTAACTGCCAAATAAATGCGGCATGGGGTAACATACTCAACAAATAGTTAAGATCCTGAATACGCACAAAAGGAAAAATCAAGCCACCTATGGCAAGAAAATCAAAGGAAAGTGCAGCAGCAAAAAATAAATAAGCAATAGGCTTAAAACGAGTAGCAAATAACGCCCCTGCAATAAAATAATCTAAATTGAAAATAGGTCGAGCTACATGGAATTTAAGGGAAATACCCCAAAATAAAAAATTTGGGATAATAATTAGTCCAATAGTAAATAAAATAGAAGAAATGTGGGATAAATAATCAATATGTTTTTTTTGAGGATTAATCACTAACCTCCTATTAATATTAGACTATTTATCACGGACAATCTGCTCTATATCTTTTAATCCTACATGGCGTACATCCTTACCTTTAACAAGATAAATCACATACTCGCAAATATTGCGTACATGATCACCAATCCGTTCTACAGTTCGTCCTACCCAAAGTAGTTCTACTGCCCAAGAGATATTTCTTGGATCCTCTATCATATAAGTAATGAGCTGGCGGAGAATCCCTTCATACTGGGCATCTACTTGAGGATCTTTAGTAGCTACTTCAAGTGCTATTTCCATATCCATCTTTTCAAAAGCTTCCAAGGAATCATAAAGCATAGCTAGGGTATAGCTTGCTAAAGATTTTATGGATTCATAAATATTGGAAGGAGTATCCCATTTTGAGGATCGAATTGCTGCACGACTAATACGTTCTGCTCCATCTCCAATTCGTTCTAAATCGGTAATAATTTTAATAACTGCAACGACAAGACGCAAATCACTGGCGGCAGGCTGGCGACAGGCAAGAATCTGAGTGCACTCTTCATCAATAGAAATATCCATAGCGTCCACTTGGTATTCGTTATTGATGATTTTTCTAGCTTGCTCTGCATCCCCCTTTACTAAAGATTCCACCGATTCTGATACTTGCTGAGCGACAAACTGCCCCATTAACAATACTCGAGCACGAATATCTTCTAACTCTCTATCATATTGCCTAGAAGTATGGGGGGAAGTGATATAGAGCATAAATTCTCCTTATTTATTATTATCCATAGCGACCTGTAATGTAATCTTCAGTTTGCTTTTTTTTAGGGTTTGTAAATAGTGTACCTGTATCGCTAAATTCTACTAACTCACCAAGGTACATAAAAGCAGTGTAATCCGATACTCTTGCTGCCTGTTGCATACTATGGGTAACAATAACAATAGTGTATTCACTTTTTAGTTTAAAAATGAGCTCTTCAATCTTTAAGGTAGAAATTGGATCTAAGGCAGAAGCAGGTTCATCTAATAGCAACACTTTCGGTTCTATGGCAATTGCTCTAGCAATCACTAATCGCTGTTGTTGCCCTCCTGAGAGCCCCATGGCATTATCATGGAGTCGATCTTTAACTTCATCCCATAATGCAGCGCTGATAAGAGATTTTTCTACTACTTCACTTAACAGCTTTCGGCTTTTTATTCCTTGCAATCGTAGTCCATAGGCTACATTTTCATAAATAGATTTTGGAAAGGGATTAGGTTTTTGAAAAACCATCCCTACTTGGCGACGTAAATCTGCAACATTAATGGTTTTATCATAAATATCTTGACTATGGAGCGATACTTTGCCTTCAATACGCACTCCTTGTATTAAATCATTCATTCGATTAAAGCATCGCAGTAACGTAGATTTTCCACATCCACTAGGACCAATAAACGCAGTTACCCTCTGTTCAGGGATAGTCATATTAATTTCTTTAAGTGCATGAGTATCTCTATAATAGAGATTAAATGATTCGGCTCGTAGGCAAGATTTTTCTTTTACAAGACTTAATCGTTTAATGGCACTTTGACCAATTAAAGTAGGATCAATTTTATTTTTATATTGATGGAGTTCTAAGGAATTTTCTTGTAAATTCATAACACTTACTTAATCTAAGTCTCTGCTGTATGATACCGCTCACGTAACCGGTTACGTATAATAATTGCAGTCAAGTTTAACCCTACAATAATGAGTATTAATAGCAAAGCAGTAGCATATACTAGGGGTTGTACTGCATCTATATTTGGGCTTTGAAAACCAACATCATAAATATGAAATCCCAGATGCATAAATTCACGGTTAAGATGAATAAAAGGAAATCCTTCATCTAAAGGTAAGGTCGGGGCAAAACTTACTACACCAACCAGCATAAGCGGTGCTACCTCCCCAGCTGCCCTGGCAACAGCAAGAATAAGCCCTGTAATCATAGCAGGGGCAGCCATAGGTAATACAGTACGCCATAGGGTTTCTGCTTGGGTGGCTCCTAGTGCTAAACTCCCTTCTCGAATTGAGCGAGGTATTGTTGATAGCCCCTCTTCCGTAGTAACGATGACTACAGGCACGGTTAAAATCGCTAGTGTTAAAGAAGCCCAAAGTAACCCAGGTGTACCAAAGGTAGGTGCGGGCAATACCTCAGGAAAAAACCATTGATCAATATTGCCCCCTAAAAAATAAACGAAAAATCCAAGACCAAAGATCCCATAAACAATAGAGGGAACCCCTGCTAAATTATTTACAGCAATCCGTACAATACGTACAAGTAGACCTTGTGTTGCGTATTCATGTAAATAAACAGCAGCAAGTACTCCAAAAGGAGTCACTAAAATAGACATAATAAGCACCATCGCTATGGTGCCAAAAATAGCAGGAAATACGCCACCCTCAGTGTTTGCTTCTCGTGGATCTTTGACGATAAAGTCGTAAATTTTTTGGAATGAATAGTGAACTCTTTCCCCTATTCCCATTTGATTAGGATGATATAAATGAATAATTTTTGAGAAAGGAATATCAATCAACTGCCCATCAGCAGCCTCAAGTATTAATTCATCTCGCTTATTTTGTCGGTATAGGCTATTTAATTTTTTTTCTGATTCTTCATATCTTCGTTGGAGATCTTGGAATTTCACTTCAGTTTCATCGTAAACTGCTTTATCAGTAATTCCTTGAATTTCAAGCTTCCTACGATAGAGTCTCAATTTTTCTAAGCGATTATTAACAATATTAATTTCATGTTTTTTTATATAGATTACTTGATTGGTAAGTACATGAGATCTGGCTAATCTTTCTTGAAGGACACTCCATAACTTATTTGCTTCTTTTATTTCTGCAATAATTTTTCCACGCTCTTTAATAGCTTTAATATAACCATAAGCATTTCCCCATTCTTGGCGTTCTATAGTAACTATATCTTTAGGGTAGTCTTGCTCTTTAATTTTGTTATCTGAAACCCAAACAAAATCTTGATTAAAAAAATCTCGATTTCCTAATCTAAGTAACTTTCTAGTATTTACATTTGTTTTATTAAATATTGAAATCCCTATCTTTCCTGATTGGTTTAATTTATCTTGTGTTTGGTTAATGATTTCTCCAATATATCGGATTGATTCCTCATTTTCTTGAGCATAACTAATTTCTACCACCCTTTTGGGCCAAAAGTTTCCTAGGCTATTTATAAAAAGCAAAGTAATTAGTCCCAATATCATTACCATACTGATACTAACCGCACCTGCTGCAAGCCAAATCCAAGGGCCGCCAGATTTAAACCATTTTTTCATATCTCTATAAAGTACTATACCTTGCTCTTAATTTCTGGCGAACAATCTCAGCAAACGTATTAAAAGTAAAAGTAATTATAAATAAAAGTAGTGCTGCAAAAAAAAGAATGCGGTAGTGGATACTGCCCACTTCAGCCTCTGGTATCTCCACGGCAATATTAGCAGAGAGTGTACGTAATCCTTGAAAAGGATTGAAATCCATAATTGGGGTATTTCCAGCAGCCATGAGCACAATCATTGTCTCCCCTATGGTACGACCAAAACCAATCATAATCGCAGAAAAAATCCCAGGACTAGCTGTGAGTAATACTACCCGAGTTAAGGTTTGCCAAGGAGTTGCTCCCAGTGCTAAAGATCCGGTAGTTAAATGTTTAGGCACACTGAAAATTGCATCTTCAGAAATAGAAAAAATAAGAGGAATCGTAGTAAACCCCATAGCGATTCCAATAATCAATGCATTACGTTGATTATAGAGAATTCCAAAATGATTAGAAATCCACTGGGATATATCTCCATTAAATAGAATTACCTCTAATGGTTTATTAACTGATAAAGCTAAAAACCCTATTCCTACTATAATAGGAACTAGTAAAAATATTTCCCACCCATTCTGGGTCCATTGCCGTAACCAAGTAAATTTATATTGCCAATAATAAGCAAAAATAAATATGGTGATGACCAATAATAAAGGGAAAATAAATATACTGAGTAAATTTTCTTCTACTATAGGAGCTAACCATATCCCCGCAACAAAACCTAGAATTACTGTGGGTAGTGCTGCCATAGTTTCAATAGCAGGTTTAATAATTCTACGCATCTTAGCACCCATAAAATAAGCCACATAAATGGCTGCCATAATTGCAATGGGAATAGAGAAAATCATGGCATAGAAGACAGCCTTAAATGTACCAAATAAAAGAGGGGTTAGGCTAAATTTTGGTTCAAAAATATCGCTAGCTGCTGAAGACTGCCAAACAAATTCTGGCTCTTGCCGATCTTCATACCAGATTTTGTTCCATAAGCTTTGCCAAGAAAATTCTGGATATGGGTTATTTATATCTAAGAAGAAAATTTTATTTTTAGAATCAACAGTTAATAATTTATCTCCCTTTAAAGAGAGGCTAGCTAATTTTAAAGGAAGATGGGTAATTTGTATTACTTTAAGTGTTTTATGTCCTGTTGCGTGGTACAAACCAATATAACCTTGAGTATCTATTGCAAAAAACACTTTACGTGTAGATTCAGAAATAATTGCCTGAATAGGAGCATGCTGCTCATTAAATACCCTGACCTTAGAGAGTATAGGTTGGTTATTGTTATCCTTCACAGGAAACCATTGGCTAATTTGACCTAAAGAATCGCCGACTAAAAGGGAAATCTCTCCAACCAAAGATGCTAATGCAGTTATTTTGACATCTCTTGGAACTGCTTTTGCTCTTTGGATAAGCTGAGGATTCTCCCATTCTTTAGCTTGATAGATATTTAAATAACCTTGAGAATCGGCTAAATATAACGCTTGCTGAAGAGAATTTATAATAATATGCGTAGCAGTTAATGAGTTTAAGTTAATGATTGTAGTTAACCCTGTTGGTGCTTCCTCCAGTTCATTTAAATGTTGAGAGAAACGAGTTAAAACAAGCCGATTATCTTCGGTAACTGCAGCAACGATAATTTGTTCTTTATCAGCTTGGATATTTACTAAATTAAGAGGCTGGTATTCAGGATCAATTTGAATAGGAATGGTACCCAAGGGGTAAGTAATTTCAGGAGTATTACTACTATCTGTGTAGGAAGTAGCATAATTAGGATAAAAAATAATTCCTTTACCATCAGATAATCCATAAATGCTTATTTTGTTCCTGTGACTTGTAGCAAAACTGGTTATCTTAATTTCTACATTCTTAGAGGTAGGGATCTGAATTTTTTTAAGAAGTTTCTCATTTTCAATAGAAAAGAAGGTTCCTTGCCCCTGATCATTTAATTGAAGTCCTATAGTATTCTCTTCATTCATTCCCAAATAAGAGGTAGTCTGAGGATAATCAAGGTGTATTTCTTTAAATTTTATCTGCGGTAAATAAAATAAAGGCACAACAATATAAAGCAGATAAAAGAAAATAAGTATTACTGTAGCAATAACGCTAATACCGCCAAGAACAATATAGTAACGTGCTAGCTTATCTTTAAAGATACGCCAGCGACTAAATTTTGCAGTCAATGAAGGAGAAATGAGACGTTCTTTATTCCTTAGATTAGATATCATCACTTAAGGGTGAATATTAAAATCTATATAGTCGAGTAATTATTTAAGTTTTTTTAAAAAACCAATCTCTATTATTCTGTATTTAGCTTAGTAAGCTCTTGGTTAACAATAATACTATTTAAAGGGGTGTATCCTCCTTTAATTACAAGCTGTTGCCCTGTTTTTGATAAAATCATTTTAAGAAACTCTTCCTCTAATGGGGGTAGATTCTGGTGAGGAGGCTTATTTACATAAATATAGAGAAATCGTGCTAAGGGATATTGATTTGTAATCGCATTTTCTGAAGTAGCTGCTATGTAGGGAGCACCTATATGAACTGCTAACGCAACAGGATGCACACCTATAGAATTATAACCGATACCTGAATAGCCAATTCCATTAAGAGAAGCACTAATTCCTTGAACTACTGATCCTGATCCCGGTTGTTCATTGATAGTATCTTTAAAATCCCCTCCACAGAGTGCTTTTTCTTTAAAGTAACCATAAGTACCAGAGGCCGAGCTTTTTCCAAAAAGTTGAATACCTCGGGTTACCCATTTATTTGTAAGTCCAACCTCCCCCCAATAAGCTATATTATTAGGGTAACCACATTTGCGTGTTGCTGAAAATATGGCATCAACCTGATCTAGGGTCATCTCTCTAATAGGATTATCTTTATTAACATAGACTGCCATAGCATCTATAGCTACTCGAATCGGAAGCGGATCGTAGCCATATTTCTTTTTAAACGCAGATATCTCTCCTCCTTTCATTTTACGGCTCATAGGTCCCAAATTAGCAGTATTTTCAATAAGTGCAGGAGGGGCTGCTGAAGATCCGGGGATTTGTATCTGAACATTCACACTAGGATAGTAATTTTTAAACCTTTCAGCCCAAAATGCCATTAACCCTGCCAAAGTATCTGATCCAATCGTAGATAGGTTACCCGTAATTCCACTCGATTTTATATATCTTTTCAATTGAGGGTCTAATTGTATCTGTTCAGCAAATAAGTTTGTATTAAGAACTATATATAAAATTAATCCTATAGCTAGATATAAGCTTTGTCTCATATTTGTAAGGAAAATTTATGTTTTTTTGGCTATTCTAAACTATGTTTATATAAAGTAAATTTTACTTATTAATAGTATGTACTTAGTAAAATTGCACTTAAAAAGAAAGGGAAATACTTTGTATATTCAAATAAAAAACCATTTTACCTGTATGATCCTTTTAGGGGTAGTAGCTCAATTTACCGCTATTTTTACTCATGCTGGAATACTTGATATATCTTCAAAAGAAATAGTCAATGCTCCAAAATCTAATAAGACTAATGATAAAGAAGAATTTCAGCAAAAAAACCAAGAAACTGCGGAAAACTTTAACCCTATTACGACTGAAATAAATAATGGTGGTTTTAGAGCAAAATCAGCTGATGGCAATTTCACCTTAGATTTAGGAGGCCGAATCCAAGTAGATTTTATTTCTTTAAGCGGAGTCCAGAATTTAGACACAGATCGAGGAGATCTACGACGATTACGATTAAATATTACAGGCACTTTATATAAAGTTTGGGATTATCGGTTCGAATCTGATTTTGGTGGTAATGATTTTACCGATAATTTTGGAATTAATAATCCAGTGCTTACTTATGGGTTTTTCAAATTTACCGGATTTAACCCTGTTAATTTTACTTTTGGCTATCAAAGGGTGCCAGTAAGTATGGAATCTATAGTAGGGAGTAACTGGACTACCTTTCAAGAACGATCCTTAGCAAATTCTCTTATAAATAACGAAGTCATTGGACGCCGCCGCTTAGGCTTAGTGATGGAAGCCTCTGGAGATCAGTGGACTCATTGGACTGCTCAAACGGGTTTTTATGGTGCTGGTTTTAATAATATTATGGAATCTGCTGAAAATTGGGGCGCTTCAGGAAGGGTTACTTTTGCCCCGATCGTTAACCCTAGCCAAGTAATTCATATAGGTGGTTCTACCTATTATCGTAACTTTACTAATGATCCCAGCCTTGATTTTTCAGTAAGCCCAGAATCTCATTTATCTCCTAACTTTATTGGAACAAATTTAATACCAGGGGCACAAAATACTTTATTACTACAAGGTGAACTCTCTACTGTATGGGGTGCTTTTCATGCCCAAAGTGAATATCTCTATACCCAAATTGAGCGTAAAAGTAGTTTATCTCAGCCACACTTTAATGGTTGGTATACTCAGGCAGGCTATTTTCTGACAGGGGAAAGTCGTAATTATATTCCTCGTAAAGGAGCCTATGGGCAAACTAATCCTAATCACCCTATGGATCAAGGCGGTTGGGGTGCTTGGGAGGTCGCAGCTCGCTATAGTACGATTAATTTAAATAGCCAAGGAATATATGGCGGGGAAGAAAATAATTTTACGTTTGGAATAAACTGGTGGGCAACCCATAATACTTTGTTTAGAGCAAACTATGTGCATGCTATGGCAAATAGCCACAATTCATTAGCACGATCCCATAAAAAATTTAATGCAGATATATTTATGATGCGTGCACAGCTAAATTTTTAAATTATTATCTTTCTTCTATTAGCTACTTGAGTCTTCAGTCTTCTACCCCATGAAAATCACTCAATAGCCTTTGAAAGGCTATTCCCTTATATTCCGTTTGTCTATTCCTGTAAAAAAATAGTTTAGTCAGTCTTACCTAAGAAACACATAACGTAATAAAGCAGGTATTAGTAATGTCTACCATCCATTGGTGGGCAGAGCTCTTTATACCATTCATATACTGTTAAGCATTTTGAAATATGCTTAGTTGAAAAACATTTAACAAACAAAATCACTAATACAGAGCTTAGAGTGTAAAGAGAAGGTTTTTTGCATCCTCAAATAAAAAATAATTATTTATATACGCTTATTTTAGGAATAATCTTTCAATTTTGCTCTACTACTCTAAGTAGAGCCGAGACGAAAAGTACTCAAATACTCAACTCATTTTTAAATGAAACTCAAAAAAACCTGAAAACCAATAATAATATTAAAACAGCAGTAGACCAGAATGGTTTTAGAGTGAAATCAACGGATGGTAATTTTACCCTAAATTTAGGTGGTCAAATTCAAGCAGATTTCGTTTCAACTCATATTAATAATATTAACGGATTACTAAATCATATTAATGATTTACGTTTAGATTTACGCAGAGCACGAATTAATATTACAGGTAGTCTATACAAAGATTGGCATTATCGGTTTGAAAACGATTTTGGTGGTAATGGTTTTGATGATAATTTAGGAATCAAAAACCCAGTGCTAACAAATGGTTTTTTTAAATTTACAGGATTTAAGTCTGTAAATTTTGTTTTAGGCTATCAAAAAGTACCCTTCAGCCTTGAATCAATTGTTGGTAACAATTGGACTACATTTCAAGAGCGTTCATTAACAAATAGTTTTATTAATAATTCAGTGATTGGTCGTCGCCGCTTAGGTGTAGTGATAGAAACTTTTGGGGATCGGTGGATACATTGGGCTGCACAAACGGGTTTTTATGGTGCTGGTTTTTCTAATATTGGGCAGTCTACTGATAACTGGGGTGCATCAGGAAGAATTACCTTTGCTCCTATTGCAAAACCTAATCAGGTAATTCATATAGGCGGTTCTATCTATTATCGTGACTTCGAGCACTCACCTAACCTCTCTTTTATAGTAAGCCCAGAATCTCACTTAACAGATCAGCTAATTGGGACTAATATTGCAGAGACGAAAAATACTTTAATATTGAATGGAGAGATTTCAACCGTATTAGGAGTATTTCATGCTCAAAGTGAATATACGGATACTCAAATTGAACGTAAAAACAATTCACAAGTAAACTTTGATGGCTGGTATACTCAGGCAGGCTATTTTCTGACAGGGGAAAGTCGTAATTATATTCCTCGTAAAGGAGTCTATGGGCAAACTAATCCTAATCACCCTATAAATCAAGGTGGTTGGGGCGCTTGGGAGATTGCTGTTCGTTATAGCACGATTGATCTGAATAATAAAGGTATATATGGAGGGGAAGAGCATAATCTAACACTTGGTATGAATTGGTGGATAACCCATAATGCACTGCTTAGAGCGAATTATATCTATGCTATTGCAGATAATAATGATCAAATATTATCTAGTGTGCAAGATCATGTAGATATATTTATGATGCGTGCACAGCTGAATTTTTAAAACATCTACTCAGCAGAATAATAGACTATTTATTTCTACCCTATTATTTATCTCTTTTCTTTACTTTATCTAATTAACTAGGTAGCATTTCTGAAAATTAACTTAGGAACTATTTATGAATAATAGATACTCGTCAAAAGTTAGTAATATTTTGATTTATAAAATAATTTTTAGCAGTACAATATTATCTATTGCGCACGGAGAAGAAAATAAAAACAATAAAGTTTTAGATTTTAATTCTTCTACTAGAAAGGAAAAAATAAAAGATAAGCAAGAAAAAACCAGCAATACAAACACTCTAAGTACGGGGTTAAGTAAAACGGGTTGGGAGATAAAAACCAACGATGGTTATTGGCGACTCACTATTGGTGGGTTTGAACAGGGGGATGGGCAAATTAATTTTAACACTGGGGATGCTTCTGATCCTGCCATTAAAAATGGTGCTGCTTCTCGTCGAACCCGTATTCGTTTAGATGGAGTTTTATACAGGGATTTTGGCTACAAATTTGAATATGACTTTGTCCGCACAGTCAATCAGCTTGCCATTGCAAATATTACTGAGTCTTGGGTAAGCTATACGCACCTAAATCCAGTCACTTTTAAAATTGGACAAATTAAAGAACCTCTTACTTTGATTAGCTCTACCAGTGATCGTTACCTAGAGTTTATCGAACGGCCCTTATTTGCTAATGCGTTTATTGAAAATCCTAATCCTTATAAATTAGGTATTAGTGTAGAGGCTTATAATACTCGATGGACTACTCGAGCAGCACTCCAAACTCAAAATACGGGGCTTGGGGTTGGAATCTTTGAAGATACTCGCTACCAACTTGGTGGACGTATTACGGGTCTTCCTATTTATCACAATCCAGCTCAATTAGTTCATCTAGGAATATCAGGTAGCTCTACTTGGATTAGAAATAAGTTAAACCCTACAACAGGCGCACTAGAAAATCCCCCTCTTACCTATTCTTCACAGCCTTTTGCTAATGTAGATCGCACTCCATGGACAAATACCGGTCCATTAACAGCTGGTAATAGAATCTTAGAGAATGTAACACGGCTTGGGGCTGAATTATCTCTAGTTTCAGGACCGTTTTCTTTTCAAGGAGAATATATGCAGGCTCGTTTAACTGGCGTAGGTTATTCTAATGCTGACGTATTAGATGGTTATTATGGCACCTTTAGTTATTTCTTTACTGGAGAGTCTCGGGTTTATGATCATAAAATTGGTGCGTTTACTCGTGTAGAGCCTAAAAGAGACGTTGGCTATGGTGGCTGGGGAGCATGGGAAGTGGCAATACGCTGGGATCAATTAAATATGAATACCCCTCATGTGAGTGGTGGCAATACTCAAATGGCAGCAATTGGACTGAACTGGTATTTAAACCCTCACATCCGACTTATGGCGGATTATGGTTATGTGGTGAATGAAGTTGCCCCTGAAACTAACCCAATGATTGCTAAGTTTAATGGGCTTAACCCCAGTATTATAGAGGTTCGAGCACAGGTCGATTTTTAAAAATTTATATATTGTTATTATTTTTTATATCATCTGAGATAAATTGCTGCCAATAATTGCTATCTGTTGCAACGGTTAAAAAATAAGGATTAAGCAAAGAATCTTTTGTGTTATAACGTAGCACCTCTCCTTTTAGATCAATGACTGACCCTCCTGATTCTTCTACAATACATTGAGCAGCTCCGGTATCCCACTCAGAAGTTAATCCAAATCGTGGATAAATATCGGCTTTACCTTCAGCAACTAAGCAAAATTTTAAAGAACTACCCATGGCGATTAGGTGATATTCCCCTATATCTAGCAAGAAAGCTTTTAAATAGCTATCGCCATGGGATCGACTTCCCACTACTTGTACAGGTACTCCCTCAGTCCTAGATTTGGTTTTCAATCCAGTTATCTTTCCTTTTTTTCTCCGATAAGCACCATACCCTTTTGCTGCATAATATAATTGATCTAATGCAGGTGCATATACTACTCCCAAAATGGGCTGATTATTTTCTATTAAAGCAATATTGACGGTAAACTCCCCGTTACCTTTAATAAATTCTTTAGTACCATCTAAGGGATCAACTAGCCAATATTTTTGCCAAGTGGAACGTTCTGAAAAAGGTATTTTTTTAGATTCTTCAGATAAGATAGGTATATCTGGGAATAGAGACTTTAATCTTTGAACAATTGTTTTATGAGCCATAAGATCCGCCTCTGTAAGCGGAGAATAATCTTTTTTATGAGCTACCGTAAATCCTTTACGATAAATAGTAAGGATTTTTTCGCCGGCTAATTCGCTAATATCAATAATTGAATCTATAAACTGGGTAGATATATTTAAAAACATAATAATTTATTATCTATTGAATCTTTCTTTGATCATAAACAAAGCTGCAATACTACGTGCTTCAGTACAATCTTGTCTTGCAATCAAATCAGTTAATTTTGATAATTTCCAAGGAACTACTTCAATTTCTTCAGGTTCATCTCCATCACGGTGTTCTTCATATAGATCTTCTGCCAAAACTACATGAATATGGTGGCTCATATAACTAGGGGCTAAAGTAAAAGAGGTTAAATAAGTAAGCCGATGTGCACCATAGCTTACTTCTTCCATAATTTCTCGGTTTGCGGCAGCGAGCAAGTCTTCTTCTGCTTCAACATGCCCTTTAGGTAAGGCAAGTTCATAGCGTTCAGTACCCACTGCATACTCTCGAACAAGTAACACAGTCTCTTGATCCAGCATAGGCACGATTAAAACTGCCCCACGAGTATCACTTTTAAGTCGCTCATAGTGGGTATTTACACCATTAGAAAAATGTAAATTGACATGTTCTACATGAAAAAATCTTGTTTTAGCAATGGTTTTAGTAGTTATTATTTTTGGCTTAGATCGATTTGTATTTACCATTTTGTTTTTATGGAGATAATTTTATTCTTTATTAATTCTTCCCATAGGCGGAACTAAAAGCTGAGGGTCAAGGCGAGTTTGAAATAAGTTAATACGCCAATCTAAATGAGCTCCTGTAACTCTTCCTGTCGCACCTATTTTAGCAATAGGTGTACCCTGCTCTACTCGCTCTCCTTTTCTCACTAAGGTCTGCTGTAAATGCAAAAATGCAGAAGATAATCCATAGCCATGATCAAGAATAAGTGTCCCCCCGGATAAAAACATATTTGGATGGGCTAGGGTAACTATCCCAGCAGCAGGTGCCTTTACTATAGTACCTGCAGGAGCAGCAATATCCACTCCATAGTGGGGTATTTTAGGTTTACTGTTTAAAATTCTTTGACTACCGTAAACACCGGTAATAGGCCCCTCAGCAGGCCAAATAAATCCAGTTAAAAAATCAGTACGATGGTCATTGGTTGTTCTTGCCTTTTTTACAAGTGCTGCCTCTTCTTGAATCCGAGCAAGGTGATTATTATTGGGGGTTACTTTGCTTTCGGAAACTCCATTGATCCGTTGAATCTTATATTCTCGCTGGATAATATTAAGTTTTTTAGTTTCTTTTGTTCCATTAGATAAAATTATTTCGAGTACTGAGTTTGGCTTTGCGTCACGACCAAATCCAAGTAGAAATAGCCCACTTTCTGATATTTGTATGGGTTGATTATCAAGAAATACTTGTGCTTTAGGCTCTGTGTGTCCTATTACCAGTCCCCCTTGGGTTAGAGATCCTTTTAACTCAACTGCCCACCCTAGTTGGAGTGATAGCCCCCAAATTAAAAATATTCTAAGTAAGTGAGAAAACACTATTTTTACTCATGAGAAGAGAATGGATATTTTTTTATATCAGGTACCGGATCAAGACCGCCTGGATGGAAGGGATGGCAGCGTAAAATACGTTTTAACCCTAACCAACTTCCATAAAACCCGCCATAGCGTTGAATTGCCTCTTGAGTATACTCAGAGCAAGAAGGATAGTAACGGCAATGATTACCAATAAAAGGGCTCACTGCGTACCGATAGACGTTAATTAAAATTAATAAAATTCTTTTCATCACTATCTAAGCTTGTGCGATGATAAAGAGGTAATATAATCAAAGTTCAATTTATTTCGCTAGTTTAAGTTTTTATTCATCATAAATAACATCTGCCCCCTCTGGAGGAGTAAAAGTAAACGTACTATCCTCAAAAGAGAGACCTATTTTTATATTGTAAAAAGAAAGCTGAGTCACTTGATTTAAGTTATCATAGAGCTTCATTTCTCGTAGGTTTTTTCTTTGAAATCCTAGTAATAACCGCTTAAAAGCTCCCTCTTGATCTTGGGGAATGACCTCTATCCAAGCTAAATTATCTTCAGAAGAAAGTGCATTAACTTGATATTCGTCTTCGGGTAAATCCTGTCCTGCCAGTAAAAGTGCAGGTGCATCTCCTAAAGCTTGATTTAAACTTTTTACGGTGACTTGTTCTAACTCTCTATCGTAAAACCAAATTTTACTTCCATCTGCAACAATGAGTTGAGTAGAAGGTTTTTTATAATCCCAGCGGAATTTTCCGGGGCGTTGGAGAGAAAAAACCCCTTGACTTTTCTCTATAATCTCTTCTTCCTCACTTAATACAGTTTGATTAAAGTCTGCAACAAGTGTCTGGGTTTTTGTTAAAAAAGATTCTAAGTTTCTTTTTGGATCTGCAGCTATCGCCCTAATAGGCAGCATAGTTATGCCAATAAGCAAAACAATCACTAGGTTTTGCCTAGGCAGCTGTAATTTTTTAATATACATTTGAATGAAAATTATTCCGGTGGAGGAGGAGCAAGCACCTCTCGATTACCATTTGCTTGCATTGGACCTACAATTCCAGTTTGCTCCATTGTTTCAACTAATCGAGCCGCTCGATTATACCCAATCCTTAACCTTCTTTGTACCCCAGAAACTGAAGCTCTCTGGGTTTCAGTCACTACTCGCACTGCTTCATCATAGAGGGGATCATCTTCAGAATCACTACCATTTGCTCCAGAATTGCCTTCTCTAAATTCTGGGACTCCTTGGGTAATTTCTTCTATATACTTAGGTACACCCTGCTGTTTTAGAAATTCAACTACTTTATGTATTTCATGATCATCAACAAATGCACCATGTATTCGTTCTGGTGTAGCTGTACCTGGAGGGAGATAAAGCATATCTCCTTGACCTAAAAGCTGTTCAGCTCCTGTTTGATCTAGAATCGTTCTAGAGTCAATCCTAGATGAGACTTGAAATGCAATGCGGGTAGGAATATTTGCTTTAATTAGGCCAGTTATCACATCTACAGAGGGTCTTTGAGTTGCTAAAATTAAGTGAATTCCAGCAGCTCGTGCTTTTTGAGCTAATCGTGTAATAAACTCCTCTACTTTTTTACCTACAACCGTCATCATATCCGCAAGTTCATCAATAACTACGACAATCATTGGTAATGGTTCAAGCAATGAAGCTTCACTATTGCCGTTTGAGTGCGATGAATGTAATGGATTAATTAAAGGCTGATTGGCTTGCATGGCACTTTTTACTTTATGGTTAAAACCCGCTAAATTACGCACACCTAATGCTGCCATAAGGCGGTAACGTCGTTCCATTTCAGCAACACACCAACGCAATGCATTTCCTGCCTCACTCATATCAATCACGACGGGTGCAAGTAGATGAGGAATACCTTCATAGACTGAAAGCTCTAGCATTTTAGGATCAATGAGAATAAGCCGTACCACATCAGGTGTCATTCTATAGATCAGACTTAAAATCATAGTATTAATTGCTACTGATTTTCCAGATCCTGTAGTTCCTGCCACCAATAAATGGGGCATTTTAGCAAGATCTACGGTGACTGGGTTTCCAGTAATATCTTTTCCTAAGGCAAGAGTTAAAGAACTCTCCTGACTACTAGAATCAATACAAGATAACACTTCAGAGAGATGTACAATTTCCCGATTTTCATTAGGAATTTCTAAGCCTACTACTGGTTTCCCGGGTACAACCTCTACTACACGAACGCTAAGTACTGAAAGGGCACGAGCTAAATCCTTAGCCAGCCCTGAAATTCTACTGACTTTTACCCCCGGAGCAGGTTGTAATTCAAAACTAGTAATTACAGGCCCTGGATGTGCATCAACCACTTGTACCTCAACCCCAAAATCACTTAAATTTTCCTCTACTTGACGAGAAAGTACTTCAAGTTCTTCCTCGGAATATCCTCCCTGTGAGGCAGAGGGTTTATCTAATAAAGATAAAGGAGGTAGCCTATTGTTTGAGCTGGATAAAGAAAAAGATACCTCAGAATTTTTATCCTGCCTCTTAGGTTTAGAGTGAAAATTTACTACCTCTACTACTGTTTCTTTTAGGTGTGAACCTAATGGATTTTCCTGAGTATGAGGTACTGTTTCGTTAAAAGAATTACTACTATTTACCTTTAATTCTATTACTGTGGATCTTTGATTTTGTTGCGGAGATTGAATTGGCTCTATAGGCTGGTTTTTAGCTATATCTCCATTAGAATCAGTGGGGGCAATTTTCCGATTTTGAAGGGGTTCTCCTCTAAAAGGATTACCATTATTTACTCCTAGTCCAGTTGAGATTGGTCTTTGAATTTGTTGTGGTTGAATTGATTCAATTGGTTGATTTTTAGATATATCAGCGTTGGGCGGGATAATCTCTTGAGAATGGGGTGATATTTCGTTAACAGAATTACTATTACTTACCTTTAAGTCTGCTACTGTAATTTTTTGATTTTGCCGTAAAGTTTGTGGTTGCACCGATTCTATTGAGTGATGCTGGATCGCATTTGTATGGGTAGGAATAGTATTCCGATTTTGAGGGGATACCTCTTTAGCAGGGCGATCATTAGGTACTGGTTTTTGTATGATATCGCTTTTGATACCTAAATTTGGATTAAATTTAAACTGGGTGCTAGTCTGCCTATTAATGTAGGATACTCTCTCCGTACCTATATTTACGGAGTTTGTTACGTTTTTATGCTCATACGTTTCCAATTCAGATTGATTCTGCACATTTATGCGTGCTCTAGAACTTTGATTCATAAAATCTATAGTCTTTTGACCCTCTATTCCTTCAGTGATAGAAGGATTTGCTACTTGCTTAGGTGGTGAAGGGCTATCTATTTTTACATGAGGATCCTCAGAAGCTATTGGAGAATCTGATATCAGTGTAGCTGTCTCTCTTTGTGAATTTTCTTTTGTGTCAGAAGAAATATCAGTATTAGCAGCTAAGGATTGATCTTCACTTTTAGTCGTTATATTTAATTCTTGATCTAAGCCGGTGTTTGTAGCTGCTTGTCTTTCTCCATCTAGGGTGGGCTCAATGCGGTCTTTATTACTAAGTACTTTCTCAGGAGATTCAAAACTAGGTATTTTAAATAGCTGAGTTCTATGAGTTACTTTTTTCACACTCTCTATTTTTTCTGGAAAGAATTTATGCTTATTTTCTATAGCTTTAAGAATAAAGCTGCCAGTTTTATCCATAATTTGAAGCCAAGAAAACGGAATAAACCAGCTAATTCCAGTAAAAAAGAATCCTAATAAAATTATCGTCGTGCCTAAAAAACCAACTATAGACTCTAGACTATGTTGAAGCATAACACCTAATAGCCCTCCTTCTACATTAGGCAAGGAGCCTGCAGGAATATTTGAAAAATACTGAGCGGCTAAACCAGATGCAGCCCCTAGAGTTAGAATAAATCCTATAGCTTTAAATAACCAAGAGTAAACTAAGTATTTCTTTTGACAGGTTTTACGCTTGCTTAGTGCTAAAAGCCCAATATATGTCATTGCCATGGGTAATAAATAGGCCGGATGCCCCGTTAAATAATAAAGCAGATCTGCTAGCCATGCTCCCACCTTTCCTCCACTATTATGAGTGCTTTGCTCAGCACTTCCCGTGTGAGACCAGCTAGGATCGCTGGGTGTATAGGTAAGTAAGCAAATAAAGAGGTAAGCGGCTATGGCAAGAGATGCAATAAATATCCCTTCTTTAACCCGATGGTTAATATGTAAACTGATAGGTATACGGTTTCTAGAACGCTTGGTGATGGTAGAGGCTTGAGCCATAACAAAAACAACCTATTTTTATACAAAGCAATACTATTGTTTCTAGCTATTCAAACTTTAATAAATTTACTTTTTACACTTAATATAGAAACCTAAATAAAGAAAAAATTTAAATTAAAATAAAGTAAATTCAAGAAAACTAGTCAAGAATTTCACCTTGTTTTAGAATATGGGCTATATATAGCCAGATAAGATAGGAATTATAAAATCTCACATTTAGAGACCATAAATAGCTATGGGGTTCATCAGTTAAATAATAAAAATTTAAAATAATCTGAACCTAGTTGTTTATTATAGCAATCTCAGTTTGTTACACAATAACTTGAATTTAATCTTTTCCTACTATGTATACTCTTAGTACCGTATTCTAAACATAATTGGAATCTGACTATTAGCATCATTATAGCTATGGAAAAATAAAAAACCTTAAATGGAGTTATTCATGTCTGAAAAAATAAAGCATTGTCGCTTACTTATTTTAGGATCTGGTCCAGCCGGCTATACTGCTGCCGTTTACGCAGCTCGTGCAGCACTTAACCCGGTACTAGTTACTGGTTTAGAGCAGGGAGGGCAACTGACAACTACCACTGACGTTGATAATTGGCCAGGGGATGAGCAAGGGGTTCAAGGACCGGATTTGATGGAGCGAATGCGTAAGCATGCAGAGCGTTTTGGCACTCAAATAGTGCATGATCAAATAGTTAAAACTGACTTCTCTAAAAAACCTTTTGCATTAACAGGAGATTCTGGGCTTTATACTGCAGATGCAGTCATTATTACTACAGGTGCTTCTGCTAAATATCTTGGTCTACCCTCAGAACAAGCCTATATGGGGCGGGGTGTTTCTGCTTGTGCCACTTGTGATGGATTTTTCTATCGTAATAAGCCAGTTGCTGTAGTCGGTGGTGGTAATACAGCAGTTGAAGAAGCCCTTTATCTTGCTAATATCGCTAGTCATGTTTATGTCATCCATCGCCGAAATTCTTTTAGATCTGAAAAAATTTTAGCAAATCGATTGTTACAGAAAGCAGAAAAAGGTAATGTAACCATTCATTGGAATCATACTTTAAAGGAGATACTAGGCGATGATGGTGGAGTCACAGGGGTATGCATTGAGGATAGGTTAAATCAGAAACTAACTGAAATACCTGTTCACGGTGTTTTTATTGCCATTGGTCATAAGCCTAATACAGGTATTTTCCAAGGACAGCTTGATATGGAGCATGGTTACCTTCAAGTACAAGGAGGAAACCGAGGGTTTGCAACTCAAACGAGTGTTCCTGGAGTATTTGCAGCAGGCGATGTGATGGATTCAGTGTATCAACAAGCAGTCACTTCTGCAGGATCTGGATGTATGGCTGCTTTAGATGCTGATAAATATTTAGATGGCCTAGGTTATTCTTAAATAACTAGAACCACTACTCCTAGCCCATTACTCAAAGAGCTAGGAGTGTTTTCTATCCTAAGATAATCTAGTGCTCAAATTACTTTATATCCACCGCCAATTATTGGCTACCATATTTAAATTCACATAAAGCTTTACAATAAATCCATAATCTTCTTTCAAAGATAGAATCTTTTTGTAACAACAAAGTGTTCTTTTAGTGTTTATTCTAAATTTTTAAGCTGATATAAACGGCAAGAATCGGAGTTTTAAACAGTAACTGAACATATATATTTTTACCTAGATGGTTAATTAATTTTAATGATCTAAATAAAAATATTAGTGTTCATGAGGATTTTTAAAATGAGTAAAGAAGAGCAAAATAAAGCTATTGTTGATCGCTGGTTTACCGAATTTTGGGGGACAAACTTCAATATTGCAATTGTTGATGAAATTGCTGCACCTGATATGCTAAGTAAGTATTCAGTACATTTTCCCCGTCGTGGTCGTGAACCTATAAAAGTCTTTATAACTGAGTTTCGTGCTGCATTCCCTGATCTTAACTTTTGGCGTACAGCTGATCTCATTGCAGAAGGAGATTATGTGATAGGTCAATGGGAAGGGGGTGGTACTCATACCGGAACCGCATTTGTCGATTTTAGCGTTGGTAGGCTGCCTGCTGCCACTGGTCGCAAAATGCACTTTAACGGTGTTTCAGTGCTAAAGCTAATTGATGGCCAGATTTCAGAAGAAATTGGCTATGATGATAGCCTGACTGTATTAACTCAGCTGGGTCTGATTACTCCAACACAAAAAATTTTTTAAATTACTTAGAGTCTTAAAAGAATGCCAATCACTTAGTGTTGGCATTCTGCTTATTTTCTACCGCTTAATCAAAAATTCCCCTCTTACTTATGCATACTTAATTTAATGTAGTGAAGCCCTAGTATTAGGAATATAGATAACGGTTTCTATTTCTGA
Organism: Candidatus Nitrosacidococcus tergens; assembly: GCF_902810445.1. Classification (NCBI taxonomy): domain Bacteria; kingdom Pseudomonadati; phylum Pseudomonadota; class Gammaproteobacteria; order Chromatiales; family Chromatiaceae; genus Candidatus Nitrosacidicoccus; species Candidatus Nitrosacidicoccus tergens. Next base: position 292,748 of record NZ_LR778175.1, on the reverse strand, counting down.
AATAAAACGATAGCTTCAGAAATTTAATTGCAAGAAACAGAGTGTTTAGAACTAAATTTCTTATTATTTTAATTCTGTTATTAATAATAACAGGACTGATGATGTGAATTTGATGGTTGCTTATGAAACTGAAGATGAACGCTGGTTAGCTGTACAAACGCGAGATACTGCTGCTGATGGTTATTTTGTCTACGCTGTGCGCACTACAGGTATATATTGTCAGCCAAGCTCGGCAGTACGGCTACCTAAGCGTGAAAATATAGAATTTTTTGATACTCCAGAGCTTGCTGAAGCAGCAGGCTATCGTTGTAGTCGCCATATTAGTAGCGATCAGACTGAAACAGCTATCGAACATGCTGCATTAGTGACTCGTGCTTGCCGTATCATCGAAACATCAGAGACATTACCTCAGCTCGATAGTTTAGCGGCTAAGATAGGCTTAAGCCCATATTATTTTCATCGTTTATTCAAAGCCGAAACTGGTTTAACTCCTAAAGCATACAGCTCAGCATATCGAGCCTGTAAACTACGCAAAGAGCTCAGTAGCTCAAACTCATCCATTACTGATGCTATTTATAATGCAGGTTTTAATTCTAATAGCCGATTCTACGAATCCTCGGATCAATTACTAGGAATGCGTCCAAGAGACTATCGTGCCGGAGGTAATGGTGTAATTATTCGTTTTGCAGTAGGGCAATGTTCATTAGGAGCTATCTTAGTAGCCCAGAGCCAACGTGGTATTTGCACTATTCTGTTGGGCGATAACCCAGATACACTTGTATGCGATTTACAAGATCAATTTCCTAAGGCTGAAATTATAGGTTGTGACAACCAATTTGAGCAATTAGTAGCTAAGGTTGTAGGGTTTATTGAAGCACCTTCAATTGGATTGCATCTACCATTAGATATTCAAGGTACTGCCTTTCAGGAGCGTGTCTGGAGCGCTCTACGTAAGATTCCTTTGGGTACTACTGTAAGTTATACGGAGATTGCAAAGCATATCGGCTTGCCTAAAGCAGTACGTGCCGTTGCTAATGCCTGTGCAAAAAATCATATCGCTATAGCGATTCCCTGTCATCGTGTGATACGGCTTAATGGTGATCTTGCAAGCTATCGTTGGGGTATAGATCGTAAGCGTGAATTGTTACGTCGTGAAGCTCAATTTTAAAGCGATTATTATAAATGAAAATATATTAATGAAATACAAAAAAATTACTAAGAAAATAAAAAGAGCGATTTTCTAGCTTGCTAGCCTAAGAGAGATCGCTCTTTTTATCATATTTCTGACGGAATCTATTAAGCGGTTTTTACTTCATATGCTTGCAGATGAGCAAGGCGAATAGGTGCCGGTGGATGAGAATCGTAAATAGCTGAATGAATCGGATCAGGCGTGAGAGTATTGGCGTTCTCCTTATAGAGTTTTACTAATGCTTGAGCCAAATCTTGGCTATTTGCAGTCTTCGCTGCAAAAGCATCCGCTTCAAATTCATAGCGACGAGACATATAAGTCAATATGGGATGTAGAAAAAAGCTTAAAATAGGCACAATAATCATAAATAAAACCAGTGCCATGTAGGTAGATGAGTGACTTACTCCCAAACTTTGATAAAAAGTTGATTGATCACTTAACCAGCCTAATAGGGCCAATCCTCCCAAGCTAAGTAAGGACATCACCACTATATTCTTCATAATATGACGACACTTAAAATGCCCTAACTCATGAGCAAGTACGGCTTCTATTTGCTCAGGGCTTAGAGACTCTAGGAGAGTATCGAAAAATACAATCCGTTTATTATTGCCCAACCCAGTAAAATAAGCATTACCATGCCCCGATCTACGAGAGCCATCCATAATAAAAATCCCTTGGCTCTTAAAGCCGCAGCGAGTAAGTAAATTCTCTACCCTACTTCTAAGCTCTTTATCTTCCAAAGGAGTAAATTTGTTGAAAAATGGGGCAATAAATGCGGGATATGCCCACATCATGAGTAAAGAAAAACTAAGCCAAGCTAACCAAAGATAAAGCCACCAATGCACGCCCATATGCCCCATAAGCCAGAGTGCACCAAATGCTACTGGTACACCAATGGCAAGCATTAATACGCTTTGCTTGATAAGATCTTGAAGAAATATTGCTGCAGTCATTCGGTTGAAACCAAACTTTTGCTCAAGAACAAAGGTGCGATAAATACTGATGGGCAAATCAATTAAAGTACCTATTAAGCCAAAGCTAATTAGCACTGCAACACCTGTAGAAATTTCTCCCCATCCACGTGCTTGCCAAAAACGATCCAGCCATTCTAAACCACCACCTAAAGTCCAAATCAGTACAATAAAAACATCTAAAACCCCATTAATCATCCCTAGTTTAAGTTTGGCTACTGTATAATCGGCTGCTTTTTGATGTTCTGTAAGGGAAATATGCTCTTCAAAAGGCTGGGGTACTTGTTCTCGATAGCTTACTACATGATAGAACTGACGGCGGGCAAGCCATAACTCTACTCCTAACATAATACAAATGATGACAACAAATAATGAGCTATAGATAGTCATGGTAGTAATTCTTTAGCTAAGTCTATTTAAAAAATGGCTTCTGTTAAAATGTAACACAATTATTATACTACTACGGGTAATTGATTCATGGCTCAAGATCCAAGTAATTTAATCTGGATAGATTTAGAAATGAGTGGTCTAGATACCACACAAGATGTGATTTTAGAGATTGCTACTGTGATTACCGATAAATATCTTAATGTACTTGCGGAGGGTCCAGTATTTGCTGTCCATCAAGAAGATAGTATTTTAAACGGAATGGATGAGTGGAATACTAAGCAGCATGGAAAATCTGGATTAACCGATCGGGTACGTTATAGCACGATTAATGAGCAAATGGCAGAGGAGCAAACCATATCGTTTCTTAATGAATATACCCTACCTAATAGGTCTCCCATGTGTGGCAATAGCATTTGCCAAGATCGAAGATTTTTAGCCCGTTATATGCAAAAACTAGAATCTTATTTTCATTATCGAAATTTAGACGTGAGTACAATTAAGGAACTTGCAAAGCGTTGGGCACCAGAAATCCCTAAGGGATTTAAAAAAGGAAGTGCCCATCTTGCTTTAGCTGATATCTATGAATCTATTCAAGAGCTTGCTTACTACCGTACTCACTTTATTCGATTACCCGAACCTTAAACTAGCCTGTGGTGACTGGATTTTCTGGATCGCTAGTCCAACCACTCCAAGAAGGTGCATATAGCTTAGATCCATGGAGTCCTGCTATTTCCATAGCCAATAGGTTTTGGCAAGCAAACACGCCTGATCCACAAGAATGAACTACGGTACTTGGATCCCGATCTCCAATCAGCTTTATAAACGCTTCTCGTAAATCAGATGATGTGCAGAAATGCTTATCCTCTTGTAAATTCTCCGCTGCAAAGCGATGCGTTGCACCAGGAATATGGCCAGGAACTGGATCTGCATTATTTTTCCCTAAGTACCGATCTTGGGGTCGGGCATCAACAATGCATACTTGATGATTATCCACTGCATGACGGAGATCTTGAGTAAAGATCGCTTTGTTAGAATCAAATGCTACCGGAGCAACTTGAGTAGGAGTACGCTCAACCGCTCCTGACTCAACGGGGTGTCCAGCTCTTTGATAAGCAGAAAATCCTCCATCTAAAATTTGTACTGGTACATTCATCCAGTGCATTATCCACCATAGCCGAGCAGCAGCCAGCATAGCACCGGAATCATCATAGGCAATGACGGTAAGCTCTGGACTCCAACCCCAGCTACTTAGAGTTGCTGCCCATTGTTCAGCACTTGGTAAGGGTTGTTTCCCTAATAGATCTTTTCCTTGTCTAGAAAGATCGGAAAGGTGATTATTTAAATGCGCATAGACTGCTCCAGGAATATGGGTAGAAAGATAACTTTGGTAGCTCTCCTCTGGAGCAGCAGGATTAAATCTACAATCTACAATCAAAAGTTGATCTTTATTTTGAATTTGAGCAAATTCGTCAATACTAATTAAGGGCGTTGGATGATTCATGGGATTTGATGAAATAATAAAAATATATTAAAAGATAACTTTAGTCATTAGTCATTCTACAGCAACAGAAATAAATAACGCTAATTCAAAGATAGCTTATTTCAAGATTTTCTTAGGTAATTATATAATCAAAAATTAAACATACTTTAATTACTCATTCATTTAATAAAATCAATAATTTACTTAAATAAAATAAGTATGGAATTTTTACCCTTTGCTCTTTATCAGGTGCATCAAGTACGCCAATTAGATCAATATGCCATTGAACAGCTAAAAATTCCTAGCATTACTCTCATGGAGCGTGCAGGAATTGTTGCCCTTAAACAATTACGAAAACATTGGCCTTACGCACGGCGAATCGTTGTGGTATGTGGATCAGGGAATAATGGTGGAGATGGTTATATATTAGCTCGTCTCGCCCACCAAATAGGACTTCACATTATTTTATGCCAAATAGGTGATGGTAGTAAACTCAATGCAGATGCCCTTCAAGCAAAGCAAAGTTTTATTAATAGGAAAATTCCCATCCTTCCCTTTCATCCCCAATATCTTAAATATAGCGATATCATTGTAGATGCCATTTTTGGCACAGGAATTAATCGGGAAATTACTGGAATTTGGGCAGAAGCAATTCATGGAATTAATAACTCTGGTCATCCTGTACTCTCCATAGATATTCCCTCTGGGCTTTGCGGCGATACGGGAAATATATTAGGGGTTGCGGTAAAAGCTCATTTAACCGTAAGTCTTGTAGGTCTTAAACAAGGTATGTTTACTTATTTAGGACCCGATTATTGTGGCAAAATTAGCTTTAATTCCTTACAACTACCAGATAGCACCTATAAAAGCATCACACCTAAAGTATACCGCTTAAATTTTCGAAAAGAATTACCCATTCTTCCATCTCGCATACTTTCTGGATATAAGAGTTCCTATGGTCATGTTCTCATTATTGGTGGTGAAGAGGGTATGTCTGGTGCAGTACGCATGGCAGGAGAAGCTGCCTACCGAGTGGGTGCAGGTTTAGTGAGTATTGCTACTCGTAAATCCCATGCTACCTTGCTTAATTTAACTCGCCCTGAACTTATGTGCCATGGGGTAGAAAATAAAGAACAATTAAAACCCCTGCTAGACAAAGCTACTGTTATTGTTATCGGTCCAGGATTAGGTCAAAGTGCTTGGTCCCAAATGATGCTTCACGAAGTTTTAAATGCCGCTTCTCGCCCTTTAATCATTGATGCAGATGCTTTAAATTTACTTGCTAAAAACCCTGTAAAACACAGTCATTGGGTGATTACTCCTCATCCCGGCGAGGCAGGACGGTTATTAAGTAAAAGTACTCTGGAAATCCAGCAAGATAGATTTACTGCAGTTCGCACCTTACAGCAACGCTACGGAGGTGTAAGCATTCTTAAAGGAAATGGCACGTTAGTCTGTGAAGAAAATCAACCCTTAGGGTTATCTACTGCAGGTAATCCCGGAATGGCGACAGGGGGTATGGGAGATGTGCTCTCCGGGGTAATTGGCGGATTGCTTGCTCAAGGATTAACCTTGATAGAAGCAGCGCGTTTAGGCGTATTGCTCCATGGTACGGCTGGGGATCAAGTAGCACAAACTCATGGGGAGCGAGGACTAATGGCAGGCGATCTTATGCCCTATTTACAACACTTAGTTAACTTAAAAATAATGGATGAATCTCACTATCAATCTAGCGACTGAGCAAGATACCCTAAATCTAGGAGGAAATCTTGCAGCACAGTGTAAAACAAAAAAAGGAGGCTTAATTATTTTTCTGATTGGTGATTTAGGAGCAGGAAAAACCACATTAACTCGTGGTTTTTTAACTGCTCTAGGATATGAAGGGATTGTAAAAAGCCCTACTTACGCTCTTGTTGAATCCTACCTCTTAAATCATGATTTAAATGTACATCATTTTGATTTCTATCGCCTCTCTAATCCGGGAGAATTAGAATTTATCGGTATTGAGGATTATTTTAACCAACAAGCCATTTGTTTAATTGAATGGCCAGAATATGCCTATGATCAAATTCCTCCTCCTGATCTTCAAATACACTTAGCATATACAAAAACAGAAGGCAGATCAGCTTCCTTACAGATAAATACAATCAAAGGAAGTATTTTATTAGACGGTATGGTACACTGCTAAAACTTAATAAATTAAAATAATAAAACAATCTATCTATATAAAAAATAATGAATATTAGTTTTGGTTTTTTTGATTAACCTTCGATAATTTTAAAGGCTATCCTAAAACTCCAATGGCTAAATTTTTGCTTAAAAAAATAGGCTGGCTATTTACGTTATTTTTAACAACTACTTCTATAGCATTTTCTGCCACTGAAGTAGAAGGAATGCGTGTATGGTCTGCCACAGAAAAAACGAGGCTGGTTTTTGATTTAAATACCACCGCTGAATATCGAATGTTCGCTTTGACCCAACCAGATCGGGTAGTAATTGATATTGCAGATACTTACTTAAAACGCCCCCTACCTCAAAACGATTTTGATAACGGCTTGGTTTATGGGGTACGAAGTGATAGAAAGAATAATGGTATTTTGCGTATTGTCCTTGATTTAAACCAAGCAGCTACATACAGCAGTTACTTACTTAAACCTTATAAAAATTTAGGCTATCGATTAGTAGTTGATCTCAGCCAAACCGGTTATAAAAAAGTAATAACACAACCAAAAACCCTTAAAGCCTCCACAACGATACAACCCATACTCATTGCTATTGATGCAGGTCATGGAGGAGAAGATCCGGGAGCAATTGGCATAAAAGGAAGTAGAGAAAAAGACATTGTATTGGCAATTGCTAAAAAACTCGCTCAGTTAGTCGCTAAAGAACCGGGAATGGAACCCATCATGATTAGAAATAGTGACTATTACGTGGGGTTATATGATCGAATTAAAAAGGCACGACAAGCCAAAGCTAATTTATTTATCTCCATCCATGCCGATGCTTTTCTGCATCCTAGAGCCCAAGGTGCCTCGGTGTTTACCCTTTCAGATCAAGGTGCTAGTAGTGCAGCTGCTCGCTATCTAGCACAAAAAGAAAATGAATCCGATCTCATTGGTGGAGTTCAAATCAAGGGTAAAGATAATTCAGTAGCACAAATTTTACTAGATTTATCCCAAACTTCTGCCAGACAAGCGAGTTTAAAAGCAGCAAGCGATATTCTCAGACAGTTACAAAAAGTAGGTGCTGTCCACAACACAACGGTACAACACGCAGGATTTGCAGTACTTAAATCTCCAGATATTCCCTCTCTACTGGTGGAAACTGCATTTATTTCTAATCCCACAGAGGAGAGAAAGCTCAATAATCCAAATCAACAATCACAAATCGCTCAAGCTGTTATGAATGGGATTCGTGCCTATTTTTATCATAATCCTTTACCCAAGACTCTTCTTGTGCAACGCCAACACGTGATTGCCCCCGGAGATACCCTGTCAGGACTAGCTCAGCGCTATGAAGTGAGCTTAAATGAACTTCGATTAGCCAATGGCATTAAGGGGGATTTTATTAATCGAGGAGATACTTTGCTTATTCCTTAATTTAAAAAAATAACTAGAATTATTTCTTGCAATATAAATATTTTGTACCATATTTAAAAGATTTAATTTTTTTAAAAACTGCTAAAATAGCCTAGAAACCAATCATTTACTCCGGAGATAAATAAAATGATGTTTTCTAGGTACACTCTCTTCGTCATTGGAATGCTGATAGCTGCTTCCCCATACATCTACGCCTTTGACGAAAATATAGACTCCAAACCAACTATTTATATTCAACAAAGCGAATCAGGACAATTTTTTAGAATTAAGCTAGATTTTGACCCTAAAAATAATACCTACGATGTAATCCAAGCTAATATAGATCAAGCCGACCTTGATAAATTAAAAGCTGCTGGGTTTCAAATTGGCATACTGCCTTTGCAGAGTGAAGAAAAATTAATTAATAACGATGGTAGCTTAAAAACTGATAATGTTTACCCACCTAATAATTTATGCTCTATGCCTGCAAATTTTGATATTACTGCAGATAATCAAGGGCAAGTCATTGGTAATTATTATTGCCTTACAACGACCGCTTCTAATACTGTAAGTACTCAATGGGTTGGGTTTGATTTTTATACTAGTCCAAATTACGAAGGGCAAGCAACCCACAACATTATTGTGCCTTTCTTTAAACAAATCCTTCATGGCTGGGGAGCTTTCTTTGGAAATAACTCACAAGATCTTTTGCATGGATGTGGAACAAACATGATTTATACCACCCAAATTGAAGGCTGGTTACAACTTCCTCAACCTATAGGAAGTCCACCTATTCAGCCTGGAGAACAAAGAAATACTTGGCAAAGTATGACCTATAATGGTCCTAATAGCTGCGGTGCCGAATTGCATTCAGGCGGTACTTCTGCCAACCCTCAACCTCGTTATCGTATGAGTATCCAAGCCAGTACAGGTAAATGGGTCAGCTATCAAGTTGAGCAATATCCAGTAAATGAGGGTAATCCAACTGTAGTTACCCCTTGGAAAACTTTAAATGTACTTAGTCAAACTTGGCCAAAACCACAAGGAACATCAAATCTGGATTCTACTGCTCAAGGCCTATTCATTGGATCAATAGATGGAGGCAATGATTGGACCATTTATATTAGAAATTTAAGTTATGGATGGTTTTAATCATGACTAAGTTTAATAAATTTATCCTAGCCCTAAGCATTGTATTTAGTAGTTTATTTTCTGTATTCACTACTCAAGCCGCCCAATGGCATCAGCTATGCCCAGAGCAAGACTCTTGTATTTATCCGCAAGTGTATATTGGCTCTCAAGGACTACTAGAACTGTTAAATCCTGCCTTGGTACCTTTCATAAGCTCTCAAAATACTTGGTTAAACTACTCTAATATTTTTACACAAGAGAGTTATAATTTTCATCCCCAAGGGGTATTTGTTATTCATTCTCCCAAGACTGTCCCCGATATTTTAATTCCTGCTCAACAACTTACTGATGAGAATTTTTTTCTAACTGACCTTAAGGCATCTGATTACGATTTTATTGAAGCAAAAAATGGGGATATATTAGATTTTTCTTCTGGTGGAGCAAGACGTTATTCCTCAGAAGGTAAATATATTGATACTACCCTTTTATTTGACATCAACACCTCCAACCCAGCCAATGTGGACACTACCCTCTATACTTTTACTGGTCCTCCGGTACGTCTTGGCAATACCCTACTTGTAGGTGGGATGAGAATAGGAATACAAAGTATTTATTCCAGCACCGATGAAGGACAAACTTGGCAAGGAGTAAAAGCACAAATTGATGATGACACTAATTTCCGGATTGGTGATGATCGCTATAATTTACTAGCTAATCCAGAAGGTACCGGACTATGGGCTAATGTTTCAGAATTTGGTAATAAGCCTTCGGGACTTTGGGAATCCACCGACCTAGGAGCTACTTGGACTTCTGTGGACAATGGCAGTTTTCCTGAAAACACAGTACGAGTGGTATTAGATCCTAATAGTTCTCAAACTGCCTACGCCCTATCCAATCAAGGCTTATACCAAAGCCAAGATCGGGGTGTGTCTTGGAATCTTACCACCTTAACTCAGCCCGTTCATGGACTTACTTTTATCTCGCAAGATCCTCCTTTAAAACCCATGATGGTAGCAGGCACTGATACCGGCATTATGATTGGTACTGATCCTTTGGGAGATTGGCAAGGAATGAATCAAGGATTACTGAGTATTCCCCATAGTGTGACCAATGTCCATGGCTTATTGATTGCGGTCAGTGCTGCCGGTTATTTTACCTGTGCCGATCTGGATTGTTTTGGACAAGGACAAGCAGTGCCTGAAGGATTACCCACTACGGCTAGTGCCTTACGCACGGATCTATTTAATGCCCTTCAAGCAGGGACTACTTTTGATCATAGTCAGGCTGTCACCGTCACCGAATTTTATAACCCCAATATTGATCAATACTTTATGACTACCGATCCAGAGGCGATGGGAGCATCGGGGGCAGCAGGAGCGGGCTGGTCACCTACCGGACAGAGCTTTACTGCGTGGAATGTACAGAGCAGTAGTGTCGGGGCTTACGTGTGTCAGTTTTATGGCTCACTTAACCCCGGACCTAATAGTCATTATTGGACTATTTCTCCGAGTGAATGTAATCAGCTCTTAGATCTACAAGCCCAAACTCCAGATAATATTCCTCGATGGAATTTTGAGAAGTATCCCTTTATGGCAATTCCTACTCAAGTGAGCGATGGGGTTCAATCCTGTCCTGATTCTTATAGTCCGATATACTATGCCTATAATAATGGTCCTGCTCAAGGCAAAGAATCTGGTTTTCGTTATGTATCCGATCGTTCGATACTTGAACCTCTGTTTGACGAGGGGTGGATCGATGCTGGGATTGCTTTTTGTGGGGCTGGGGCTTCTTAGTTAGTTTAAAAAACTTTTTTTTCTAAAATAGAATATAAGGGGCTAAAAAAGCCCCTTTTTTATAAAATATAAATTGAAAAAAATTATAAGATACAGGAACATTATCTATGACCAGTATCCAACAGAGAGCAGCTTTACAACGATAAATCTAGCAAATTGCCAATGAGGCGCGAGGCCCGATTGATGGATGGGATTTTAAGCAATATGTGCTGAGTACCCTATTTTATCGTTTTATCAGCGAGCATTTTACTGATTACATGGAAGCTGGGGACGACACTATTCATTATGCTCAGATAGCCGATGAAGTAATTACCCCAGCAATTAAAGACGATGCCGTTAAAACCAAAGGCTTTTTTATTTATCCGAGCCAGTTATTTGAAAATGCTGCCAATCGTGCGAGTGAAAATGAGTGCTTAAATACGGATTTAGCTCATATCTTCAAAGCTATTGAAAGCTCTGCTCATGGCTACCCGTCCGAGCGAGCCATTAAAGGTTTATTTGCTGATTTTGATACTACCAGTAATCGCTTAGGCAATACAGTCACAGATAAAAACAAGCGTTTAGCTATGGTGCTAGTATTCTTGCTTTAAAAAAAGCGAGATATTAAATATAAAAATCCCTCTCCCTCCACTTAATATTCAAAATAAAATTGTTCGCATTTTAGATACCTTCACAGAACTCACTACAGAACGTAACGCACGGAAGAAGCAGTACCAATAATATTATCGGGATTTATTATTAAGTGAGCAGGAACTAGCAAAGGTAGGATTTGAGTGGAAAATGCTGAGGGAGATGGTAAAAATACAACGAGGAAAAAGGTTAGTTAAGAGTCAATGAGAAAAATTTGGTGATTACGCTGTTTATCAGAATAGCATGATCCCACTTGGTTATTATCATGAAAGTAATGTTAAATCAGATACAACTTTTATTATCAGTGCAGGAGCAGCGGGAGAAATTGGTTATAGTAATATTAGTTTTTGGGCGGCAGATGATGTCTATTTTTTCCTGACACCGAATAATATTAAAAGTAAGTTTTTATATTATGTGTTGTTAACACAACAGGATAAAATTTTTTCTCAAGTTCGTCGGGCGAGTGTACCACGTTTATCAAAAATAGTGGTTGAAAAATTACTAGTCCCTGTTCCCTCTCTCTCCGAACAAGCCAGAATTATTGCTATTTTAGATCAATTTGATACCCTCACCCATTCTATCACTGAAGGCTTATCTCGTGAAATTAAGCTATGCCAACAACAAAGCGAATGATTCAAGATTATCGCTCCACTTATCATGATATTCGAGATTGGTTACAACGGGAAAAATCAAACTAAAATCAGGCAAAATCTACGGTAAATTGGAATGATGTGGTATTTGAAGTAGAGCTACTGAGATCTCAAGAAATCAACTTAGATTATATTTTGGAGCTTACTTTTGAGTATCATAAAAATAAGAAAATGGACAATAAGTCTACTTTGGTTGAAGAAGCCCATCTACTTAATTCGTGCTAGTATTGACCATCGTGCTAAAGCACATTTATTAATAGATTTTATCAATCAAACTAACTTAGAGACTATCCTAAATAAAGTAAGTATTATTGAAGCTTTTTTCTCATTTGTCCAAACCGAACAAAAGCGTGAGGCGGAAATTCTTATTACTTCAGAAGAGTTAAATATAGATGCGGCTAAATACTATATCAACACTTCGCTAAAGCAAGGATATGCCAGTGAAAATAGTGCAGAACTCAATGATACCCTACCTAAAATAAATCTGCTTAACCTTCAGTATCTCATAAAAAAACAGAATGTTTTTCAAAAAATATCGTTATTTGTGGAGAAATTTAGAGGCATTGGAGGTAGTATTTAGGGATTTATAGCCTATACGCTCTCAACTATACTGGTTAGAAATGAATAAATGACAAGATATACTAACAATGAATTATTGTAGGGATAGCTTCGTTTTATTTTTAGAAATAAGTATATGGAATTCATTAATCTCTTTATAAGTAAAATGTAAAAGATATAAAAAAATGAATAAAGCTAGGTTTTTTATAAATATTTTTTTATTGTGTTTTTCTATTTATGTGCAAGCCGCATCTTCCTTATCCCCTTTTGCTCCAGAGAATGGGTTTTATATTGCTAACCAGCCTACTAACGCATTTAGAGGGATTAATATTGAAGTTCAAAATAATACAATATTTGTATCTAAATTCTACATAGATGGCACCTGGACCAGCGGAAGCAGTTTATTTCAACAGGGTACTGCTACTGTCCAAATGGTGAAAACTAACCCAGATAATACTACTATCCCTGAAGAAACAGATACCTATACTGTGGATAGTGATGGTAATCTATCCATTAATAATATTGGTATTCAACGGCTTAATTTCAAGTATGGAACAGATAATTTAAATTTACTCATTGGAACATGGTCAGTTGCAAGCTCATCACCTCCACCAAATTTATTTAATAATAGTGGCTTTATCATTTTAAGCCAGGAATATAGCGATCCGAATACGAACACTCCCATGATTATGGGAGGTGATATTAATAAATCTAATATTATTGGTTTTGCTTCCGCTCCTTCTTTATCTTTAGGTAATAATACGTATATCGGTGTGAGTGGTAGCGGAAGTACCAGTAGGTTTTTTATAGCAAAACTTTATGGCCTTAATCATATGGTAGGTTTTGTAAGCCCAGAAGGGGCACCTATTGTGTTTATTAGTGCAGATAATTTTTTAAGTAGTGCTTCTTTCTTTGTTGCTAACCGTATGTATGACATCGGTAGTAACCTGAGTAATGAACTTGGCTTTACCACACTAGTCAACAATATCTTTACTAGCACCCCTCATAGTCAATTAAGTGTTTTAATGGCACAAATCAATGCATTATCCAGCCAAATACAAGCAGCTATCCCAAATGGTCAGTTTAGTGCCCTGCTCTCTAAGCTTAGTAATGGGCAATAGTAGTGTTTTCAGTGCTATTGGAAGTGGTAGGGTTTTGAAAATTTACTGATTTAAGTATCATTTGGAGTCAAGTAGATAATGGTAGCTTTCCTTAAAATACAGTACAAATAATGCTTAATCTTCACACTATCTATGCCCTTTCTAATTAGGCTTTATATCAAAGCCAAGCAGAGGATATTGTAGCAACCGGCTCATGGGCTAGTCTTTACTATGATTAACTAATTTAGTTAAAGATTGCTAAAGACAATATTTTAATAGGCTAAAATAGCTACCATGGTTATCGATGTTATTATTCCCAGAATTCAATATCTTTCTCCTAGTCTATCGATTAGGATTGCTGCAGGGGAGGTAATTGAACGACCTGCCTCTGTGCTTAAAGAGTTGATTGAAAATGCTTTAGATGCCAAAGCGCAACATATTTATGTTGATTGTGAAGGGGGAGGAATTGATTTAATTCGTGTCCGTGATGATGGTTGTGGTATTTACCAAGAAGATTTACCTCTTGCTTTAGCTTCCAAGGCTACGAGCAAAATTACTCAGGAAGAGGATTTATTAGGAATTAGTACCCTAGGATTTCGGGGTGAAGCTCTTGCCAGCATCGATGGAGTTTCTCATTTATCTTTAAGCACTTGTATTTCTAGCGAAGATCATGGCTGGAAAATTGATACGGATAAATCTATTCGACCTATTTCTCATCCAGTGGGCACTACTGTTGAGATGCGGAATTTATTCTATAATCTTCCGGCCCGTCGTAAATTTCTACGAAGTGAAAAATCAGAATTTCTTCGTCTAAAAAAAGTTTTAGCCCAGATTGCTTTAAGTTATTTTCAAGTGGGTATTAAAGCTCATCATGATGGAAAGCTCATTTATAATCTCCCTTCCAGAAAGCACTCAACAGAGTATGAAAAACGAATTATTGAAATTTGTGGACAGTCTTTTTTTAAAAATAGTATTTATATTGAAGAAAAAATTGGTGAATTACGATTGTGGGGCTGGTTAGGAACCCCTGAATTTTCCAGAAAACAAAATACCTTACAGTATTTTTATATTAACCAACGTATGGTTCAAGATAGAGTCTTAAGCCATGGAGTACGACAAGCCTATCATGCTCTTTCTCAAGGTGGCTATCCTACTTATGTACTTTATTTAGAATTACCTACAAATCAAGTGGATGTAAATGTGCATCCTACTAAAAATGAAGTACGACTTGCCCAAGGCTGGCAAATTCATAATTTTATTGCCGGTATAATTACTGATCTACTTAAGCAAGGAAAATCATCAAAACAGTTTAAATATTTTTCATCATTTTCTAAAATCTCTTTCACCGATCATAAGGTAGCAGATAATGGATCTGTCTATCCAATTCAATCTTTACAATCTGAAAATAATAATTCCCTATTTGGTCAAGCTAAAGAGATAATACTAAAGCACTATTTATTAGCAGAAAATACAACAGGGTTAGTAATTATTCATGTACCCATGGCACTAGCCTATCTTGTGCAAAGAAAGTTATATGCTCAAGGAGATACTATTAGAAAGCCTTTGCTTTTCCCCTTAGCTTTAAAGGTATCTGTAATACAAGCTGAATGGGTAGAATCTAATAAAGATAAATTACTTCAAATAGGGTTTGATTTATCCCGACTAGGGAATGATCTAATTATTCTTAGGCAAGCCCCAGATATTATGAAAGGAGCAGATTTTACAATATTTTTAGCTACCCTGCTTCCTAAATTTATCAATAAAAATCAAAAAGATCTAAACTTAGCGTTAATACAAAGTTTGATTATCAATACCATTACTCCTGAATTATTTTCTAATCCCTCATTCTCATCACAACAAGAAACAGATGGGTTTCTTCAGGAACTAGCGAGTTATTTTCAACAAAATCTCAGCCCAAAGATAAAGTTTTGGCGAAAAATATCTAAAAGAGAAATGGACTCTTGGTTTACCCTAGCTCAGGATTAATTTGAAAAGTAGTACCATTAATTAATTCTTTTGATTCTTGAATTACCAAGTCCTTAAAGGCTTGTTGCAATGCGGTAAATCGCTTGTTTTCCCGATGGACTATATACCAGTACCGCATAATGGGAAAAGAATCTACATCCAAGATGAGCAAGCGTTTTAAGGTAAGCTCTTTCTCTAAAGTATGTTGAGAGACAATTCCTAACCCAAAACCTGCCTGTACCGCTTGCTTAATTGCTTCATTATTACTGATCTCAATAGAAGAAGGAATCGTAGTATTTAGCTTGGAGAAAAATAATTCCATTGCACTTCGGGTGCCTGAACCACGTTCTCGTAAAATAAAAGTTTCTTTAAGTAGTAGCTCTAAGGGTATTTTCTTTCTTTTAGCGAGCGGGTGATGGGTAGGAGCCACAACAACTAAGGGGTTTTCCATAAAAGGCTCTGCAATAACTTCTTCACTATCTGGAGGTTTTCCCATAATGACCATATCTACCGTGTTTTCATCTAAGCGTTTTAATAGGCTTTCCCGGTTTGCTACATCTAAGCTGATATTAACTCTAGGGAATCGTTCACGAAAACAGCCTAACAAGTGAAGTGCAAAATAAGTCGCCGTAGTGGCTACTGCTATGGTTAATGTTCCCTGATTACCTCCCTTAATTTCCCATAGAATATCTTTTGCCTCATTGAGTTCTCTGAACATTTTCTGGCTATAGTGATAGAGCTCTTTACCTGCTTCTGTAAGAAAAACCTTTTTTCCAATCTGCTCAAATAACTCTAATCCAATATGATCCTCTAACTGTTTAATTTGCATGGAGACCGCAGGTTGGCTCAAAAATAGCTCTTCTGCTGCCCGAGTGTAGCTTAAATTTCGAGCGACTGATTCAAAGATATGAAGTTGGCGGAAAGTAAAGTGCATAGGGTTAATATAGTAAAGTTATTAACTTTGCTAGGATAAAAATTTTTATTTATTAAATAAGCATAGAGTACGGTAAGTATTATCAATACCAGTAGTATTGTGGTGAGTATCCTTGGTAAATCAGGTACGCTGGGTGATGATAATCATAATACTTTATTCGTTCTCGTCTTTTCAGGATCGGGATGTACTACTTTAGCCCGCAGTTACGGAGCCAGTATAGATACTAAAAGGAGAGTTATTCCTAATAATATTTAGCAATACTCCCACTTTAGATAGTTTCAATACTAGCAATCATGCCAATTTTAATGCTGGGCATAAAATACGCACTCAGTATCTAAAGAAAATTAAGGACAAGCTTCTAACAGTCTTACTTCGAGCCAAATTTA
Organism: Candidatus Nitrosacidococcus tergens; assembly: GCF_902810445.1. NCBI lineage: Bacteria > Pseudomonadati > Pseudomonadota > Gammaproteobacteria > Chromatiales > Chromatiaceae > Candidatus Nitrosacidicoccus > Candidatus Nitrosacidicoccus tergens. The sequence goes on along the minus strand of NZ_LR778175.1, from coordinate 275,993 downwards.
AGATTTCTCCTAAATCTAGGGATATGGCTTAACTTAAATTAATTACATAGAAACTAGAGAGATAGTCAAACTCAGCAAATAAGTATTTTTATACTAAACTATATTTAAGTTTTTTTCAGATAAAAAATATGGATTTAGGCGTGGCTATGAAATCTTACCTATCTTTCAAAACTATAATTTTATATTTATTGATTATTTCTCCTACTTATGCTATCTCCCCTCAATATAGAATTGTTGATTTAGGTAAAGACTCTGCAACAGTCTCCGTAAGTGATAATGGTTTAATTCTTGAATTAATAGATTCATATTTTGCACTTCGAACTCCTAATGGAACTATAGAGAATTTAAATGCTTTATGGGGAGTAAGTTTTGCTCCTGAAGCTCCAATAGCCCTTGGAGTAAATAATGCTGGTACAGTATTAGGTGAGATTTTACTTCAAAGCTTTATAGACGATTTTTCTTTTTTTGTTTTCCATACTTTTATTGGAGAGAAAGATAGTTTTATTGATTTAAACAATTTAACCGATCCCCAAACTATGGGATCGCTGGTATTAAGTACTAGTCCTAGAAAAATGAATAACCAAGGGCAAGTAGTAGGTATTTATAATTTATTTGTTCCAGCCAATGTAATTGCTCAAATTTCATCTACTCATCTGCGAAAAGGGTTTATAGGTAATGCTCAAGGTATTACTGATATTAGTACCGTACTTCCTTTAGGAGATAATCATGTATCTTCTATTGTCATCAATGATAAAGGGCAATTTGCCGGGACTTTTTTCCCAAACACTATAGAAACTAATGAGCAAATAAACGCAACAACACAGCTTTTCATTAGTAACCCTACTGATTCTACAAAAATAGTCCTTTTACCCATATCAGACATAGTATCTGAATCAAAGGTTATCGGTGTTGATGATCTAAATAACCAAGGACAAATTATAGGTACTATAGTAAATACAAGTGATAATCAGATGGCTACATCTTTTATAGGTGATATTCAATCAGGAATTACGTTGCTAGCACCACCTCTTAATAGTAAGGGTATGACTCTTGATGGAATAAATGACTTAGGGCAAATTGTAGGCTCTTTTCAATTAGAAAGTACTGATAATCCAGATCAAGGCCCTATAACCCGTGCTTTTTTACGAAATGCAAATGGGCAAACCTATGATTTAAATAATCTGATTACCGGAGAAAATAGTTATACCATTCAAAATGCAGTAGGTGTTGATAATAGTGGACAGATCGCTGCTAATGGCACAGATAGTAATGGCAACCTACATGCACTTTTACTACTTCCTATTTCATCAGATTCGGAATGTATCACCTCAAATCCAAGCTTTATGGAAAGTGCTGATACGGGAGGAAAATTTATTCCCAACAATACAAATAGTATCCCTATACTAAGCACTTTTCAGGTGGATAATCAAGCTAATTTGAATGCGGGGCTTGAAATGCTAACTCCACATCTTATGGAAGACCAAGGACTTATTTCTCAAAATCCTGCAACAAACCAAATACCAGACTGCTCTTAGAGTATATATAAACTTGCTGGAATTTATTACATAAAAACTAATGCTTTTATTATTCAAAATAATAGCCTAGCTAATCTCACTGATCTCTAGGGGGTAAGATACGGTATTTGAAAGTAATCACTGATATTAATAACTAAGATTAAATATAGGTATTTATACTAAATTTTTAGTAAGTATTTCTCCCAATTTAGTTACTTAAATTTTATCTACTTATCGGGAAGCAAGATAATAATACTCAAGGTGATATGCGTAGCATCTCTGCTAATTTTAATGTAAGGTTTGAGTAAACGCCTTCCTCCTTAATTATCAGCCAAGAGATCTAGCTGCAGAGTCAAAACTACTCTTAACTTCTGTATAATAAAAAGCTAATCTCTTTAACTAGATGGAGTTATATTGATGAGTCAAACCGTAGCAGTAACTGATTCTACTTTTGAACAAGACGTGCTTAAATCTAGCTTACCTGCCCTTGTGGATTACTGGGCTGAATGGTGTGGTCCTTGTAAAGCCATTGCTCCTATTTTAGAAGAAATAGCTAAGGACTACGCAGGTAAGATTAAAGTTTGTAAATTAAATATTGACGAAAATCCAGGTACTCCACCAAAATATGGCATTCGGGGTATTCCTACTTTAATGCTATTTAAAAATGGAAAAGTAGACGCTACTAAGGTAGGATTATTATCTAAATCTGAGTTGACCACCTTATTAGATAGCCGCTTAGAAGAAGCTTAAAGTATTTTAAATAGATAGTAAGTGATTAAGTTACTTACTATCTATCATTCCTAGGTGGTTCAATTGATTTCATGGCTTCTGCCACCCAGCTATAAGCATCCTGGTTAATTTCATCTGCAGTTTTCTCTTTAGTTTCAATCATTGGGCCAATAATTACATCAATCGTACCCGGGTATTTTATAAATCCTCTTTTGGGCCAAAAATACCCAGCATTATGAGCTACTGGAATCACTGGGTAGCCTGTAGCTTGAGCAAGGCTAGCTCCCCCAATTCGAAATTTACCCATTTCTCCCGGCGGCATGCGAGTACCTTCCGGAAATATTACAACCCAACGACCTGCTTTGAGCCGTTGTTTGCCTTGCTCTATAATTTGGTTTAACGCTTTTCTACCTGCTTTACGGTCAATGGCAATCGGATCAAGTAGAGCTAATCCCCAGCCGAAAAAAGGAATCCATAACAAACTTTTTCTGAGTACCCAAATTTGAGGCGGAAAAATACGCTGTAAAGCAATTGTTTCCCAAGCAGATTGATGTTTACAAAAAACAATAGCTGGACCTAGAGGAATAGGTTCAGATCCTTGTACTCGAAAATCCAAGTTGCAGACTTTTTTGAGCCACCAAAAATTAAACCGTCCCCATCGAATGAGAAAATTATAACGCCAAGCAAAGGGAAAAGGAGCTAAACATACTCCCCCAAAAGCAAATACGATAGTAGAGATAATTTGCCCAATAGAAAAAATAAATGAGCGTAAAAATAATTCACCTTGAGAAGGTTGATGAAATAAATCCATAGTCATGGTGTAGTTGCTAACAGTTCAGTGACTGCAGAGGATAAGTCATCATAACAGGGAATATTTGGAGGTAATTTTTTACTATTTGTGGTAATACTTCCTTTCCCAGTACGCACTAAAATAGGGGTTGCACCTGCACTTTGGGCTGCTTGAATATCTCTTATAGAATCGCCAATAGCTAGTACATCCGTTAGTTGAAGATGCAATCGTTGACTTAAGTCTTGAAATAACCCCGGCTTAGGTTTACGGCAAGTGCAATTTTCTTCTGGAAGATGAGGGCAAAATAAAATAGCCTCAATAGCTCCTCCCATTTGAGTTAAGAGCTGGTACATTTTATTATGAATGCGATAAAGATCAGAAATATCAAATAATCCTCGAGCAATACCAGATTGGTTGGTGATAATCACTACCCGATAACCTGCTTGATTAAGTCGTACAATGGCCTCTAGGCTGCCCGGAATAGGTATCCACTCCTCTGGAGATTTAATGTACTTATCAGAATCCTTATTAATAACCCCATCCCGATCTAAAATGATTAACCCCATAATAAATTAAATTTGTAATTGAGAAATATCTGCGATTTTTAAGAATAAAGTCTGCATCTGGGTAAGTAGTGCTAAACGATTGATCCGTAGTGTAGAATCCTCTGTCATTACCATAATATTATCGAAAAATTGATTAATAGGCTGATGTAAGTTTGCTAATTCCTGTAAAGCTAGACTATATTCTCTATTTTCTAATAGAGGTGTAATTCTTTGATCTAGACTAGAAATCTGTTGTGCTAAATTTTGCTCAGCACTCTCTTTTAACCATTGAGGATTAACTTGTATCGGAGTTTTTTCTTCACTTTTACGCAGGATATTTCTCACCCGTTTGTTTGCTTCTGATAGAGATTGGGCTTCAGGTAATTTAATAAATTGAGTAACTGCTTCAAGTCGCTGATGAATATCAAACAAGTTATTTAGCTTCAGCACTAGTACCGATTCAATCGCATCACTAGTAAATCCTATATCTAAATAATAACTTCTTAAACGCTCTAAAATATATTCATAGATTAGATCAACAGTAGTTTCATCTTTTATTAAAACTCCCTGATAAGACTGGTAACCTAATTTTAATAAATAGATCAAGTCTAAATTTAGCTTGTTTTCTATAATAATTCGGATTATTCCTAGTGCCGTACGACGCAAGCCATAAGGATCTTTATCACCACTAGGTAATATATCAATCCCAAAAAATCCTATTAAGCTATCTAACCGATCAGCAAGACTTAATGCACAACCGGTAGGGGTTTGAGGCAGATTATCTCCTGCAAAGCGAGGAAGGTATTGCTCCTTTAGTGAAATTGTTACTGATTCAGGTTCCCGATCATGAAGGGCATAATAATAACCCATCGTACCTTGCAATTCAGGAAACTCCATTACCATTTGGGTGACTAAATCGCTTTTAGACAGCAATCCAGATCGCCTTGCCCAATCTTCATTGCTGCTTATTTCCTTAGCAATTATGGCAGCTAAGTGAGAGATTCGTTCTGTTTTTTCAAAAATACTACCTAATTTTTCTTGAAAAGTAATTTTCTTAAGCTGATCTCTACGAGAGATTAAAGGAGTTTTACAATCGGTAGTATAGAAAAAATCTGCATCGGCAAGACGTGGACGAATTACCCTTTCATTCCCAGCAATTATCACGGCTGGATCTTGGCTTTCTATATTGGTTACAGTAATAAAGTAAGGGAGTAAATTATGATTTTCATCTTCTACAGGAAAATATTTTTGATTGCCTTCCATAGTAGCAATTAATGCTTCTCTTGGTAAAGATAAAAATGCTGAATCAAACTTTCCCCATAAGGCAACAGGCCACTCCACTAATGCAGTCACTTCATTTAATAAGGATTCTGCTATAAGCGGAATTCCATTTAAAGCTTTGGCTATTTCCTCAACTTGAGTGATAATCATCGCTCGCCGTTTCGCAAAATCAGCAATAACTTTACCTTGAAATGCTAATACATCCTCGTATTCACTAGGATAGTGTAGCACTAATGGTTTAGAGCGGTGAAATCGATGCCCCCTTGTTTTCTTATCTGCAGTAATACCAAATAAAGTCGTAGGGATAACCTCGCTACCAAAAAGCATTACAAGCCAATGAACAGGTCGAATAAATTCTGCCTCAAGATCACCCCAACACATAGGTTTTGGCATAGGTAATGCTTTAAGGCTTTGAGCAATAATTTCAGGAAGGAGCTCTTGGGTTACCGATCCTTTTTGTAGCTTTCGGTAAATTAGCCAAGCGCCTTTTTCATTTTTTAATTGCTCTAAATCACCTACAGCCACCCCACAACCCTGAGCAAACCCTTGGGCAGCAGGAGTAGGTTGATTATTTTTAAAAGCAGCAGCCAAAGCAGGACCTCGACGTTCTAGTATCCAATCAGGTTGGGATACTACAAGGTTCTTTACTAAAACTGCAAGTCTCCTAGGGGATCCATAACTTTTTATCTCTCCGTAGGATAATTTTGCTTCTTGCAATTTTTTACCTAAAGCACTAGCAAGTTCCTCTGAAAATTTAAGTAAAGACTTAGAGGGTAGTTCTTCTGTTCCTATTTCTACAAGAAGATCACGAACTTCAATCATGTTAGTCCTCTCCTTTTTCTTGTAGCATAGGAAATTCTAAAGATTCCCTTCGAGTAAAGTATGATTCTGCTACTGCACAAGCAAGGGTACGCACTCGGAAAATATAGCGCTGGCGTTCAGTCACTGAAATGGCATGGCGAGAATCTAAAAGATTAAAAGTATGGGAGGCTTTCAGCACCATTTCATAGGCAGGTAAAGGTAATTGGGCTTCAATGAGTCGTTTGCTTTCAGATTCATAGTGATCAAACCATGTAAATAAATACCCAGTATTTGCCTGTTCAAAATTATAGGTGGACATTTCAACTTCATTTTGGTGGAATACATCACCATAGGTGATCTGTCCTTGACTACTATCTGACCATATTAAATCATAAACATTATTTACATTCTGTAAATACATAGCAATCCGCTCTAAACCATAGGTAATTTCTCCTGTCACTGGTTTACACCCTAGACCACCTACTTGCTGAAAATAAGTAAATTGGGTAACTTCCATACCATTAAGCCAGACTTCCCAACCAAGCCCCCAAGCACCAAGACTTGGTGATTCCCAATTATCCTCGACAAAGCGGATATCATGGATTAGAGGGGAAATCCCTAACATACGCAACGAATCTAAATATAAATTTTGAATCTCAAGGGGTGAAGGTTTAAGGACTACTTGAAACTGATAATAGTGTTGGAGACGATTAGGATTATTGCCATAGCGACCATCTGTTGGGCGGCGTGAAGGCTGAACATAAGCAGAGCGCCAAGGTTCCGGCCCGATCGCTCGTAAAAATGTACTTGGATGAAAAGTGCCGGCACCCACTTCTAAATCATAGGGCTGTAATACTGCACAACCCTGATCAGCCCAATATTGTTGTAAACGAAAAATTAACTCCTGAAAAGTAGTAGGTGTTTTCACTAAATCAGGTTGATAAGTACTATTAGTCAATAAGGCTCCCTCAATTTTTAATATTATTCTCTATCATCGTTCTAAATCAAATAATAAATCACCACCACTTTCTATGCCTGTTTCTGCTTGTAACCTTAATAATCTATTTAAAGTATAACGAATACGAAAAGCATTAAACCGCTCAAGAATACCTACTCCATAGCCAATATACAGTCGAGGAGAGATATGTTTACCTAACATAAATGCAGCACTTTGGTTTTCACCGGGCATGGTATTTTCTACCCCGATATCATCAATAATTCCTAATTTATCAAGTCCCGTTATTTTACTTAATCCTTTTGCTAAAAAGCCACCACCAGCAAGTCCAAGAGAAGTAGCCGTTTTTTCCATTAATTGGCTTCGATCAAGACCAGCATTACTACCATTTGATAAAGGTCTACCCATTACAAGATAAGATAAAATATCACTTTGATTCATAGGTGGTTCGGAGAACAAAGTAGGCTCAGGTGCTGTAGCAGGTCCGTGGATTCTTATCCCAGCTGTAACACGATCTGAATCAATAATTCGCACTGCCTCTACGTTTAATTGAGGTTTATCAATGGGACCTGAAAAAATAAGTAATCCACGACGAATTTCGAGTTCTTGCCCGTAAGCTTTATATTGCGATTGATTTGTCAAATTAATCTGCCCATTAGCTTGGGTAAATGTGCCAGGAGCGTCCGTAACTAATAGATTACCTGCAATTTCTCCCTTAAAGCCAAACCCTTGTACGACTACCCTATCCCCTAAAATTGCCCTTACTTTAGCGTAAATAGGCATATTTTCTAATTTTTCTTCCAAATTTTCTTTTTTAGAGACAATGACTACATCTCTAGAGCCAGCTATTCCACCTCTTGTTTTAATATCTTTAATGATAATATTGGCTTGAGGAACCAATACTTCTCCGTCTACATAAATTTCCTTATCCTGAAGCCTGAGGTTTAAATTTGGAGAAATGAGTGCATGAATTTCAGGAGTATTCATGGCTTCAAATCGATTCCCTGAAATATTTAAGCGAGCCCGTAAATTATCGGTGTCCAAATAACTTTGACCTGTTAAGGCAAGTTGACCTTCTCCAGAAGTTACCCCTCCATTGAGTAATAAATTTTTACCTTGAGCATCTAACTGCAAATGAAGGTTAGTAAGTTCCAAATCTAAATTATCAATTTGCGCTGTTCCTTCTTTCAAGATAGCTTGCCCCAAAATTTCAGGAGATACTAGATTCCCTTTTAGGCTAAGATCTACATTAAATTGCCCGTGGATTTCCTCAACCTCAGGTATTAAGGTTTCTAAAAATGCAAGATCAGTAAAAGCCATAAAGATTTTGCCATCTAAAGGCAATTTATTGAAGGACGAAAAATCTATAGGTGCAGGTGGCAAATGAAATACGGCATTGATTGGGCTAGCACTTGGTTCATCAAGTAAGAGTTTTAAACTTACCTCTCCTTGACCTTCTTTTAGATTAAGTTTAGTAGTTAGCCCTCGATGGATAAAAGTTAATTTTTCTTCTTCTGGGTTAGTCTGGATGATTTCCCCTGGAGAAGCAACGAAATGCCCGCTAGCATACATTAATTGGGATTTTATGCCTTTAATACTGGTAAATCCTTCTATAGTACCTACGATTGAGGTATGTTTTGGCAAAAATGAAGTAAAAGTAGCTAGAGATAAATCAGTGATGTTAAATCTTGCATCCCAAGGTTTATTTTGTTGCCAATTGCCATTAAGGCAAAGCTGTGCCTTTTCTTGTTGCCAACACCATGGTGCTAATTGGGCAATTTGATTGTTGAGTATCAAAGAAGTAGGTTTTACTGTATTCCAACGCCCTATTAAGGAATCAGTAATCTGTCCTTGATAAATTTGCCCTTGCCAAAGGAACTTATCTTCATTCCAAGCCCCTAAAAATGATAAATCTAAAGAGCGATCAGTAGAATTTAAATTTACATTTAAACGATGTTTCTGGGGTATTCCTCCACCTTGGAGCACCAAAGACTGAATAGCTTCATCTGCAGCATATATATTTTTTGCCTCAACGAGTAGCTTTGATTGTTGCTTCCCTGTGGGGTCTATATTTCCATCTGCATTAATTTTTCCTAATTGGAAATTCTGATATTTTAATTGAGAGCCTTGAAGTTTTAGAATAACTTCGGGAAATGTAGGATATCCCCCTAAATAGCCTTTCGCTGTAATATTTCCTTTTGCCTCTGGTAACAATTGAGAGAGATCTTGGGAAATTAGTTGCCAATTTAAATCTAAATGCTCACCTACCGTACCTGTAGCAGAAAGATTTGAGTCCCCTGAATATAATGCTACTTCCTTAAGGGTAAGTAGCATATTCTCTACTTGAACCTGACCTTGGGCGTGAATAGGATAATTTCTTAAAGATCCAGAGAAATCCTGAATTTTTACAATAGCATTTCTTTGATTAGAGTCCTGTAATATGCCTTGGGTATCAATTTTAAAATTCAGCGATCCTGGCCATTCTACCCACTGAATCCCTGGATTAATTTCTTGACTAGTTATATTTAAATCCCAATTTATATTGGGCTTCCAAGTGATTTGTCCTTGGGTAGTGACTGTACCTGACAGTAATTTACCTACTAGAGGGTTAATATTAAACTGTTTGGTATTTCCTACGCCATCTAAAGACCATTGGCTCTTAGGTATTTCTTGGCCAGATAATACTGTATTTACTGTTAGGTGGTAATTATCCGGTACTCCTTGTAAGTTGAGATCTCCCTCCTTACTTGCAAATTTAGCTTCCTCCATAAGTGGCCAGGCTAAATCTTGCCAATGTCCTTGTACTGCAACTTGTGGTTGATCTCCCTGAGATACTATATGACCATAGAGCGTAAAATACCCTTGCGTTTCTTTTTGATCTAGATCAAGTTGATCGATGATCCAATGCCCCTTGGATTGTTGCTCTCCTTTTAGTGCACCTTGTACATGCCCAAATTCCGATCCAGCTGCTTGAAAAGATGCTTGTACTTTAAATTTATTTAAATTACCTGCACTTTTTAGATGTAAACTTAATCGTGCTTCAGGTGTTTGAGGTAAAAATTTCTGAAGCTCCACTTCTGAAATTTCAAGAGCAGCAATCCAGCCTAGATTATGTAAAGGATCGGATAATCTTCCTTTAAGCTGAGATTGAAATGGGCTTTGGGTAGTTTGGTAAATAGTGAGCTGCTCTAGATTCCCTCTTAAAGCATCCTTACCTATAATTTCTCCCACATCTGGTATGGATATTCCCCACTGGGCTCTTAGATTTAGAGGGTAATTTTTTTGTGGCGCAATGATACCACTTGTTTTGATATGCCCCTGATGGGTTGAGAGGTAGAGAGTATTTAATTTTAAAGATTGTTGTTCGAATTTTCCTTTTAAAGCTACTGTATTAATCAGCTGAGGAGGTGATTTCAAAGGCTCAATTTTAATATTTTTAGCTTGAGCATCTCTGATTACTATCTTTAATGGTAGTTTTATTTGAGGAAGGGTAATGTTTTCACTTGAATGATTAGAAGGCGGATTTGAGTGGGTTTGATGCCAGCGAATGCTCTTGACCCACAATTTGTCTATCCAGAAGGTAGTTTCTAGCAACATGGCAGGGTTCCAAGCAAAAACAAGTTGTTCTATAGTGAGATCGAAATCTGAACTGAAATAATTAACTTCAGTTAAAGTTAATTTGTTAGCTAAAGATCCTTCTATTTTTCCTATTTGAAATATTCCAGAAGTTTGATTACTTATTTGTGTAAACAGCCACTTAGTTCCAGTTTCAGTAGCTACTAAATAAGTAATGCTACCTATAGCCAATAGAAAAGAGAATAAAATTAAAAAGCTAAGTTTTTTAACTAACTTCACAAATCAGGGCCTAGATAGAAATGAAGGCGAATATGATCTCCGGGCCTTGTAACTGCATAAGCCAAATCTAAATGAACAGGACCAATAGGAGAAAGCCAGCGTACCCCAACGCCAGCACCTTGCTGTATATCTAAATTAACTCCTGTAAATGAATTTCCCGCATCATAAAAACCTGCAATCAGCCATTTATCTAAAAATCGATAATCGTACTCAATACTACCTACAAGTAGGTTTTTTCCACCAATGACTTGACCATTTTCATTTTTAGGACCTAGAGCCTCAAAATTATAGCCTCGTATTGTATTATCTCCACCAGTAAAATATCTTATTGAGGGAGGAAGTTTAGAGAAATTAGGTGTCCATGTTACCCCTGCATTGCCCCGAAATAAAAAACGACTTCGTTCTCCAACACTACGAATAAATTTACCTTCTACAGTTGCTTGGACAAAACTGCTGGTAGAACCTGCATAACGAGAAGCTCCATTTACTTCCACGTTAAACCGATAACCCTTACGGGGATAAACAAGATTATCCGCTTCTGTATGGAACCAGCTCACACCAGGGGTAAGTAAATAGGAAAGACCAGAATCTCCACCGTCATATCTTTTTCCTATATTTAAAAATCCAGCCAATCCACCAGCAACCCCTGAGATATGATACCGTTCCCTGCGAAAATCTAAAAATGCGGTACGCTGCCAGCCATTTGATAATGCAACAATATGTCGAATACCAATTTGCCCAATTTCATTATCGCTAGTTACCGTCATCCGCCTTCCGTAGCTAGAATCAACTCTAACTTGATCCGTACGAGGATCACCAACTGGAATGGCATAACCTAGATTAAATACTTGGTTAATTGTTGAGGCTCGTATCCCAAAGCTAAATTTATGACCATGCTCATTAACATAGCGATTTTCCCAGCCTACATTGAATCGAGGGCCGGTATTTGTACCAAAGCCTGCTCCTGCTGAGTAATGATGATGGGTATTTGCAGTTAAATAAACAAAAATAGGAACTTCTAAATTTACTGCTCTCTCTGGACAGGGCTCTACTTCCACCTCAGAGTAGTAATTACTATCAATCAGTGCACTTTGGAGATCAGCTAAACTTGCATTTTTGTAAGGATCCCCTTCTTTAAAACGAATATAGCGTACTAATAATCCTGGCTCTATTATTCCTTTCTTTCTGGGAATTTCTTGTGCTTCAACTCCATCAACACATTGCTGTATTGTGCGGTCATTAACAAATTGTACTTGCCCGAAGAGATAACGAGATCCTGTATCAAAGTGCAAAACGGGGGTTGCAAGATAGGTTTTTAAATTAATTTGCAATCTTTGTTGGGTAAATTTTGCATCAAAATAACCATGCTCATGGGCTAATTTTTGTAGCTCATCTTTTCCTTTTTCATAATCTGCTTGGCTGAGTAGGCTGTTTTCCTTAATAGGGAAGTCTTTTTTTAAACTCTGAAATAAAATGTCCTTAGCTCCATCACCTAAAATTTCTAAATCTATTGCTCCTACTTTTATTCTAGGGCCTGGGTTTATAAGATAGCGAGCCTCCCATACATTATTATGCTCCTTTAAATCAGCATCGATTTTAGTTTTATAGTAACCGTAGACTTCAAGTGCAGATTTGATTTCATTAGGTGCTTTGTGATGAAGGTAATGAACTTGCCTTTTTGATAGATCGGCATTTTCTTTTTGATGGGCGATAGTAAGATATGCCATTACATTTTTTAATGCTTCTCCGTCTATCCCCTCTACATTTACATTAATAGTAGTAGCAGACCAAGCAGACTTAGCAATAAAAAAAAGAAGTAATAATATTACTAAGGCAGTGTATCTAAAGTGCATAATTATATAAAAATCTTTACTAGGAGATTTTTGTTTTTCATTTATCTTTAGTTTTTTTAATAAAGTATTTTATATCAACATTTTATTAAAAAAAAATAGATTAATCTTTAAATAAAAAATTTATTGATATGTTTATGGAGCTAATAGCGTTACTTTATAGATACCCTCTTAGAGTAGGCGTAGTTATTTCTCTATTAATACATGTAGCTATTGTTTTGAATCTAAAACAAAATAGCGAATATCCTATTGAGCTTAAAAAAAACCCATCTCCGATGATAAACTTAACTTTGATTACTCCGATCAAAAAAGAGCAATCCCCTTCTTCTACACCGAAAATAGCACCTAAGAAACAAAAGGTACAACCCGTACCCGCTTATAAAAAAAAGACTCCTAATACACCCCTTACAAAGCCTCTGTCTAAAAAAAATACGCTCTCTTCACCTAAAAAAATATTGCCTAAATCCTCTACACCTGATACTCATTCTCAAAAAAACATATCTCATTCCTCAGACTCAGCAATAAAATCTAGTACTTCTCAAGAAGAAATAGATTCCAAAATAGAAATTAAATCGAAACTGATAAGAGGTACTGTCCCCTCTTCTGAAAATTTAGTTGCCCATTTAGATCAACACATTATTGATGAAAGACATACAGATGGACTCCGCAGACGGTATATTAGTTCAAGTACAAAACTATATGCTGCGACTTCTTATTTAGATTCTTGGCGAAAAAAAGTAGAGCGAGTGGGTAGGCTAAGCTATCCAGAAGAAGCGAAACGACAAAATTTATCAGGTCAACTTGTCCTTTCTGTAGATCTTAATCCTAATGGTACAGTAGCTAATATTACCATACGAAAATCCTCTGGACATAAAGTATTAGATAAAGCAGCAGTTCAGATAGTCCATTTAGCCGCTCCCTTTGCTAAAGTACCTAAATCTCTATTGGAAGGCTATGATATACTTACAATTACTCGGACATGGACATTTGCAAGTGCCAAATATTTTAGCTCCAACTGAACCTAAAATAGGTAGGTTATTATGAAAATAGAAGGTTACCTTTGTAACCATTTCCTAATTGCTATGCCTACTCTAATGGATATTAATTTTTCTCGAACGGTTGCACTAATTTGTGAGCATAACGAAAATGGTGCGATGGGCATTGTAATTAATCGCCCCCTAAATATCGATCTAAATAAATTACTACAACAAATAAAAGTAAAAGAACAACACGAGGAAGTACAGGGTACAGCACCTATATGCTTAGGTGGACCTATGGGGCAAAACCAAGGGTTTGTTATGCATCATCCCATAGGTGAATGGGAAACTACACTAAAAATCAGTGATACTCTAGGATTGACTACTTCTTATGATATTGTTGATGCAATTGCCCAAGGAAAGGGACCATCTCAGGCACTGATTGCACTAGGATATGCAGGTTGGGATTCTCATCAATTGGAACAAGAATTAGCAGAAAATGCTTGGCTTAGTGTACCGGCTGATAATCAAATTATTTTTGATATCTCCTATGAGCAGCGGTGGGAAGCTGCTGCTGCACTGATAGGTGTTAATTTTTCTAATCTCTCTGGAGAAATTGGACACGCATGAATCATATTAAAGCTACAAAATTCTCTACTCGACCTAGGGTAGTACTTGGCTTTGACTTTGGTTTAAGTTATATCGGAGTAGCTGTAGGACAGGAGATTACTTATACTGCAAATCCACTTACCACCTTGAGAGCTCGTAATGGAACCCCTAATTGGGATCAAGTCACTCAACTTATAGAACAGTGGCACCCGGATTTGCTTGTAGTAGGCCTACCCCTCAATATGGACCAATCTGAACAACCACTTACTCATGCAGCTTCTCGTTTTGGACATCGCCTTCAAGGCCGTTATGGATTAACAGTAGAGTGGATTGATGAGCGTTTATCAACGGCTGAGGCTTGGGAGCAAGTAAATTATAAATCTAGCCCTAGAGGCCATCGCTGCATTGATCAGCTGGCTGCCCAATGCATTTTACAAACTTGGCTAAGAGAACAGTAAGTTTTTATACTGCTTTAATTCCTTTAGATCTAAATATGAAATAATTGACGGCTATTTTGCAAATCCCATGAATAGTATTCAGATAAATAGTGGAGGAAAATTACGCCATTTTTTAACTATTCAAGGGTTAAATAAAGATATTATATTGCAAATCCTTGATACTGCTGACCATTTTACAAGCACGTTACAAAACAACAGTAAAACCCCCCTACTCGAGGGTAAAACAATAATTAATCTGTTTTTTGAAAATAGTACACGTACTTTGAGTACATTTGAGCTAGCAGCCAAATGTTTATCTGCAGACGTTATTAACTTTAATATCCGCACTTCATCTACTCAGAAAGGAGAAAGCTTATTAGATACCCTATCTAGCCTCAATGCGATGCGTTGCAATATGTTTATTGTACGGCACCCGGATAGTGGAGCTGCTTACTTTCTTGCTTATCATGCACCCCGACATGTAAATGTTATTAATGCTGGAGATGGATGTCATGCCCATCCCTCTCAAGCGATGTTAGATATGTTTACTATTCGTCGTTATAAAACTGATTTTTCCGATCTTATAGTCGCTATTGTTGGAGATATTCTCCACTCTCGGGTAGCACGTTCAGAAATTCAAGCACTTAAAATTTTAGGAGTCCGAGAAATTAGAGTAATTGGGCCACGTACTCTTTTACCTCAGAGTATGGATGCTTTGGGAATTAATATCTTTTATGATATGGAATCAGGCTTAAGAGATGTAGATGTAGTTATCATGCTACGTCTTCAACAAGAGCGAATGCAAAGTGCATTACTGCCAAGCTTGCAAGAATATTTCCGACTCTATGGATTAACAGAGGAAAAACTTGCTGTTGCAAAACCAGATGTAATTGTAATGCATCCAGGTCCTATTAATCGTGGTGTGGAAATCGAATCTACGATTGCAGATGGACCTAGATCAGTAATACTAGAACAAGTAAGCCATGGTATCCCTATACGAATGGCAATTATTGCGATGACACAAGGCTAACACCATAAAATATAAATAAATAAATGGGTATTGCAATTATAGGGGGGCGACTAATTGATCCTTTTAATCAGATAGATGCACTCCAAGATATTTACATTACTGACGGCAAGATAGCGGCAATTGGCATTGCACCTGAATACTTTCCTATAGAACAAACAATTAATGCCGAAGATAGAGTTGTATGTCCTAGTTTTGTTGATCTTAGAGCAAAACTGTGGGAATCATATCCGATACAAGTGATTCAAACAGAGATATTAGCAGCAGCTAGAGGGGGAATAACGACAATATGCTGTACCCCTGATATTAAACAAAGCGATACCCCTTTATCTTCCCAAGTTTTACATGAATTTAGCCCAATTCAAATTATTCCTCTTGGAATTCTTACCCAAAGGTTTAAAGGATTACAACTAACAGAAATGGCTGAACTTAGTAAGTTAGGTTATGGTGGTGTTACTAATGGACTAGTACCTATTGAAAATACCCAGCTATTGAATAATGCATTATCCTACGCAGCTACTCTAGGATTAAAAGTGTTTTTATACCCTAGAGATGCTTGGTTAGGTATTGATGGTTATTGTCATGAAGGAGTGGTAAGTGCAAGGTTAGGTCTTAAAGGAATTCCAGAAACTGCCGAAACTATTACTTTAGCTAGAGACCTACAACTTATTGAACAAACTGGCGTTCAAGCTCATTTTTGTAATCTCTCTACTAAAAAATCTGTGCAGATGATTAAGCAAGCTCAAATAAAAGGATTGCCAGTAACAGCAGATGTAACAGCCTATCATCTTCATTTAACAGAGCACGATATAGGTGAATTTGATAGTCAATGCCATACTATACCACCTTTACGATCTCCGCTAGATCGGGATGGGTTACAGCAAGGATTACAGGAGGGTATACTTAGTGGGATTTGTTCTGATCATCAACCTTGCAGCATAGATGCAAAGCTTGGTCCATTTGCTAGGACTAAACCAGGTATCTCTGGATTGGAAACCCTACTTCCTCTGTGTCTTAGGCTAGTGCAGGAAGATATTCTCACATTAAATGAAGTAATTGCCTACTTAACCTATCGCCCAGCACAAATTCTTGGTATTGATACTGGTCATTTAGCTTGTGGTCAACCGGCTAATATATGCATCTTTGATCCAGATTATCAATGGGTGCTTAATCCAGCAGAAATGGTGAGTTATGGGAAAAATACACCATTTAGTGGATGGAAATTTCAAGGAATCGTCACTCATACCCTAGTAGCAGGTAAGGTAATTTATAAGGCAACACGACCATGAGTCTAAAATCCCATCGGAATACTATCTTAGTAGAAGAAGCTAAGATCCTAGCTCATGATACTTATAAGAGCGATCAATATGTACTTTGGGTATCTGCACCAGAAATTGCTGCTCTTGCCACACCAGGTAGTTTTGCACACATTCAATGCGATTCTAGTTTACCTATGCGTCGCCCTATTTCAATTATGCGTGCTGATCCTAAGCAAGGCTGGTTAGAATTTTTCTATAAGGCAGTAGGTACAGGCACTCAGTTATTAGCTAAAAAGGCAGTAGGAGAAACTATTAGTCTTATGGGTCCTATCGGGCAGCCTTTTCAGCTTGATTCTAAATATCCTCGCCCTTTACTTCTTGGTGGAGGTGTAGGAATACCTCCTATGATATTCCTAGCTGATCTCCTTCGCCATAATATCTATTACAAACCTCTTGTACTCATGGGATCAGAAATTCCCTTCCCCTTCCAGCAAAAACCTTCTCAATATATAGTTTCTGGTTTACCTAGCGAGGTCATTGGGGCTATGCCTTTACTAGAGAACTGGAAAGTCCCAAATCGGCTTGCAAGTTTTCAGGGATATCCGGGTTGTTATGAAGGTTATGTCACAGATCTAGCTCGATTTTGGCTAACATCCCTTTCCGCTCCTCAAAGACAGGAAGTTGCTCTTTATGCTTGTGGTCCTCACCCTATGCTAGCAGCCACTGCAAAGCTTGCTAATGAATTTAATCTCCCTTGTCAGGTATCTTTAGAAGAGTTTATGGCTTGCGGGGTAGGTGGCTGTGCTGGTTGTACTGTGAAAGTGCATACAGAACAGGGACCTGCCATGAAACGAGTATGCGTTGATGGTCCTGTCTTTGATGCAAGATTCGTATTTACCTAAAAATATATCTAGCTGATTATCTAACCTTTCTTAAATATTAGCTTACACTGTAAACTGTTACAGTACGTTGTTATTTTAGGAGAGAGATAGTGAAAAAAGTATTTACCACATTGGCAGTCTTTGGTTTTATCATAACGGCCAATGCTGATGAGGTTAAAGTTAATAAAAAAACTTTGACTATTAACAAGTTACTCACCTCAACTCTGGCTGGCAGTACAATTAATGGAAAAGAAGCTCAAGCGACCATGTTAGAGCTCACTTATGCCCCAGGGGGTAGCACCCTACCCCATCATCATGCGGGCTCAGGATTAATTTATGTGATAGAGGGTGATTATAAATCTAAAATATCGAACCAACCCTTAAAAACTTATCATCAAGGAGAAGCTTTTTTTGAGCCAGCTGGTACTATTCATGAGGTTTCTGCCAATGCTAGTACTGAAAAACCAGTGAAATTTTTAGTCATCTTTTTTACAGAGAAAGATAAAATACCACTGACTACAATGGAAGAATAACTCTACAATTTATAAACAAAAAAACGAACATACATTTTATTTACTAAACTATTTAAGCTATTGATTTAATAATCTTTATAAATAGGGAGAAAATAGTGAAGAATATATTTAAAACTTTAGGATTTACTATCCTATTAATGATAAAACCACTTTTTGCTGCAATGCCAGAAAATGGTTGGTGGTGGAATCCTAGCCAATCTGGCATTGGTTATGGTCTTGAGGTTCAAAATAATACTGTATTTGCAGCATTATTTATTTATGATAACAATGGTAATCCCACTTGGTATTCAGGAGCGGGAAATATTACCCAAAATCCAACTCAAAACAACAGTAGTACTACCATTGATCTACAACAGTCTACAGGAGGTTCTTGTTTGGGTTGTACTTATACAACACCTCAAACAAATGCTATAGGTAAGCAGTTGTTGTTAACTTTTAATGCTGATGGGTCAACGGCTACTGCTACTGTAGATGGAATAGCTACAGCACTACAGCGGATGAATTTTGCCTATGGAGAAGGTGTTCAATTACTTCTAGGTGCATGGACAGTGGTAAGTTTACCCGTACCTAGTTCATCAGGAGAAGTGCCTAACAATTCTGGAGTCAGTAATTATATCGTGTGTAGTAGTCTTAATCAGCAAGGAGGGGTAAATTGCACAGATATAGCTGGTGATTTAATTACGATTTCTCCTTCTGCAAGTGGAGATGGAAGCTATCAAGCGATTATCCCTATACCTAATGGAAGCAGTAGTATTGCAATACAATTTAGATTCCAAGGACTAAATCACTTAGAAGGTGTAGCTACTACTGTCTCCTCTGATGCTGATGCAAGTACTATAAATAGTGCATTACAAAATGCCGAATCCCTAGCCCGTGGCTTTAGAGATGAGAGCATAAATCCTTCTTTAGTTGCGGCACCACCTTCAAGTACACAAACTCCTCCTAGCGATGATCAGGATAATGGTGGGTTTGTTTCTCAGGCAGGAAGTGCACTCTCAGGTGCTTTTAATAATGTTAAATCATTTTTTCTAAATACTTTTTAAAGAAGTAAATTAGAGAATTTTAATCTTATAGAAAAAGCAAATAACTGGGTAGGTAGCTGGGAACTAATAGGTTATTTGCTTTTTTCGCTATTACTCATAGCTACGCTCTCCAAGCCTTCTAGAGTTCTTATAGTCACTTGCTGTAAAGAGGTTATTCTATGCTTATTAAACGTGCTAATTATTACCAACACAATCTAAAAGCAATTCAAGCACTATTTACTGCTGATCAGCATATTAAATTTATTGATAAAAAACTTCGAGCACTAGTAGAGCTTAGAATCTCTCAAATTAATGGTTGTGCTTACTGTGTTGATAAGCACGCTCAACAGGCTCGAGAAGCCGGAGAGAATCAACAGAGATTGGATTGTCTACCCGTGTGGCGAGAATCTCATTTTTTCACTAAAGCGGAATGTGTAGCATTATCTTGGGCAGAGTCTGTAACTTATATTGCGACCACTCGAGCACCTGATGAAATATATCAAGAATTACAGCAACATTTTTCTGAACAAGAGATCGTAGATTTAACTTTAATTGTTTCTATGATGAATATGTGGAACCGAATTGCTATTAGTCTACAGCGATTACCTGAATTAAAACCTGAATAGCCATTAATTAATAATGAATGATGGATAGCTTGTTGCCTATAAATACTATTATTCAGGGAAATTGTATTGAAGTACTCAAAACTCTTCCTGAAAAATCTATCGATCTTATTTTCGCTGACCCCCCCTATAACCTGCAGCTTCAAAATGAATTATTTCGACCTAACCAAACTCAAGTAGAAGGCGTTACGGATTCTTGGGATCAATTCAATAGCTTTGCTGAGTACGATACTTTCACTAAAAACTGGCTAAATGAATGCCGACGGATACTAAAAAATCAGGGTACTCTTTGGGTCATTGGCTCTTATCATAATATTTTTCGAGTGGGTACTCATCTCATGGATTTAGGTTATTGGATTTTAAATGATGTAATTTGGCATAAAACTAATCCTATGCCTAATTTTCGAGGTACGCGTTTTCAAAATGCGACAGAAACGCTTATTTGGGCAAAAAAATATGAGCACCAAAAAAAATATACTTTTAACTATCAGGGAATGAAAAATTTCAATGAAGAGAAACAAATGCCTAATGTATGGCATATTCCTCTATGTACTGGTGCAGAGCGGATTAAAATCAATGGGAAAAAAGCCCACTCTACCCAAAAACCAGAAGCCCTACTTTACCGTGTAATTCTCTCATCCAGTAACCCTGATGATATTATTTTAGATCCTTTTTTTGGCTCAGGAACTACGGGAGCGGTAGCTAGAAAACTACAGCGTCACTATATTGGCATCGAACTGGAAGCTGATTACATAGAAATTGCTCAAAATAGAATAAGCAGGATTTCTGAATCCTTACTCTCCGATTCTGTACTAATAACGCCATCAAAAAGAACTGCTCCACGGATAAGTATTGCTCAACTCATAGAGGCTCAATATTTACAGATTGGCCAAGTCTTATTTTCTAAAAATCGCCAAATTAAAGCTACTATTAAAGCAGACTCTCATCTGTTATGGGGAGAAATATCTGGATCTATTCATCAAATTGCGGCAGTAGCACAAGGACAAACTGCCTTTAACGGCTGGGATTACTGGTACTATGAAGATACTCATCATAAATTAATCAGCGTTGATCTCTTACGGGAAAAATATCGAAAAGCACAAGGATTATTATGAGTACTTTTGATCCTAAAACTGTCAAACTTATTGATGTTAACCATAGGTTTTAAAAACTTATTTTATTATTTTAATCCTACCAGAAGATGGGAACCTATCTGCATATTATATCTTCTAATGTATATAGAGACAGGAAGTTATTAAGAAGGTCGATAATCCATACGAGAGAATTAAATCTAATGAATAAGTAAATTTTTTCTTAGTAAGGGTATTTGCTATCTTTTTACTTCCTCGCTACACCAATAGATACAAGGCTAATAAGTTAAACGGAGGTTCATAATATGAAAAATCCTGTTACTTATAGTGTTCAAGGTGCTATAGCATTTATCTTATTTTTTGGTTGGGGGTCAGTACAAGCTTTATCTACCGCTGAGAAGTCCCCATATGGCACTTACCTTACTGATATAAATGGAGGAAATAGTTTATATATTTCCCAAGCAGATGAACAAGGTAAAGCAAGTCATTGTTATAGAAGGTGTAATAAAGTTTGGAGACCCGTCATTAGTATTGGATCAAATGATCAAATCAATAGTTCTTTTTTAGGTCTAAACAGTTATTTTCTAAGTAATATTCAATATGGTAAGGATGAGGTAATGCATATCGCCTATGATCACAACGCACTTCCTATAGCCGATAAAAAAGTAAACAAATTTTTGCTGGGTACCATTATACGTGAGGATGGGTTAGTACAAATAACCTATAATGGCTGGCCTCTATATTATTATTTAAATGATTTTGGTCCTAATGATACTCATGGGCAAGGTAGAATCAGTTTAGGTTCTAAATGGGCTTTAATAACCCCTGAAGGTAAGGCTATAAACACCCCGACAACTACTTTTGCTCGTTATTAGTTATAAGTCTGTATAAATCTTAAAAAAGGCATGCTGGTATTTAGCCAGTATGCCTTTTTATTTAACAGAGAGATATTTTTTAACTAGTTAGATAGTAAAAGCTAAAATAGCTTAGATAAACGATATGAAAAAATTAATACTCATAGTAAGTATGTCTTTTTTCAGCTTATAGGCTAAAGCACAACAAAATACAGGTGGAATAATGAATGAAAAAGGGCTTATTACTCTAACTAGCCAATTCTCTCTCGAAAAAACCATGAATTATATTGAAACTCTTCTAAAAAAAGAGGGGTTTCATATCTTTACTATTATTGATCATAGTATAAATGCTAAAAAACATGGGCGAAATCTTAATCCTACTCAGCTTATTATTTTCGGAAACCCAAAAACAGGTGGTACGGGATTAATGCAAGAAAACCAAACTATTGGTATTGATTTGCCAGCAAAAATTTTAGTTTGGAGTGATAATAAAGGCACTACGCATATTACTTACAACGATATGCAATGGATAGCAAATCGACACTATCTGACAGATAAAAATAGAGATGCTATTAACGAGTTAAATAAAAAAATCTCTGAAATTTGTACTAAAGTATCTCAGTATATAACTGAAAATCAATAACTTTTAAAGGTGTATTTTTAATGAATTTTTCTTGATATTTGTTATTTTTCTACTATCCTCATAAAGATAAAACTAATAAATTTAGTGGAGGGTAGTAGTTATGAGAAACTCAATCGCTCTTGATTTAAAAAGCGTTATAGCTTTAATTCTATTCCTTGCTTGGGGGACGGTGGTACAAGCATTATCCACAGCTGAGAAATCTCCTTATGGTACTTATCTCATTGATATGAATGGAGGAAATAGTTTATATATTTCCCAAGCAGATAAGCAGGGAAAAGCAAGTAATTGCTATGGAGAATGTTTAAAAACTTGGATGCCGATTACTACTCAAGCTAAAGTAGAAGATGATGTTGATCACTCTCTTCTAGGGAGCATTCAGTATACAAAACACGGTATGTGGGTTGTCTATGGCACAGATGCTAGCCCTAAATCAAACGAGAAAATTAATACCGCTCTATTAGGTACTATTCAACGTAAAGATGGGCTCACTCAAATCACTTATAATGGTTGGCCTCTTTATTATTATGCAGATGATTTAGGCCCTTATGATACTTACGGGCAAAATAAAGAGAGTTTCGGCACTAAATGGCATTTAATGAATCCTAGCGGTAAAGCTGTAGGAGCTTCTGTAACTGCCTCTAATTCACTAATCAATAAATAGAATAATAAATAGCATGCACGCTAGCTTTAAATTAAAAGCTAGCGTGCCGTTTAAATGTGAAAATCATTTAATTAGTTTTATAAATGTTTTGCTAGGAATTGAGCAGTATAACTTCTAGAGGCAGAAGAAACTATATCTTCAGGAGTCCCATAAGCAGTGATATTTCCCCCTTTATCTCCTCCTTTCGGTCCTAAATCAATAACCCAATCCGCCTCAGCAATAACGTCTAAATTGTGCTCAATAATAATTACAGTATTCCCTGAATCAATTAGTTGATGTAACACCTCAATAAGTTTAGCTACATCTGCCATATGTAAACCAATAGTAGGCTCATCTAAAATATATAAGATGTGTTTATTTATTTTAGGATTTCTCTTAGCTAATTCTGAAACTAGCTTAATCCGTTGAGCCTCCCCTCCACTTAATGTAGGGCTAGCTTGCCCTAGTTCTAAATAACCTAGTCCTATCTTCTGGAGTAAAGCTAATGGTGGATAAATTTTAGGATGAGCGGCAAAAAATGATGTAGCTTCATCTACATTCATTTTTAAGATCTCACCAATATTTTTGTCTTTATAACGTACTGCTAGAGTTTCTGAAACAAAGCGATCTCCATGACATCTCTCACAAGGGATAATTACATCAGGTAAAAAACTCATTTCAATTTTTTTTATACCTTGACCATCGCATTCTTGGCAACGACCTTCTTTTATATTAAAAGAAAAGCGACTTGGACTATAGCCTCGTATTTTTGCTTCAGGGGTTTCTGAAAAGAGGTAGCGGATATCATCCCAGAACCCAATATAAGTCGCTAAACAAGATCGAGGTGTTTTACCAATAGGCGTTTGATCTACTTCTATCACTTGATTAACGCTTTCCCATCCCTGTATATAGTGACACCCATAAAAAGCTGGATCAGTATGCTTATTTTTTTCCTTAGATTGTAATCTTTTTTGGAGATTTTTATAAAGTATCTGCCGAACTAAGGTACTCTTACCACTACCACTCACCCCAGTAACACCCACTAAACACTCCAAAGGGAAATCTATATCTATATTCTTCAAATTATGGAGATTAGCCCCTCTGATCTTAAGCCAATGCGATATAGATCGTTGCTTTTTTTGAATAATATTTTTTACTGAATGGTTCAAATAATGTGCTGTTAAAGATTCTTTATGAGCTAAAAGCGTATTTAAGTTACCTGCTACAATTATTTGTCCGCCATTAATTCCACCCTTAGGTCCTAAATCAATAATATAATCTGCCCTACGAATTGCAGTTTCATCATGCTCTACCATCACTACTGTGTTACCTTTTCGCTTAAGCTGATTTAAGGTGTTAAGCAACATTTTATTATCTCTAGGATGCAGCCCTATAGTGGGTTCATCTAAGATATAACACACTCCTTGTAAACTAGATCCTAGTTGTGCAGCTAAGCGAATTCGTTGAGCTTCTCCTCCGCTTAATGTAGGAGCTGATCGATCTAGGGTTAGATAGGTAAGACCTACTTGGTTTAAAAAAGCTAACCGAGCCTTGATTTCAGGCAGTATATCTTGGGCAATAGTAGCTTCTCTTCCGCTTAATTTGATTGTTTGAAAGAAAATTTCTGCCTCAGTTACAGATAATTTTGTAATCTCCACAATATTTTTATCTCGAAAGCGTACCGATAGTGCTTCCGAGTTAAGACGCTGCCCATAACATTTAGAGCAAATAGAAATAACATCATGGAATTCTTTTTCTAATTGAGCCTTATCTAAATATAAACCCTCTAACCCGCTACCTTGGCAGTGAGGACAATAGCCGTGCTTGGAATTATATGAAAAAAGACGAGGATCTAGTTCATTAAAACTACGATGACAACTTGGGCAAGAACGATTTATAGAATAAGTCGTATATTTGCTTTCGATCACTGATAATTGCTCTAACTGTGCAGTTAAACATATTTTAACAATACCTTGTCCTATAGATAGAGTCTGCTTTAATAGGGTAGTTAATTGAGCTTCATTTCGATTATTTACAATAATGCTACCTATGGGTAATTGGATAGTATGCTCTTTAAATCGATCAAGACGAGGCCAATTTTCTGTAGAAGTTAAAATTTCATCTACTTGTAAGTGAGTAAAACCTTTAGTTGTTGCCCACTTTGCAAGATCTGTGTAGTAGCCTTTTCGTGCAGTTATCAGCGGAGCAAGTAGTGTAATAGTCTGGTCTTGGTAATTCTTAAGAATTTGATTCTTAATTGTTAATAAATTTTGAGACTCGATAGGGGTTTGGCAATCAGGACAATATTGCTTCCCTAGTTTTACAAATAGTAATCGTAAAAAATGGTAAATTTCAGTTAAGGTAGCAACTGTACTTTTTATGCCACCTCGACTAGTACGTTGTTCAATGGCTACGGTAGGAGGAATACCATAAATAACATCTACATTAGGACGGGGAGCAGGCTGCACAAATTGACGAGCATAAGCGTTTAAAGATTCTAAATAGCGTCGTTGACCTTCGGCAAACAAAATATCAAACGCAAGGGTACTTTTTCCTGATCCAGAAACCCCTGTAATTACAGTAAGTTTATCTCTAGGAATATCCACATCAATACCTTTCAGATTACATTCATAAGCATGATGGATATGAATAAAAGTAGATTGCTGCTTTTTTTTAACATCGGGATCAGGTGAGTAAGTAATTACTGGCTCAGCTACTTTAGCCAATGCTATAGATTCTTGCTGATATTGCTTTAATGCTGTACCTGTATGATTATTCTGCTCATAGATAATTTCAGCGGGTGTGCCTGTAAAAATAATCTCACCACCCTGATCTCCTCCCTCCGGTCCTAAATCAATAAGCCAGTCTGCCGCTTGGATTACATCCAAGTTATGTTCGATTACTATAAGAGAATAACCTTCTGCTAAGAGTTGCTGGAAAACACCAATCAGGGTAGCAATATCATCAAAATGCAATCCTGTGGTGGGTTCATCTAATAAGAATAAAATAGAGCGAGAATCTTTTTTATGATTCTGAGCTTTGGCTAAATACCCTGCTAGTTTGAGTCGTTGAGATTCACCTCCGCTTAGAGTGGGTAAAGGCTGACCTAATTTTATATAGCCTAGACCTACAGTTTGTAAAGGCTTTATTTTTTCTAAAACACTTGGGTAGTGAATAAAAAAATCCATCGCTTCTGTTACGGTTAAATCTAAAATACCTGCAATGGATTTGCTTTTATCCCCTGTAGCGGAAGATAGAGTAACTTCAAGGACTTCTGAGCGAAACCGCTGACCATTGCATTCTGGGCAGCGAATATACACATCGCTCAAAAACTGCATTTCTACATGCTCAAATCCAGATCCATTGCAGGTAGGACAACGTCCTGTACCACTATTAAAACTAAAGGTTGTGGGACTATAGCCTCGCTGCTGTGCTAAAGGTTCTAGAGAAAAAATTTTTCGTAAAGAATCTAAAGCTCCTACATAGCTAACAGGATTAGATCGAGTCGTTTTCCCAACAGCGGATTGATCTACTAATATTAATTCTTGAAAGAATTCATAGCCTATAATTGATCGGCAATTCCTAAGGGCATCTCCAGATTTTCCTTGAAGAGTACGCCATCCTTGATAAAGTACGTCTTGAATTAAAGTAGATTTGCCTGAACCACTTACGCCAGTAATGCACACTAAACGGTTTAAAGGGAATGTAACATCAATACTTTTAAGATTGTTTGCTTTGGCACCTATGATTTTTAAACCATGGATAGCTTCTGTTCTTTTAGAATCAGAAGATAGAGAGGTAATTTTTTTCCTACCGGCTAGGTAATCACCTGTAAGGGATGTTTTGGCTTCTATCAGTTGATTAGGTGTACCAAAAAAAACTTTTTCTCCTCCATGCTCTCCAGGACCTGGTCCTAAATCTAGGATCCTATTGGCAGCTTTCATAATTTGCTCATCATGCTCTACTACAAGTAGCGAATTACCTGAATCTCTTAGCCGTTTCAGAATACGAATAATTCGATTGGTATCTCTTGGGTGTAAGCCGATGCTAGGTTCATCTAAAACAAATAAGGTATTTACTAGAGAAGTACCCAGTGCTGTGGTTAAGTTGATTCTTTGTACCTCGCCACCACTTAAGGTACGAGATTGGCGATCTAAACTTAGGTAACCTACTCCTACTTCTACTAAATAACTTAAGCGGGATCGTATTTCAGTAAGAAGCAGTTCAAGTGCTTCATCCAGAGAATTAGATAAGTGCAGGTTTTGGAAAAACTGTAGGCAACGATCAATAGGGAGAGAAAGTACATCATGAATAGTCAGCCCTGGGAGTACTTGCCATTCAGATAGAGAAAGGATTACTTGATAGGGTTTAAATCGTTGGGATTTATTGAGCACTTCATCTGCGTTTGCTCGAGTACCGAGTCGCCATAAGAGTGCTTCAGATTTTAAGCGAGCACCTTGGCAATCTGGACATATATGGTAAGTACGGTACTTTGCTAGTAGTACCCGAATGTGCATTTTATAGCTTTTACTCTCTAGCCAGCTAAAAAAGCTATGAACCCCATACCACTGATTATCTTCCCATGCTCCATCTCCCTTGAGTACCCAATCTTGCTGATCTCTAGTTAATCCTTTCCAAGGAATATCTGTAGGAATATTTTTTTGGCTAGCAAATCGAATCAGATCTTCTTGGCACTCTTCATAACTTTTTGTCTGCCAAGGTTTAATGGCTCCTTCTGCAAGAGTTTTTTTCTGGTCTGGAATCACTAGATCATAATCTACACCTATAGTTCGTCCAAATCCTCGGCAAGTTTCACAAGCACCTAGGGGGGAGTTAAAAGAAAATTGGTTAGAGGAAGGCTCTTGATAAGAAAGATTACAGTGAGGGCAATGAAGATATGTAGAAAAATGCCAAGGAGATAGGGGTTGTTTTTTTTCATCTAAGGGGTAGACAGCAATATGACCTTGTCCATGTTTAAATGCAACTTCTAAGGACTCTAGGATACGGCTATGCTGGATAGTATTAAGTAATACTCGGTCTTGGATAACTTCTAATGTATGTTCCGTTTGGCTATGAATTCGAGTATAGCCTTGTTTTAATAACTGTGTTTTAATCTCTTCTGGCGAGGAGTATTCTGAAATATCTACCTTAAAAGTAATTAGAATTCTAGTTTTATGATCTGGACTAGAATTTAAGGTAAGTAGCTGATTATATACTATCTCTGGGGTATCTTTTTGTACTTGTCTACCGCATCCTTGACAATAAAGCTGGGCTGCTTTAGCAAATAAGAGCTTAAGGTGATCATTAAGCTCAGTCATAGTACCTACCGTAGATCGGGAAGTACGAATAGGATTGACTTGATCAATAGCAATAGCTGGAGGTACCCCATCAATATGATCTACTTGAGGTTTATCCATTCGATCAAGAAATTGACGAGCATAGGGAGAGAAAGTCTCTACATAGCGTCGCTGACCTTCTGCATAAATGGTGTCAAAAGCCAGAGAAGATTTTCCCGATCCACTTACCCCGGTGACTACAATAAGTTCATTTAAGGGAAGTTCTAAGCTCAAGTTCTTAAGATTGTTTTGTTTTGCCCCTCTAACCTTAATAAAATTCTTAGCCATAAAAATCTATTTATTTTTTATAGATTGCATCAATATTATTGTGAGTATGCTAAAGCGTCGTATCTTTTTTAATTTATACTAATTAAATTAAAAATTATGCTTATTGTAGAGCTATTATTCACAGTATTTAGGAAAAGTAACAATGAATGAAGAAACTAAAATTTGGTCTGATAGCCAATCCCAAATTGTCAATCTAGGTACTTATATTATTTGCAGTTTAATTCCTTTCATTGCGGTAGGTGCAGTTCTTTATTTAAAGCTAACCTCTTCTGTGCCAGCAATTAGTGTGGCAGCAGGAATTGGTGCTATTGCAATTTTATATGCACTCTGGTGCTTTCTTGAAACCAAAAGTCAGTACTACGAACTGACTTCTCAGCGGTTGAAATCTCATAATGGGGTTTTTTCTCGAAAAATTGAAGAGCTGGAACTCTATAGAGTACGAGATACTGAGCTCTATCAATCGTTCTTTGAGAGAATTTTTGGATTAGGCACAATTACCATTGTTTCTACAGATGCGACAACACCTACTTCTTTAATTGAAGGTATTAAAGGAGCTGAAGAATTAAGAGAACAAATTAGGCATTATGTGGAAGAGTGTAGAGCAAACAAAGAAGTTAAAATGAGAGAGATGGAATAGCTTTTAATCTATTTTTGTTTTTTGTATATGCCCGTAAATTAATATTATGGGCATATCTATATATAGTATGTTAAAAAAACTATAAAAATATGAATAAAAAAGATTTCCATCACCAAGTAAGTACAAATCATAAAATAGAATCTAAAAAACTTCCCTATAGACCTGAAATTGATGGAATGCGGGCACTAGCAGTGCTTTCGGTCATGCTTTTTCATGCAGGTGTTCCTGGGTTTTCAGGAGGATTTGTTGGGGTAGATGTATTTTTTGTAATTAGCGGCTATCTTATTACAGGGATCTTACTCCGAGAAAACCAATCTGGATCCTTCTCAATTTTATCTTTTTATGAACGGCGTATTCGCCGTATTCTACCTGCCCTTATTTTAGTACTTATTGTATGCATTCCATTTGGTTGGTTCTTAATGGATCCTTATAGTTTTTGGCGACTAGGGCAAGGAATAGTTGCTGCTATTACTTTCGTCTCAAATATCTATTTATGGCAGACAACAGGATATTTTACCGCAATACTAGAAAATCCTTTGGTGCATACGTGGAGTTTAGGCGTTGAAGAACAATTTTACATTTTTTTTCCTATATTCCTTTGGGGAATATGGCGTTATAAGAGAGGCTGGTTATGGGTTGCTTTATTTACAGTTACAATTATTTCACTAGGAGTAAGTGAATTAGGAGTTTATTTTGGAAAACCAATTATAACTTTTTACTTAAGCCCAACTCGTGCATTTGAGCTTATGTTGGGAGCACTAGTAGCATTTGCTGCATTTGAAAATAAAATACCCAAACTAAGTAAAATTCTAGCAGAATTATTTTGCTGGGTAGGCATTTTAAGTATTGCACTACCAATTATGATGTTTGACGAAAGAATACCGTTTCCCGGATTAAATGCTTTAATTCCCTCAGCAGGTTCTGCATTAGTGATTATGCTTATTTATAAGGATAGTTTCTTGGGACGTTTATTGTCTAGTAAACCATTCGTATTTGTTGGGCTAATTTCCTATAGTGCTTATTTATGGCATGAACCTATCTTTGCATTTACTCATATTGCTGGATTTTATCCAGCCTTAGAGGGGAATATTGGCTTGGTATTACTAAGTCTATTTTTAGCTTGGTTAAGTTGGGCTTATGTGGAAACTCCATTCCGTGATCGGAATATAATCTCTAAGCCCATGTTACTTAAATGGGCAGGGGTTAGTTCGTTTATTGTATTACTTCTTGGTTTATGGCTTATTTTTACCCATGGCGTATCTAGTCGATTTTCTCCAGAAGAGATGAAATGGTGGAAGTATGCAGATAATACAATCCAAGGAGAGTATGTAAGAAAAAGAGCAAAGGCACTAGAAGGAAATTTTACAACAACAGAGCAGCGTAAAATTTTAATTATTGGAGATAGCTATGCTCAAGATTTTGTAAATGCAGTTTATGAATCTAACCAATGGCAAAATGCACAAATTAGAACAGCTCATATAGAAGCTAGATGCCAAATATCCTATGTGACTTCAGAAGATTTTAGCCGATATATTGCTCCAATATATCGCCCGGAGTGTGCTAGGCGACCTAATATCCCTTCTTTGATGCCAATTATTAAGCAAGCTGACATTATTGTGCTTGCTTCTAATTGGAATCAGTGGGGAGCAAAGTTTCTGCTAGAGACTATTACTAATATGCACCTGAGTTTTAATCAAAAGTTATTTGTTATTGGTACTAAGAGCTTTGGTGAAACTATTAATATTAGGAAATTACTCTATTTAGGAAGAGAAAAGCGAGCTAAATTACGATATAGAGTTATTGAAAGAGCATTATCTATTAATAGAATAATGAAAAATAATCTATCTCCTGAAGTATTTATTAATCAGATTGAAATTATTTGTGGAGATAATGAAAGCTGCCCTATAGTAACTCCTGAAGATAATTTAATTGCTTGGGACGGTAATCACTTAACTGTAGAAGGTGCAAAATACATAGGAAATAAGCTGTTTCAACAATCAGCTCTTTCTCAAACTAAATAATGTTAGTGTATTCTCCGCTTATACAAAAACTTAAAAAAATTATAGAAAAATTACCTTCAGAGCATGTTACTTTGATTGAAGTACGGGATCTAATAGGACAAGAGGGCTTAATACCTTTTGTTTTATTACTTTCCCTTATTTTTATCATACCTATTTCTATCCCTGGCATGGGTGCTATATGCGGTCTAGTAATTTTATCTATTGGGGTAAGCCTTTTTTTTGACTATCCTCTATGGTTGCCTAAATCTGTTAGAAATAAACTTATTTCTACAAAGGCTCTTTCTGTTGTTTTAGAGCACAGCTTTATATGGTTAAACTACTTAGTAAGAATTAATCATCCTTATCGCTTAAACTGGCTAGTCGCTAAAAAATTCTTATACAAAATCCATAGCCTTGCTTTAATTTTAGGAGCTATTCTACTGATCTTGCCTTTTGGTTTCATTCCCCTCAGTAATACTTTACCAGGACTTGCTCTATTTTTTTTAGCAGCAGGATTACTCCAGTATGATGGGATTTTTATTCTCTTAGGTTATTTAATTGATATTATTACTATAATTTATTTTACTGTGTTTATAGTGATAGGAAAAAAAATGTTTTACGAAGCTATTCAATATTTTTGAGCTGCTGCTAATGAACTTCCCTATAAGTAATGTTGGAAAAATACCAAACCAAGCTAGCTCTATCCTTGCACTAGTTGTTTTAACACTTATTTGGGGATATGGCTGGGTTGTTGTTAAGCAAGCACTGATCTGGTGTGCACCCGTAGAGTTTGCTGCTCTACGCTCTATCATTGGTGGATTATTCTTATTTTTTATTATTTTTTTAAAAAAAAATTCTTTAAAGCCAGTACACATTAAACCTATGCTCTGGCTTTCTCTATTACAAACTGTAGGTTTTATGGGCACTGGTGCCTTAGCTCTTGTAGAAGGTAGTGTGGGAAAAAGTGCGGTACTTGTTTATACCATGCCTTTATGGGCTATTATTTTTGCAGCACATTTCTTAAAAGAGCCCATTTGTAAATTACAATGGCTAGCTCTCTGCATTGCAGGATTAGGTTTGATTGGAATCATTGATCCTTGGGAAACTTACTTTACCTTGGCAAGCACCCTATTTGCTTTAATCGCTGGGCTACTGTGGGGGGTTAGTGTCATTATTAGTAAAGAAATGGAATTAAATAATACTGCAGAGCTTATTAATATTAATGCTTGGCAGATGTTTATTGGCGGGCTTGCACTAGAAATACTCTCTTACTTCATGGGAGAATCTATTCCAATTTGGAATAGTACTTTTTTACAGGCACTAGCTTATAACAGTATTTTATCAAGTGCTTTAGGCTGGATTCTTTGGCTCTATGCTCTACAACACTTATCAGCTAGCATTACAAGCTTAAGCTCTCTTGGAGTTCCAGTAGTCACTATTATTCTTGCAGGAATGATCCTTAATGAAGCCCCTACGCTGCCTGAAACAGTTGGAGTTATACTTATCTTGGTAAGCCTTGCGATACTCAGTATCGCTACTTTCTTGAAGCGTTGAATTTTCTAAATTAATTGATGAAACTAAAATTAACTAGATAATCTTAAATAAAATGATTAACTCTTTTAATAGTATAGAGAAAATGCCCCTATTATTTTTGGGGCATGGTAGTCCAATGAATGCTATTGAAGAAAACGAGTTTGTTACTGGGTTTCGAAATATTAGCACAGAAATTCCAAAGCCGAATGCTATTTTATGTATATCAGCACATTGGGAAACACAAGAAACTCAAGTAACGGCAATGAAAAATCCAGCTACCATTCATGATTTTTTTGGATTCCCTCAGGAGCTCTTTGAAGTGCAGTACCCAGCACCGGGTAGCCCTAAACTCGCAATGGAAACAAAGTTACTTATAAAGTCTACTGAAGTAAATTTAGATTATAATTGGGGTCTTGATCATGGGGCTTGGTCGGTGATTAAACATCTTTATCCAGATGCAGATATACCTACTGTTGAAATGAGTTTGGACGTCAATAAAACACCTCAGCAGCATTATGAATTGGCTCAAGAATTAATACCTCTTCGTGAAAAAGGTGTATTAATCATCGGTAGTGGAAACATTGTTCATAACCTTAAAAAGGTAGATTGGCAAAAAATAAACGAGGAATTTGCTTATGATTGGGCGATGGAAGCTAATGAAAAAGTAAAACAACTTATTTTAGATGATGATCATCAGATGCTTATTGATTTTAAAAATCAAGGATCAGCCTTTCAACTTGCTATTCCTTCTGTAGAGCACTATCTTCCGCTATTGTATATTCTTGGACTGAAAGAAAAGGGTGAATCAATTAGTTTTTTTAATGATAAACCAGTAGCTGGCGCCTTATCTATGACTAGCTTAAAAATTGAGTGAATATAGATAGACCGTAATAAAGAAACTTCAGGTACCTATTTCTCACTATATACTAGTTAATGTTGATCAACTTCTTACTACATTGTGCTTGAGAGATAAATTTTTTTAACAAACTAAAACCTATTTACTATAATTATGCTGATTTTTGAATCTTCACGCCCAAACCGACATGCACCAACTCAAATTCCTAAAACTGATTCCGTTACAGAAGATTTACCAAAGGATCTATTGAGGAAAACGCCTCCTAGGTTACCTGAAGTCTCTGAATTAGATGTAGTCCGGCATTATACTCGGCTATCTCAAAAAAATTTTTCAATTGATACCCATTTCTACCCTTTAGGCTCTTGTACTATGAAGTACAATCCCAAGATCTGTCATACGCTAGCGAACCTACCAGGATTTTTAGAGCGACATCCAGCGACTCCTGATTTTCTAAGCCAAGGCTATTTATCTTGCCTTTATGAAATGCAAGAAATTTTAGCAGCTATTACAGGGATGAAGGCTATTAGCCTTGCTTCTATGGCCGGTGCTCAAGGAGAATTTACTGGAGTGGCAATGATTCGGGCTTATCATGATGCAATGGGTAATCATGAGCGGCGTGAAATGTTAGTTCCTGATGCAGCCCATGGCACTAACCCTGCAACAGCAACTATGTGTGGCTTTCAGGTACGAGAAATTCCCACCAATGTAGAAGGAGATATAGACTTAGTAGCACTTGATAAAGTACTCGGTCCAAAAACTGCAGGAATTATGTTGACTAATCCTTCTACCCTAGGAATTTTTGATCGAAATATTAAAATAGTTGCCGATAAAGTGCATCAAGCAGGCGGATTACTTTATTATGATGGAGCAAATCTAAATGCTATTTTAGGTAAAGTAAAACCCGGAGATATGGGTTTTGATGTCATTCATCTTAATTTGCATAAAACCTTTGCTACACCTCATGGCAGTGGTGGTCCTGGGGCAGGACCTGTTGGTGTCGGTGAAAAATTATTTCCTTTTCTACCCATACCTCGAGTAGGTAGAAGAGAAGATGGGAAATATCGTTGGTTTGTAGAAGATGATTGCCCACAAAGTATTGGCCGGCTTTCTGCTTGGATGGGTAATGCAGGAGTTTTACTTCGTGCTTATATTTATATTAGATTGCTAGGTCGAGAAGGTATGGAGCGAGTATCTGATTTTTCTGCTCTAAACGCTAACTATCTTGCAAAGAAAATGAGCGAGCTAGGATTTGATTTAGCTTATCCAACTCGTCGTGCTGGTCATGAATTTGTTGTCACCTTAAAGCGACAAGCTCAAGAAATGAATATGACTGCAACCGATGTGGCTAAACGATTACTAGATCTTGGTTTTCACGCACCTACTATTTATTTTCCCCTCTTAGTACCGGAGTGCCTTTTAATAGAGCCAGCGGAGACAGAAAGTAAGCAAACTCTTGATTTTTTTGTTGATGCAATGGCACAAATTATGAAAGAAGCACACGAGGATCTAAATCAACTTAAATCTGCTCCTCATAATTTACCAGTGCGTCGCCTTGATGAAGTCAAAGCAGCACGAGAATTAGATATCGCTTGGCAGGGTTAAAATGAAATTATATTATTCTTTAGATAAAAATTTTTATAATTAAGGAGAAATCATGTCAGCGTTAATTTGTGGATCATTTGCCTATGATACGATCATGGTATTCCATGATCAGTTTAAAAAGCATATCCTTCCAGATAAAGTACATATGCTTAATGTTTCTTTTTTAGCCCCTAAGCTACGAAGAGAATTTGGGGGATGTGCAGGCAATATCGCTTACAATCTTAAATTGCTTCAAGGAGAGCCTATTCCCATGGGAACGGTAGGAGATGATTTTTCTTCCTATCGAGGATGGTTTATTGAAAAAGATATTCCACTCCAATATGTACGCTTAATTGATAATACTTATACAGCACAAGCATTTATTACTACAGATATCGATAGTAATCAGATTACAGTATTTCATCCAGGAGCAATGAATTTTTCCCACGAAAATAGAATTGAAGATGCTAATAAAAATAAAGATATTGATATTGGCATTATTTCTCCTGATGGTCGAGATGGGATGATCCAACACGCTAAACAATTCCATGAAGCAGGTATTCCATTTATATTTGATCCGGGCCAGGGATTGCCTATGTTTAGCGAAAAAGAACTTCTTAGCTTTGTCCAACAGGCTACTTGGATAAGTATGAATGATTATGAAGCACATTTATTTCAAGAGCGTACTCAACTATCTATTGAAGAACTTGCAAAACAAGTAAAAGCGTTTATTGTCACGCAAGGTGGTGATGGCTCTACTATTTATACTGAAGGGAAAGAGCTTAAAATTCCATCTGCTAAAGCTGCTTTAGTTTCAGATCCAACAGGATGTGGTGATGCTTATCGAGCAGGACTACTCTATGGTATTAGCTGCGATATGGATTGGGAAAATACTGGCCGAATTGCTTCTTTATTAGGAGCAATTAAAATTGAATCCCATGGTACTCAAAACCACCATTTTAAGCTCACAGAATTCTGGGATCGCTTTAGAGATAGCTTTGGCTACTGTCTTTAACTTTAAAATGATTTTTAAATGATTCAAATTCGGTGATGGGGGCTAAACAAGTCTGACCATGACAAATATAAGCTGTTACCCCATTTGAGCTAATAGATTGGTATTTTTCTAGTTGCTTAGGTAAATACTTAGCATGTGATGGAATTGCGAGCACTATTCTTTGTTGTAGATAGTGCTCTAAAACAAGACTATGCCATGGAGTCAATACTGATTCAGGTCCTCGTAGGATAATTATTTCTGGAGGGTAAAGATATGATTCTAGTGCTTTAAGCAAGCTACAGTGGGCGTGTGGTATTTGCTGGACACTAAACCAACTAGTCTTTAAGCATCGTTCAGCTGCTTCCAAATAAACCATATTACCTAATAAATGCCCAAGCCGAATTAGGTTATACGTCATTACTCCATTTCCTGAAGGAGTTGCATTATCTGTTAAAGGTATTAAACGAGAAATGGGTATCTCTTGATCGTGGGCAGTGAAATAAAAACCGCCTTGTTCTTTATTTTCAAAATGGGTAAGCACCGTATCGGTAAGTTGAATTAAGAAAGCTAAATACTCATCTTTCCACTGTGTTTGTAGTAAAGTTATTAGTGCATCAATGAGAAAAGCATAATCATCGAGATAAGCGAGGTATCTTGCTTTTTTGTCTTTATAAGTAGCCAGCAAGCGGTTATTTATCCATAAGTTATTATAGATAAATTTCAATGCTCTCTCAGCAGAATCAATAAAACTAGGCTGATTTAATACTTGTCCCGCACTTACCATACCTTTAATCATTAATCCATTCCAAGAAGTCAGTATCTTTCCATCTCGAGTTGGATAGATACGATTATTTCTAGTAATACGTAATCTTTCTTTAATAGTAATAATTTTTTTTTGGGTATTATCAAGAGGTAATTCTAGTTTTTGAGCTAAAGTTTCTGTATTAACAGCAGCACAGTGTAAGTGCCAACAGCCTTCAAAATTGCTAGGCTGATCTAGCCCAAAGTATCGACTGGCTAATTGGTATTCATCGTCATCTAATATTGATTGAATTTCCTCTTGAGACCAAATATAGTATTTACCTTCATGACCTTCTGAATCTGCATCTAAGGATGAGTAGTATCCTCCTTCTGAAGATTGCATTTCTCTAATTACCCAATTTCCAGTCTCAAGTAATACCCTATGGTATAGCTTTGCTTTTAGTAGGCTATAGGCTTTGCTGTAGAGAAATAATAATTGACCATTGTCATAGAGCATTTTTTCAAAGTGAGGAATTTGCCATTTTCCATCTACTGAATAACGATAAAATCCCCCACCTATCTGATCATAGATTCCCCCTAATGCCATGTGATCTAACGTGATCTGAAGTTTAGTAATGGATTGTTGTTGCTCTTCTTTTGTTAAGTAAAATTCTATGGCCTCATTCAAATATCGTTCAATGATTGGTGGATTAGGAAATTTAGGAGCACCTTTCATCCCACCATATTGAAAATCAAAGGATTGAGTTAATTCTTTCTGCGATCTTTTTAGTGGAGAAAAATCTAAGCTAGAAACTTTATCAATCGAGATTCGCTTATCAATATTTCTAAAAGCAGCTAATAAACGGCTATTTTGAGCATAAATTTCTGAAGAGTGTGTGTAAAAGTATTGGGAGATTTGTTGTAATAAATCTTTAAATCCTGGTAATCCATATCGGCCTTCAGGAGGAAAATAAGTACCGCTAAAAAAGGGAACTTGTTTCGTAGGCTCTAAAAATAAAGTCAATGGCCAGCCACCCGCTCGCCCAGTTAGCATTTGCTGTGCTAATTGATAAACTTGATCTAGATCAGGGCGCTCTTCCCTATCCACTTTAATATTAATGAAATGCTGATTCATAATTAGTGCGGTATCTTTATCCTCAAAAGATTCGTGAGCCATAACGTGGCACCAATGACAAGCAGAATAACCAATAGAGAGTAAAATAGGTTTTTTCTCTTGAGAGGCACGATCTAGTGCATCTTTATTCCAAGGATACCAGTTTACTGGATTATCTACATGTTGTAGCAAGTAAGGACTTGTTTCATTTTGGAGGTGGTTTTTCATGACACTAAACACTAATAAAATTTTACATAAATGACTGGATTTATCTTTTCAGTATACTGGCTTAGAATTTTTTCTGTATAGTACATATTCTATGAAAGAAGTGATACAAGAAAATACTACTATTCCTCTAGAATTAGGAGGGAAGCGTTTAGATCAAGCTTTAGTACAAACTTTTCCTCAATATTCTCGCACTCGTATTCAAGCATGGATAAAAGATGGTCAAATAAAAATTAATAATACCTTAGCTCGTCCTCGAGACATAGTATCAGGCGGAGAGGTTGTAATACTACATACAGAAATAGAAGCTAAAGTTGAGTGGAGACCCCAACCATTGCCACTTCATATTGTTTATGAGGATGAAGCCCTTATCGTTATTAATAAGCCAGCTAACTTAGTAGTACATCCAGCCGTAGGCAATTATGATGGTACTTTAGTCAATGGGTTGTTAAACTATGCTTCTGAGTTAGAAGTAATACCACGAGCAGGGCTTGTTCATCGACTAGATAGAGATACTACGGGTCTTTTAGTAGTAGCTAAAACTATCCCAGCTCATACTAGCCTAGTGCAGCAGTTGCAGAGTCATAAAATACGCAGAGAATATCGAGCTATTACTATGGGTGTTATGACAAGTGGTGGTGTTATTAGAGCATCTATAGCTCGCCATTCTATTGATAGAAAGAAAATGGCAGTAAGTGATTCTGGGAAACCAGCAGTTACCTACTATAGGGTACTATCTCGTTTTCAGACCCATACCTACGTAACCTGTCTTTTAGAGACGGGTAGAACGCATCAAATTCGAGTTCATTTGTCTTATATCAATTACCCCTTACTTGGAGATCCTGTTTATGGTAGGCGTCTCCAAATTCCAGAAAAAAGTAACGAAATGCTTATTGATGGACTACGTAATTTTAAACGACAAGCACTGCACGCTGTTCGTTTGGGGCTTACTCACCCATTAAGCGGGCAAGAAATGACTTGGGAAGCACCACTTCCAGAAGATATGAAGAATATACTTACTCTGCTTAAAGAGAATAATGATTTAAAATAAAATTAACTAAATATATATTACTGTTTTTCAATTAAAAGCTGCTAAACACAAATTCATTAAGGAATTTGGGAAAAGTCCTAATCCTAATAATGCTAAACTATTACCGCTCATACACCATTGAAAATCAGTTTTTACACTCAGAGAAGTAGTTTCACTAGACTTATCAAAGTACATATATTTTACTACTCGTAAATAGTAAAAAGCACCTATAACAGAAGAGACTACCGCAACTATAGCTAACCAAACTAATCCCTCATCTATTATAGCCATAATAACTGCCCATTTAGCATAAAACCCTGCAGTGGGTGGAAAACCCATCATTGCAAACATTAAAATGAGCATCATAAAAGCAAACCAAGGACTACGTTCATTTAATCCTTTAAAATCTTCTATCTGATCAGATTCAAAGCCCGCTCTAGAAAGCAATGCAACCATCCCAAAACTACCAAGACTCATAAGAGTATATATTATAATATAAAACATAGAGGCTGCGTATCCTGCATGAGTACCTGTAAGCGTACCTAAAAAGAGAAATCCCATATGAGATATAGCAGAATATGCAAGCATACGTTTAATATTGCTTTGGGCAATTGCTATCACATTTCCAAGTATCATAGAAAGAGAGGCAAGAATAATCATCATCCCTTCCCATTGAGGCTGAATTCCTTCTAGACTATCTACTAGTAAACGCATGAGCATTGCAAATGCAGCAATTTTGGGAGCAGTACCAATATAGAGGGTTACTGCAGTTGGTGCACCGTGATATACATCAGGAAGCCACATATGAAAAGGCACTGCCCCAAATTTAAAAGCAAGCGCTACCATAATAAAGACTAGCCCAAATGCTAAGACGATACTTGAGTTGCTATCAGTATTGTTCGCAATTGTGTTTGCTATGGTGTCAATTTCGAGGCTTCCAGTTACTCCATATATCATGGACATACCATAGAGCAACATACCAGAGGCAAGCGATCCTAATACAAAATACTTCATTGCTGCTTCAGCAGCTAAGTGATTATTTCTGTTTAGTGCTACCATAGCATATTGGCTTAGGGAGAGCAGCTCTAACCCTAAATAAAGAAGCAGAAAATGATGAGCCGAAGTAATGACCATGATCCCCAGCATCCCAAAGAGACCAAGGATATAAAACTCTCCTTTTTCTAAATTTCTAGCCCGAAGATAATCTCGAGAATATAGAAATACTAAAAAAACAGTGAGATAAATAAATAGTTTTAACGAGTCGCTTAAGGGATCTTTAATATAACTATTATTAAACGTGATGCTATGAGAAGAGGAATCAAAATAATATAGTGTAACTAATGCCACAATTATCAGCGTAGCTTGTGTAATTTTATATGCTATTTTACCGCTTTGTGCACCACTATAAGCAACTGCTAATAAAAGTATGCAGCCCATTCCGAGAGTTAAGATTTCTGGCAGTGCAGTTAAAAAATCGGGCGTATCGAAACTCATCTTATTTATTCTGTAGCTTATAATTTAAATTAATTTTGACACTGTGATTTGGGATAATAGATGGTCTATAGATGTATGCATAACCTCTAATAAAGGTTGTGGCCATATTCCAAGAAATAGTACTGCTACTGCTAATGAACCAAGGATTAGAAACTCTCTTGTACTTAAATCTTTTAAAGCAGCTACATTATCATTTGATACTTCACCAAACACAACCCGCTTAATCATCCATAGAGAATATGAAGCACTTAGAATTAGGGTAAGCGATGCCCAAAAAGCATACCAAAAATTAGCTTGAAACGCTCCTAAAATAACTAAAAACTCACCTACAAAGCCAGAGGTGCCGGGTAATCCCGTATTTGCCATTGCAAATAAAACCCAGAATGCACCAAAGATAGGCATTGTATTAATGACACCACCATAATCCTTAATAAGACGGGTATGCATACGATCATATAAGACCCCCATACATAAAAACATACCAGCAGATACAAGACCATGAGAAATCATTTGCACCAATGCACCTGAAAGCCCTAGAGTAGATCCTTCTCCTTCAGTCCCTTGAGCGAAGATTACAAAGCTAATAAATAGTCCTAAGGTAACAAACCCCATATGAGAAACACTAGAATAAGCAATAAGTTTTTTAATATCCTGTTGCACGATAGCAACTAACCCAATATAGACTATAGCAATTAAAGAGAGGGTAATAATAAACCAATCTAAGGCAAGACTAGCATCAGGAACAATTGGTAAACTAAACCGCATAAGACCATAAGCGCCTAGTTTTAAAGCGATTGCTGCTAGTATAACTGACCCCCCTGTAGGAGCTTCAACATGAGCATCAGGTAACCAAGTGTGTACAGGCCACATAGGTATTTTTACAGCAAAAGCAATCAAAAAAGCAAAAAATAACCCTATCTGTGCCTTCATTCCTAGAGGAACTTCATGAAAGCTAAGAATATCAAAATTACCAGTAACACTTCTTAAGTAGAGAATTGCAATTAGGAAGAAGACTGAGCCAAAGAAAGTATAGAGGAAAAATTTAAGTGTAGCATAAACCCGATTAGGTCCTCCCCAAATACCAATAATTAGAAATAGAGGTATCAGTGTACCCTCAAAAAATATATAAAATAAGATGCTATCTAATGCTGAAAAAACTCCATTCATTAGCCCTTCCATAATTAAAAAACTGGCCATATATTGTGCTAGCTTATATTTAATGATTTGCCAGCCAGCAATAACTACTAGTAAGGTAGAAAATGTATTTAGAATAATAAGTGGCATTGAAATGCCATCAATTCCTACATGGTAATAAACTTTAAAAGCTTCTAACCATACTACTTTTTCTTGAAACTGCATTGTAGCTTCACTGGTATCAAACCAAATATATAGAAACCAGCTTACTAGAAAAGATAGCCCTGCAAAAAATAGGGCAGATTTACGAATGTGATCGGTAGGACGGTCACTTGCCCCGAGTACTACTAAACCACCGATAATTGGCAGCCAAATAACTAAAGAGAGAATTGGAAACTGTAACATTATTCCTATCCCTTATAAATTACAAAGCCACCAATGAGGAATAAAAGACCTAAAATCATGGCAAAAGCATAATGAAAAAGATAACCAGATTGTAAATGACGTGAAATTTGAGCAGTGATACTTACTACTCGTGCCGATCCATTTACCAGTAAACCATCAATTAATAACCGTTCTCCAAATCGAGAAAACAAGTTTCCGATATAACGAAAACCACCTGCAAAGAAAATCTCATTAAATCGATCGAAGCCATATTTGTTTATTAAGGTCCAATGGATTAAATGGCATCGAGATTTAATTTGATTAGGTAACTCAGGATAAGCAATATATAAAAACCATGCACTGATTACACCTGAAGCTGCTAAAAGGAATGGGAGACCTTTAAACCCTTCTAGAATAAATGGAATAACCCCTTCATGTAATTCAGCACCCATTTCTTCTAATACGTTATGAATAGGTAGCACTACTATTGCTTCACCAAAAAAATTATCAAACAAAAGAGTTTTTATATAAACTCCCACTATAATAGAAGGTATAGCTAAGAAAATAAGTGGAATAGTAATAACATATGGGGATTCTTTAAGATGGTTTTTCGTATGTTCATCCATCCTCTCCTCTCCATGAAAGGTAAGAAACAACATTCTAAAAGTATAGAAGGCAGTCACAAAAACTCCAGAAATCACCATTAAATAAGCAAAACTAGATCCTGGCATATTAGAAAGGTGTACTGCTTCAATAATAGAATCTTTAGAAAAAAACCCCGAAAACCCTGGAAATCCGATTAACGCAAGGGCACCAATAATCATTGTCCAATAGGTAATTGGCATATATTTTTTTAGTCCACCCATTTTCATCATATCTTGTTCATGATGCATCGCAATGATTACGGAACCAGCACCTAAAAATAAAAGTGCCTTAAAAAATGCGTGAGTCATTAAGTGAAAAACACTCGCTGAATAAGCAGAAACGCCAAGAGCGACTGTCATATATCCTAATTGGGATAAAGTAGAATATGCGATAACTCGCTTAATATCATTTTGTACGATACCCACAAGCCCCATAAAAAATGCAGTACATGCACCAATGATTAGCACAACCCCCAAGGCAGTTTCTGATAATTCATATATAGGCGACATTCGAGCCACCATAAAAATTCCTGCGGTTACCATAGTAGCTGCATGAATAAGTGCAGAAATAGGTGTTGGTCCTTCCATAGAATCAGGTAACCAAACATGTAGCGGCATTTGAGCAGATTTACCCATTGCTCCGATAAAAAGAAGGATGCCTATTACTGTAGGTACTGCATAAGAAGTATTAGGAAATAGCGATATTGTTTTTTCTGATAATGAGGGAACTGCTCCAAACACTTCACCATAATCTAAACTACCTGTATACATTAATACACAGGCAATCCCCAATAAAAATCCAATATCCCCTACACGATTGACAAGAAAGGCTTTAAGATTAGCATAAATCGCTGATTCTTTTTTATACCAAAATCCTATTAATAGATAGGATATTAATCCCATTACTTCCCAACCTATAAAAAGTTGCAGGAAGTTATTAGCCATAACCAGCATCAGCATAGAAAATGTAAATAATGCAATATAGCTAAAAAATCTCTGGTATCCTGGATCATCATCCATATAACCAATGGTGTATATATGCACCATTAAAGATACAAAACTTACAACCATCATCATAAGTGCACTCAGATGATCGATTAAAAATCCTATTTCCAAGTGAAAATTCCCTGTACCTACCCAAGTATAAATGTGCTCATTATAAGTACCTCCATTTGTTACTACTTGAATGAAAACAATGGAAGATAACAAGAAGGAAATTGCAACTCCAGCTATTGCTGCACGATGAGACCAGATGCGTCCAACTTTACGACCAAATAGACCTGCAATAATACAACCAATTAAGGGTGCTATTATTATTCCGATAGTTTGGGCTTTCATCTCATTCTAGCCCTTTAATTTATCCCAATCACCGACATTAATTGTATGTCTGGTACGAAATAACACTACAAGAATTGCAAGACCAATAGCACTTTCTGCCGCAGCGACTGTTAATATAAAAAAAACGAATACTTGACCAGATATATCTTCTAGAAAATGTGAAAATGCAAGAAAATTTATATTAATCGCTAGCAGCATTAGCTCAAGTGACATGAGGATGATAATAATATTCTTTCGATTTAGGAAAATTCCAGCAACGGAAAGACAAAACAATAGTGCACCTAGAACCAAAAAATCAGATAATGTTACCATTATTACTTATTTAACCTATTTCTGGGTTTCTGAGTTGGTCATTTTAACCAGCTTAACTCGATCTTTAGGATTCACTTGTACTTGTTGTGACGGATCTTGATGTTTACTAATACCTCTCCGTAAAGTAAGGGTAATCGCTGCAACAATAGCTATTAGTAAAATTGCTGCAGCAAGCTCAAAAGGATAACTATAGACTGTATAGAGAATATTCCCTAGTTCCTCTGTGTTACTATAGTTTGAATCATGAGGTGTAGGTACAGATAAACCAAAATTCTCTGGTTTTAATACTGCCATCATCTCAAATGCAGTTAATGCTGATACTAGCAGTCCTATGGGAAGATATTTGATG
Organism: Candidatus Nitrosacidococcus tergens; assembly: GCF_902810445.1. Taxonomy (NCBI): domain Bacteria; kingdom Pseudomonadati; phylum Pseudomonadota; class Gammaproteobacteria; order Chromatiales; family Chromatiaceae; genus Candidatus Nitrosacidicoccus; species Candidatus Nitrosacidicoccus tergens. The sequence goes on along the minus strand of NZ_LR778175.1, from coordinate 231,087 downwards.
AATCCTTCTCGTAAAGAAACTAAATTAATATCTAACATCATAACCACAAATAAAAATAAAACCATTACTGCACCGATGTAGACCAGTATTAAAATAATAGCTAAAAATTCTGCTTCAAGTAGCAGCCAGATTGCCGCACTTGTAAAAAAAGCCAAAATTAAAAATAAAGTTGCTTGGATAGGATTACGTACTGTAATTACCATAGATGCCGCAAACAGCAAAATAGAAGAAAAGATATAAAATAGTATTTTTTCCATAAATAATATGTAAAGCTTGAGTACTATTAATTATCGATAAGGTGCATCTGCTGTCCTATCAGCAGCAATCTGATGTTCGTATTTATCACCAATCGCTAATAATTGCCCCTTATGCATAATTTGTTCGCCACGCTCTTCAAAATGGTAATCGAAAACTCTTGTTAATACGATTGAGTCAACAGGGCATGCTTCTTCGCAAAAACCACAATAAATACATTTAAAAAGATCAATATCATATCGAGTTGTACGACGAGTTTTATCTTCTCTTTGATGGGAGTCAATAGTAATAGCTAAAGCAGGGCATACAGCCTCACATAACTTACAAGCAATACATCTTTCTTCCCCATTAGGGTAGCGCCGCAGAGCGTGAAGCCCTCTGAATCTAGGAGATAAAGGAGTTCTTTCTTCTGGAAATTGAACAGTTATTTTTCTAGCAAATAGGTAACGACCGGTTAGTTTTAAGCCAAGAATTAGCTCCCAGAGTAAAAAACTTTTGAAATAAGAACGCAATGTATTCATATATAGTTTTATCTACGTAAACCAAGGACCTATATGTGCAACTCGGGTGCCACTCACTACTAATAGCCAAATGATAGTAATAGGAATAAATACTTTCCATCCAAGTCGCATTATCTGATCATAACGATATCGTGGATAAGTAGCACGTAGCCAAAAATAAAAAAATAAAAAAAATGCAGTTTTCGCTAAAAGCCAAAAAAGACTAGGAATAAATGCAAATGTTGACTCAAACCTAGTACTTTCAAAAGGAGATAGCCATCCACCTAAAAACATTAAAGCAGCTAGGGTTGAAACTAAGATCATTTCTATATATTCAGTAAGATAGAAAAGTGCAAATGCGGTCCCTGAGTACTCCACGTGGTATCCTGCGACAATTTCTGATTCACCCTCTGCCATATCAAAAGGAGCACGGTTAGTCTCTGCTACCCCTGAAATGTAATATACTAAAAATAAAGGAAACAATGGAAGCCAAAACCAATGCCATATACCGCCTGCTTGTGCATTTACTATCTCGCTGAGGTTAAGACTACCTGCGGCAATCAGCACCCCAACCAAAGCAAACCCCATAGCAATTTCATAAGATACAATTTGTGCGGCTGATCGCATGGCACCTAAAAAGGCATATTTAGAATTAGAAGCCCATCCCGCTAAGATAATTCCATACACGCTCATAGATCCGATAGCTAAAATATAAAGCAATCCAGCATTAATATCTGCTAGAACTAGCTCTGGACTGAAAGGAATAACAGCCCATACCGAAAGTGCTGGTGCAATAGCAAGCACAGGTGCTAAGAAGAATAAATACTTATTAGCACTTGTAGGAACAATGATTTCTTTAAGGATTAATTTAACTACATCTGCAATTGGCTGCAACCAGCCCCTAGGACCTACTCTATTTGCAGCCACCCGAACCTGCATAAATCCAATAATTTTCCGCTCAGCAAAAGTAAGCCATGCAACTGTAAGTAGTAAAGGCAATATAATGCCAACAATTTTAAGAAGGATAACTAAAACAGCTAAGAAGTAACTAAACATTGCTTACTCTATTCCCCTGATGCAACTTGAACATAAGTAAATGGAGCACCTAAAAATGCTGTCTCTTCAATCCCAGTAGCTAACTGTATACACCCTTCAGCAACTAGATCACTGATTTCAAATGGTAACTTAGTCTTATTCCCTTCCTGGCTTACTTCAATATACTTTGCATTTTGCAACCCTAATTTATTTATATCAATACTATTAAGATAGGCAATATGAGCTGCTTGCCCATCAGGACTTTGTTGTAGCGGATGACTACGTCTAATTAGACTATTTACTCTGTAGATAGGAAGCTCGGCTATTCTTGTTAATCCTATTTTGTCTTCTTTATTTTCAATACCTAGAGATTTAGGATACCAAGTAACTCTTTTAGTTTTACCTATTTTTTTAATTTCATCTTTTAGTGCATTGCATACCTCTTCAGAAGAAAAATATTCAAATTCCGGAATTTGTAATAGATTACCTAGAACTCGCAATACTTTCCAACCGGGGCGAGCATCTCCCGAGGAGTGTGTTGCTGCAGTAAAACTCTGCCAATGCCCTTCAAGATTAATAAGTGTTCCTGATGTTTCTGTAAAATTGCTAATAGGTAGTAAAATATCCGAGTATTCAAGCATAGATTTACTACGAAATGCTGTTAAAGAAACGACAAAACTAGCATCTTGTAGTGCTTTTTGTGCTAATCTAGGGTTGATACAATCAAATTCTGGTTCAATTCCTAATAGCAAGTATCCTAAAAGCCTTTTTTCAAACATAGATTGCCAATTTAGCCCTTTTACTGGGACAAAATTACCACCAGGACCTTGATGAGGTAGCGCTCCGGCGATAGCCGCACCTACCGCATTACCTCCAGAAGGAATAAATCCTATTTGAACACTGGTTAGCTGGCCTATCAAATAACTAAGTGCTTGAAGTGTTGGAAAATTTGGATGCCCTTCTGCTATTTTTCCTAAAAAGATCCGTGCATTGGAGGATCCTGCTAATTGTTTTGCTATTGCTCGCTCTGAGCTTAGAGGCTCTATGTTATCTAGCAGTACTATCCAGCTATTTTCTAAAGTTTCTGATTTCAATTCGATTAGGCTTTTAGCAATTCCTGCAAGCCCATGGATCATTCCATAAGAATCAGTGATTATCTTCTCTGCGACTGGAAACCGTACTAAATAGTCTACTGGATTAATAATCGCTATTTTTGCCCCATGGTGGGCTGCTTTGCGAAATCTTAATCCAAGAAGAGGATGATCTTTATGAGGGTTAACACCAACTAATAGAATTGAATCAGAGTTTTCTATTTCTTCAATAGAGTGCTTAAATACTAGATCTTCAAGAGGAGTTCCAAGATTATGAAAACTCTGTTGATATAAGCGAGAATCAATATTATTACTGTGCAATCCTCTAAGTAGTTTTTGAAAAAGATAGAGCTCTTCAGTTGTAGCATAAGGAGAAATAAGACCACCTAACTGAGCACCTCCATTTTTCTCCACTATAGATCTTAATCCATGGGCTACTGCTCCTAGTGCTTCCTCCCAATCTACTTCTTGCCAAACACCATTTTGTTTTACCATAGGCTGTTTTAGCCTATCCTCATGGGTTAATCCTAGACAACCATAGCGATCCCTATCTGCAATCCAAGTCTCATTAATGGTCTCATCTTCACGAGGAACTACGCGCATTACTTGGTTTCGTAGAATATGTAGTTCAATATTCGTGCCCATACTATCATGGGGAGAAATAGCAGGATGCCCTGTCATTTCCCAAGCTCGTGCTTTAAAGCGATAAGGCTTATCAGTGAGTGCACCTACTGGGCATAGGTCTATAACATTTCCGGATACTTCAGAGGTTAAGCTATAATCAATATAGGTACCAATTTCCATGAGCTCACCACGATCGGTAGCACCTAATTCCTTTAAACCAGCAATCTCTTCGCCAAACCGGATACAACGAGTACAATGAATACAACGAGTCAGTTCAGTTTGGATTAAGGGGCCAATATCTTTATCTCTTACAACTCGTTTACCTTCTGTAAATCTAGATATATCATTACCATAGCCCATAGCAAGATCTTGTAGTTCACACTCTCCACCTTGATCGCAGATAGGACAATCTAATGGATGGTTAATTAACAAAAACTCCATTACCCCTTTTTGGGCTGCAATTGCTTTAGCTGAGCTAGTAAATACTTTCATTCCCTCTATAACAGGAGTAGCACAAGCAGGCACAGGCTTTGGTGATTTATCAGTCTCTATCAAGCACATACGACAATTAGCAGCAACTGATAATTTTTTATGATAGCAAAATCTAGGAATATAAATTCCTGCTTCATCAGCAACCTGAATAACCATCTTTCCAGGCTCTACGTTAAATTTTATCCCATCAATTTCGATATGAACCATCTCTGGTTTTAGCCTCCTATAACCAGCTATTTGCTAAGTAACTCTATGATCAATGTAATATTGGAATTCATTGCGAAAATGCTTAATGAAACTTATTACTGGTGTTGCTGCAGCATCTCCTAATGCACAAATAGTGTGCCCGTTGATATTGTTAGCTATACTGATAAGCTTATCTAAATCCTCTTGAAGACCTTGTCTATGATAGATACGGTGAATTACCCGATTCATCCAGCCAGTACCTTCCCGACAGGGAGTACATTGTCCACAAGATTCTTCCCGATAAAAATGAGAAATCCTATCTAATGCCCGTACCATACAAGTAGTTTCATCCATTACAATCACAGATCCTGCACCTAGCATAGATCCCGCTTTTGATATGGATTCATAATCCATATTAGTTTCCATCATAATTTCTGCAGGTACTACGGGTACTGAGCTTCCCCCGGGAATCACAGCTTTCAAAGTGTGACCATTACGTACACCGCCAGCTAGTTCAAGTAGGTCTTTAAAAGGTGTTCCCATAGGAATTTCATAGTTTCCAGGTTTATTAACATGACCAGAAACGCAGAAAATTTTACTTCCGCCACTTGTAGGTGTACCAAGATCTAAAAACCATTGACTTCCCTTTTCTAGGATTACTGGAACTGAAGCAAGGCTTTCTGTATTATTAATTGTGGTTGGTTTACCATATAGGCCATATCCTGCAGGGAATGGTGGTTTAAAGCGTGGCAGCCCTTTTTTTCCTTCAATAGAATTTAATAATGCAGTTTCTTCACCACAAATATAAGCTCCAGCCCCAGGATAATAATGAAGATCAAAGTCAATGCTAGATCCTAATATATTTTTCCCCAATAATCCTGCCGCATACGCTTCTTTAAGTGCGGTACTAAATCTCTCGATTGGTTCTGTAAACTCTCCACGGATATAATTATACCCTGTACTTGCACCAATCACGTATCCAGCAATTGCCATCCCCTCTATTATTTGATGAGGGTTATATCGAAGAATATCACGATCTTTAAATGTACCTGGTTCCCCTTCATCTGAATTACAAACGATATACTTGTTTCCAGGCTTATTTCGAGGCATAAAACTCCATTTAACCCCAGTTGGGAACCCCGCTCCTCCTCTTCCCCTAAGTCCTGATGCTTTTAGCTTATTGATAATTTCTGCCGGATCTGTTTTTTCTTCTAAAATTTTCTTCCATGATCGATACCCTCCTATTTTAAAATAAGTATCAATTTCCCAAGGAGGATCGTATTTTAAAGTTCGAAAGCAGACTTGATTCAATGCAATCATTTTAAAGATTCGAGTATTTGATCAATCTTTTCTGGCGTTAAATTTTCATAATAAACATTTCCAACTGCCATCACTGGTGCACCACCACAAGCTCCTAAACACTCTACTTCTTTTAGAGTAAAGCGCTGATTCTCTGTGGTTTCATCAAAGCTAATTCCTAATCGCTTCTTTAAATGAGCGACCACTTGATCAGAGTTACACAGCTGACAGGAAATATTAGTGCAAACGCAAATTTTATGGTGTCCTACAGGATCTAATTCAAACATTGAATAGAACGTAGCCACTTCATAAACACTAATAGGAGACATCTCTAAGTATTCTGCTACAGCATCCATTAATTCATTAGTTAAATAGCCACCATTGAAATCCTGAACGATATGAAGTGCGGGAATAACCGCTGACTGTTTTCTATCCTGTGGATATTGAGCGATCCAATGGTCAATTTGACTATATATCTTATCAGAAAGGATATTACTTCTTTGTGCTGCCACCTTAATTTTCTACCTTCTCATCATTAATATTTTATCGGTCAATTTCCCCAAAAACTACATCCATTGTACCGATAATAGCAACAACATCAGCAAGCATATGTCCACTTACCATCTCATCCATAGCAGCCAAGTGAGCAAATCCTGGTGCTCTAATTTTTAACCGATAAGGCTTATTTGCACCATCAGATATAAGGTAAACACCAAACTCACCTTTAGGTGCTTCTATTGCACTGTATACTTCTCCTTCTGGAACACAATAACCTTCAGTGAATAGTTTAAAATGATGAATAAGAGATTCCATTCCCTTTTTCATAGTCTCCCTATTAGGCGGGACAACCTTATTATTATCTATTATAACAGGACCAGGATTCATACGTAGCCAATCTACACATTGTTTAATGATACGATTAGATTGGCGCATTTCCTCTATCCGTACTAAATAGCGATCATAAGAGTCACCGTTTACACCAATTGGAATATCAAAATCCAACTGATCATATATAGCATAAGGTTGTTTCCTTCTCAGATCCCATTCTACACCAGATCCTCGAAGCATAGGACCACTAAATCCTAGCTGAAGAGCTCTTTCTGGAGTTACTGTACCGATACCTACAGTGCGTTGCTTCCAAATTCTATTATCAGTAAGTAAAGTTTCATACTCATCAACGCATTTAGGAAAGCGACGAGTAAAATCCTCAATAAAATCAAGTAAAGATCCAGTTCGGTTCTGATTGCGAAGTGCTACTTCCTTTTCAGAGTGCCATTTAGAAGGCTCATATAGAGACATAGTTTCAGGTAAATCACGATAGACCCCTCCAGGTCGGTAGTAAGTGGCATGCATACGAGTACCAGAAACAGCTTCATAGCAATCCATAAGATCTTCACGCTCTCGAAAACAATATAAAAATACTGTCATTGCCCCGATATCCATGCTATGAGATCCTAACCACATTAAATGATTAAGAATACGAGTAATTTCATCAAACATTACCCTAATATATTGAGCACGTGGCGGCGGTTCTATTCCTATGAGTTTTTCAATTGCCTGAACATAGCCATGTTCACTACACATCATGGATACGTAATCTAAGCGATCCATATAACCAATACTTTGGTTAAAGGGTTTACTTTCAGCTAATTTCTCAGTAGCACGATGAAGTAGTCCAATATGAGGATCTGCTCGCTTAATAACTTCTCCATCCATTTCAAGCACTAGACGTAAAACTCCATGAGCTGCTGGATGCTGCGGACCAAAATTTAGAGTAAAATTGCGTATTTCAGCCATGATTATCTTTATTATTCATAACTTGATAGCGATGATCGTTCTCTATTACCCGAGGGACTAATACTCTAGGTTCAATACTTACTGGTTCGTAAATAACTCTATTTTGCTCTGAGTCATAACGCATTTCTACATTCCCACTTAAAGGAAAGTCTTTACGGAAAGGATGTCCAATAAAACCATAGTCTGTTAGAATACGGCGCAGATCTGGGTGGCCATCAAAAAGAATACCAAAAAGATCAAAAGTTTCCCGCTCAAACCAATTTGCAGAAGCCCATAAATTCATTAGAGAAGGCACAATTGGCGCAGATTCGCTAATAAATGTTTTTACTCGTAATCGCCAGTTATACCGTATGGAGAGGAGATGAACAACTACAGCAAATCGAGAATCAGTAGTTGTAGACTCTTTATACTGTTTCCCTTCTACAGCACGGCTAAATCCTGTTGATGTTGCGCTCTTAGTGGTTGACCAATCAGCAACTCCATAGTCTAAATAATCTACCCCGCATAAATCGATAAGCTGCTCAAAATGAAATTCCTCTTCATTTCGGAGAATATTATGTACTGAGAGATAATGTTCACATGGAGCTTGGATAGTAAGTTCATCTTTTTCTATGTAACAAAATCTAATTTCATTACTTAACCGTTGCTCAATACGATTTTTTAATTCAACTATCTCCATATTAATGCCAAGCCAATTCTAATTTTTATTTAACTTATCGAGCTATAGTATAGGTACGCTTTATTTTATTCTGTAACTGCATAATTCCATAAAGTAAAGCTTCAGCAGTAGGTGGGCAGCCCGGAACATAAATATCAACAGGTATAATACGATCACACCCTCGTACAACAGAATAAGAATAGTGATAATATCCACCACCATTAGCACAAGATCCCATAGAAATTACCCATTTAGGTTCTGACATTTGATCATATACTTTACGTAAAGCAGGTGCCATCTTATTCACTAGAGTACCTGCTACGATCATCACATCCGACTGGCGAGGGCTAGGTCGAAAAAGAACACCAAACCGATCAAAATCATAGCGAGAAGCACCAGCATGCATCATTTCTACCGCACAACAGGCAAGCCCAAAAGTCATAGGCCAGAGAGATCCTGTTCTCGCCCAATTAATTAACTGATCTGCCTTAGTAGTTACTACTCCACGTTCTAGTATACCTTCTATTCCCATTCTAAAGCCCCTTTCTTCCATTCATAAATAAACCCTACTACTAAGATACCTAGGAAAATAACCATTGAAAGGAATCCATATAAACCAATGTTATCTAATACAATTGCCCATGGGAAGAAAAAAGCTGTCTCCAGATCAAAAATAATGAATAAAATAGCTACTAAATAATAGCGAACATCAAATTTCATTCGAGCATCTTCAAAGGCCTCAAATCCACATTCGTAAGGAGAGTTTTTTTCAGGACTTGGGCGATGAGGTGCTAGACTAAAGCCTAAGCCTAATAAAACTCCTCCTATAAGGAGACTTACAATAATAAATATCAGAATAGGGATATAATTATCTAGCATGGGTACATTTTTTACATTTTCTAGGGGGATAGAATTATAATCTATCCTTACTTAAACCTATCTCCAAATTGTTTTTAAAGTTAACCTAGCAATCCTCAATGTGTTTAACTAAGCGATATTATTTCGATATCATAGTTTATCGTAACTGCCTGATTGAAAAAAAAGTAATATTTGTGGTGCCGATGGCCGGAGTCGAACCGGCACAGGTTTCCCCACTGCCCCCTCAAGACAGCGTGTCTACCAATTCCACCACATCGGCAATGTAATTTCATTTTTCTAATGCTGAATTATCTTTTTGAGACTCACTATTTTTTATATTTGAATCTTCTATAATTTGATTTATTACTTTATTGCTGAAATCCATATTCTCAGCTTTTTTATCTGTTTGATCTACTACTTGATTTCTGGTTGATTCATCACCTTCAGGAGGTAATGGAGGAATAACCATATTTTCATCAGCAACAATTTTTGGTTTTATTGTTTCAGTAATACTTCTACTTTGAGTATCCCGATTAGAAAAATAAGCTAAAGACAGGCTAGTAATAAAAAATATTGTTGCAAACACTGCACTAGCTCGTGTAAGAAAATTAGCGGATCCACTGGCACCAAATACGGTTGCTGAAGCGCCACCTCCAAAAGAAGCCCCTTCATCAGCCCCCTTACCATGTTGGATTAATACTAATCCCGCTAATATTACTGAGACAATAAGATGAATTATTAATAATAAACTGTGCATGATAGTTTTTAACTAGCTGCTTGACAAATTGTTAAAAAATCTTTTGCTTCTAAAGAAGCACCGCCTACTAATCCCCCATCAATATCAGGCATAGCAAATAACTCCGCAGCGTTATCCCCCTTAACACTACCCCCATAGAGAATTCTTAATTCTTCTGCTATTTCAGGGTCTTGTTCGGAAAGATAATTGCGAATAAAACCATGAACTTCTTGAGCCTGATCTGGAGTTGCTGTATGACCTGTACCGATAGCCCATATAGGTTCATAGGCAATTACTGCTTTATTAAAAGCATGAATATCTGTATGTAAAAAAATATCATCTAACTGCTCTTTTACTATTCGTTCTGTTATTCCTTCTTCTCTCTCTCTTAGAGATTCACCAACACAAAGGATAGGAGTTAAGTTTGCTTGTTGAGCAGCAACAAATTTCTTTGCAACAATACCATTAGTCTCTCCATATAAAGTACGTCGCTCAGAGTGACCTACAATAACAAAGTGACACCCTAGATCTGCTAACATATATGGAGATATCTCACCGGTATAAGCACCTGCACTATGATGAGATACGTTTTGTGCTCCCCATTTCATGTTAGATCCTTCTAACAAATGTTTAATATATGCTAAATATATAAAGGGAGGGCAAACTACAATTTCTACAGGTTCCCCTATATTCTCTATTCCTTCTTTTTTTAGAAGCTCTAATAGATGATGATTTGTATCTTGTAAACCATTCATCTTCCAATTACCAGCTACTAGGGGTTTTCGCACCTATCTATACCTCAAAAAGTAAAAATAAATCTAAAAGCTGAAGTTTACTTTGTAAATAAACAAAAATCAATTTTAAAGTTGATTTACACTATTAGTTACAACCTGTGCAAGCTGTTGCGCTAATAAACTTACTTGGGATTCGCTTGGACCCTCTACCATTATTCTAATAACTGATTCAGTTCCGGATGATCGTAATAACACCCTACCCTCCCCTCTCAATTGGTTTTCAACATCACGCACAGCACTCATAATCATTTTATCTTCATGAGGATTTATTTTCTGATCCATATGTACATTAATAAGGCATTGAGGATATTTATTTATAGCTTCCTTTAAATCATACAAAGATCTACCGGTAGTAGCTATCTCTACTAAAATTTGAAGTGCTGATATAATTCCATCACCAGTTGTTGTGCGATCAAGGCAAATAATATGCCCTGATGATTCTCCTCCCAAAATACATTTATTATTTTGAAGCATTTCTAAAACATATCGATCTCCAACCTGAGCTCTTATTAATGAAATTCCTAGAGTAGTAAGAGCTTTCTCTAATCCAATATTACTCATAAGGGTACCTACCACAGCAGAACCTGATAGAGTATTATCTCTTTGCCTAGATCTCGCTATGATATAAAGAAGTTCATCTCCATCTACAATTTCTCCTTTATGATCAATCATAATAACTCGATCACCATCTCCGTCTAAAGCGATACCTACATCCGCCTCAGATTCTAATACTTTGTGTCGCAATGTTTCTGGAGAAGTAGAGCCATAACCGTCATTAATATTTAACCCATTGGGAGAAACACCAATAGTGATTACGTTTGCTCCCATTTCTTTAAATACATCAGGGGCTACATGATAGGTAGCGCCATGAGCACAATCGATTACAACCTTTATTCCTGAGAGATCTATACTTGCAGGTCCTGTGCTTTTACAAAATTCAATATATCTACCAGAGGCATCAACGATTCTCTCCACTTTTCCTAAATGGGATGAGCTAACTGTTTCCATAGGGGATTCAAGCTCACTTTCAATAGCTAATTCTACTTCATCAGCTAGTTTTGTCCCTGCACTAGAAAAAAACTTAATACCATTATCATAATAAGGATTATGAGAAGCACTGATTACAATGCCTGCTTTTGCATGAAGCGTACGTGTAAGATATGCAATACCTGGAGTAGGCATTGGTCCTAACAGCTTAATATCTACCCCTGCTGAAGATAATCCTGCTTGGAGAGCAGATTCAAACATATAACCTGAAATACGAGTATCTTTGCCAATAAGCACTTTACCTTGACCTCCTCTTGCAAGTACTCTACCAACAGCCCAACCTAAATGAAGTACTACATCAGCAGTAATTGGATGAGTACCAACTTTACCGCGTATCCCATCAGTACCAAAGTATTTTTTTTTCATATTTATTCTCTTTGATTATTAGCTTTCATCACCCTGTCATATAAGGTAAGTATTTGCCTTGTTACTCTAACATCATGAGTTCTTATTATTTTTGCACCTTCCCATATAGCAAGAGCTGCTAAAGATACACTCCCATAGAGCCGATTTTCTATAGGATCATCTAATAACGCACCAATAAATGATTTACGGGAAATACCTACTAATACAGGAAACCCTATGCTACAAATAGAATTTAAATACTTGAGTAGCAATAAATTATGGGTAACATTTTTACCAAAGCCAAACCCAGGATCGAGGATTAGGTACTCATGGGAAATACCATATTGAGTGCATATATTGATTCGATCAATAAAGAAGTTTTTTACTTCTTCTACTACGTTATGATAGTGAGGGTTTATCTGCATAGTCTTAGGAGTACCTTGCATATGCATTAGGCATATAGGCACTTTAAGATCGCTTGCTACCTCTAATGCACCTTTCGTTCGTAATGCATTAATATCATTAATGAAGCTAGCACCAGCCTCAATTGCTGCTTCCATGACTTCTGGTTTGCTCGTATCAATGGAGATAGGAACAGAGAGTTCTTGGCTTAATATTTTTATAATAGGAATAGTGCGTTGTATTTCTAAATCTATAGAAACTGATTCTGATCCAGGTTGAGTAGATTCGCCACCGATATCGATAATACCAGCACCTTCGGAAACCATTTGATGAGCTTTCTGAATTGCTCTATCTATATCTAAATATTTCCCTCCGTCAAAAAAAGAATCAGGGGTCATATTAAGTATTCCCATGATACAAGGGGAATCTAATGTGATTTTTTTATTTCTACAATAAATATACTGCAGCAAGAGTAGTTTCTATTCTTATTTTCTATAGAATAGCAAGATATCCTTATAGAAAGATGACATTGAATATCCTGCTAGGTACTACGCTTAATTCAGTTTAGGCAAATCAGAATCATATAGTATTTATGGCATATACATACTGTAAAAGCGAAAGCTAATATATTTTCTTTATATTAATAAGCTTACGGTACATCCATGTACCTTTTAAAAACACTAGTGTTGATTAGCAGGAACTGAACTACCTTCAGTAGAAGGTGAATCTTTTGAAAGTTTTATGCCATCATTAGGAGGCTCTATATTATCAGGTGCTCCATACTCCTTAGGTGGTCGTGGTTCCTTCCCAGCCATAATGTCATCGATCTGCTCCTTATCGATAGTTTCATACCTCATAAGTGCATCTGACATAGCATGCAATTTATCTATATTTTCTTCCAAGAGGCTTTTTGATCGTTGATAATTGCGATCAACGATAGATCTTATTTCAGAATCTATCGCTGAAGCAGTAGTATCAGCAATATTTTTATGCTGTGTTACTGAGTGACCTAAAAAAACTTCTCCCTGCTCTTCACCATAAGCTAAAGGCCCCATTTTTTCAGAAAGCCCCCATTGAGTTACCATATTCCTAGCAAGTTCTGTAGCTCTTTGAATGTCATTAGAAGCACCTGTAGTAACTCGATCAGTGCCAAAAATTAACTCTTCGGCTAATCGACCACCAAATAAGCTAGAAATCTGACTTTCAATTTGAAGTTTGCTATAGCTATAACGATCCTGCTCTGGGAGAAACATAGTAATACCTAGAGCTCTACCTCGAGGAATGATACTTACTTTATAAACTGGATCATGGGAAGGAACTAAACGACCTACAATAGCATGGCCTGCTTCGTGATACGCTGTAAGTTTTTTATCATCTTCGTTCATAACAGCTGAGCGCCGTTCAACACCCATTAAAATTTTATCCTTAGCTTTCTCCATATCTGCCATATGAACTAAGCGCTGATTAGCGCGTGCTGCAAATAAAGCAGCCTCATTCACAAGGTTCGCAAGATCAGCTCCTGAAAAACCAGGGGTACCTCTGGCAATATAAGATGGTTCAACATCCTTATCTATTGGAACTTTACGAAGATGGACTCTAAGAATCTGCTCTCTTCCACGAATATCCGGGAGAGATACTACCACTTGGCGATCAAAGCGCCCTGGTCTTAGTAAAGCTGGATCTAAAACGTCTGGACGGTTTGTTGCTGCAATAATAATAACCCCTTCACTACCTTCAAAACCATCCATTTCTACTAATAACTGATTTAGTGTTTGCTCTCGCTCATCATGTCCACCACCAAGGCCTGCACCTCTTTGGCGACCTACCGCATCAATTTCATCAATAAAGATAATACAAGGAGCATGCTTTTTAGCATTCTCAAACATATCTCGAACTCGAGAAGCCCCTACACCCACAAACATTTCCACAAAATCAGATCCGGAAATAGTAAAAAAAGGTACTTTTGCTTCTCCAGCAATTGCCTTAGCAAGGAGTGTTTTACCTGTTCCAGGAGGACCAACCATAAGGATGCCTCGAGGGATTTTTCCACCTAATTTTTGAAATCTCCCAGGATCTCGTAAGAACTCTACAAGCTCTTTAACTTCTTCTTTTGCTTCATCACATCCTGCGACATCCCCAAAAGTTACTTTTATTTGCTCTTCATTCAGCATACGAGCTCGGCTTTTACCAAATGATAAAGCACCTCTTCCGCCGCCTCCACCTTGCATTTGGCGCATGAAAAAAACCCAGACGGCAATAAGAAGTAACATAGGAAACCATGAGATAAAAATCTGCATAAAAAACCCATTACTCTCTTCAGGTCGTGCCGCAATAGTAACCCCATTATCTAGTAAGTCACCGATTAATCCAGGATCATTACCAGGGCTATAAGTAATAAACTGTCTTCCCTCCTTATTTTCACCGCTAATACTGCGACCATCGATAATTACTCTACTAATATGCCCGCTTTTAACATCGGAAATAAATTGGGAATAATCAAGCTGATGTCCAGTTACTTGATGAGATCCAAAACTATTAAAAACCGACATTAGTACAAGAGCAATAACTACCCATAAAATAATATTTTTTGCTATGTCGTTCAATCTACTATCCCTCCCAAATTAATTTCACACTGTTGATAGCATCTGTAAGTATTTATGTTTACCAAGTCTCATAATTTACTTTTTTTCAATTTCTTTGCAAGAATATAGACTTCACGACTACAATCCCTTGAAGCCATAGGTTTGATAATTCGTGTTTGGTAAAAATATTCATGCATAGAATTATAAAAAATCTGAAATCCAGCACCTTGAAAGCTTTTCATAAGTAGTGAGCCACTAGGTTTCAAGTAATTTAAAGCGAAATCAAGGGCTAACTCCCCTAAATAAACAGATCGGGGCTGATCAGTTGCTATTATACCACTCATATTAGGAGCCATATCTGATAGTACAATATCCACACTGTGGTCTCTTAATACGCTCTTTAGCTCATTTAAAGTTTCCTCTTCACGAAAGTCCCCCTGAATAAAACTAACTCTAGATAGAGGAGACATCGAGAGAATGTCCAATGCAATTACTTGCCCTGTTTGCCCTGTTTGCTCAGAGGCTACTTGGGACCAGCTACCCGGAGCTGCTCCAAGATCTACGACAATCATTCCTGATCTTAGTAGGTTCTCTTTTGCATTAATCTCTTGTAGCTTAAAAGCAGCTCGCGATCGGTATTTTTGCTCCTTTGCTTTTAAGACAAAAGGATCTTGAAAATGTTCCTGTAACCAACGAGTACTACTACCTTTTTTACTCATTAAAGATTTTATTTATAATCTACCATAGTAATTTCATAGCTTATTACTCTGCTTGGTGCTTGAACTTGTACCTCATCTCCAATTTTTTTTCCAATCAACGCTCGTGCAATAGGGGAGTTTACTGAAATTTTATTTTCTTTTATGTCTGCTTCTAAATCTCCAACAATCTGGTAGCTTACCTCATCTTCTGTTTCTATATTTATGAGATTAACTGTTACACCAAATACTACCCTATCATCTTGCTTTAATTGATTTATATCAATGATTTGTGCTTGAGCTAGATTCTGTTCTAGCTCACTAATACGAGCTTCAATAAAACTTTGTTCTTCTCTAGCGGCATGGTATTCTGCATTTTCTTTGAGATCACCATGAGCACGAGCTTCAGCAATTGCTGATATTATTTTTGATCGATCTACAGACTTAAGCTTATGTAACTCTTCACGAAGTTTTTCAGCACCATTTTTCGTTAGCGGTATTTTATTTATACTCATGCTTTTACTCCTTGCTGTAGATCTTGTAATCGACAAACTGAATCTGCTACTCCTAAACGCATTGCCTCACAGGTTGCCCAAGCACCTGTCAAGGTTGTAGTATATGTTACTTTGTACTGCAGTGCAGAACGACGGATAGCGTAGGAATCGGAGACTGCTTTACGTCCTTCTGTAGTATTGATAATTAGATCAATTTCATCATTCTTAATCATATCTACAACGTGAGGTTGCCCTTCAAATACTTTATTAACTCGAGTATAAGGAATGCTTTCTTGATCAAATATTAAACTTGTACCTTCTGTAGTTAATAATTCAAATCCCAACTGAATAAGTGTTCTTGCAATAGGGGCTACTCTTGGTTTATCACTATCTCGGACGCTAATAAAAGCTTTGCCCCCTTTAGGAAGCACTACTCCTGCACCTAGTGATGCTTTGTAGAAGGCTTCCCCAAAGGAATATCCAGTGCCCATAACCTCGCCGGTTGATTTCATTTCAGGGCCCAAAATAGGATCTGATCCAGAAAATTTGATAAAAGGAAACACGGCTTCTTTTACGGAAAAATGTTTCGGGATAACTTCCTTAGTGATATTCTGCGATATTAAGCTTTTCCCTACCATACAATGTGCAGCTATCTTTGCTAAGGGTACTCCTGTAGCTTTAGAGACAAAAGGAATAGTACGGGAAGCCCTAGGATTAACTTCGAGTACATAAATATCATTTCCTTGAATCGCAAATTGCGCATTAATTAGACCAATTACTTTAAGCTCTTGAGTAATTATTCGCATTTGTTCTCGTAGCTTATTTTGTATCTCTATTTTTAAGCTAAAAGGAGGCAGTGCACAGGCAGAATCACCTGAATGAATCCCTGCCTGCTCAATATGCTCCATTACTCCGCCTACAATCACCTGTTTTCCATCACTAACTGCATCTATATCTACTTCGATAGCATCATCTAAAAAGCGATCCAAAAGTACTGGAGAATTATTAGAGACACTTACAGCCTCTCTCATATACTGATTGAGGTCATCTTTACTATAGACAATTTCCATGGCCCTTCCACCAAGGACGTAGGATGGCCGAACTACTAAAGGATAGCCAATTTCATCAGCAAGCTGGATGGCACTTTCTTGGGTGCGAGCAGTTCTATTTGGAGGCTGTTTTAATCCAAGTTGAGAGATAAAGCGCTGAAATCGTTCTCTATCTTCAGCTAAATCAATTGAATCTGGCGTTGTACCAATGATAGGAACACCTACAGCTTCTAGAGGTCTTGCTAATTTTAATGGGGTTTGCCCACCATATTGAACAACTACCCCTTTAGGCTGCTCTAAAATAATAATTTCTAAAACATCTTCAAGGGTAAGTGGTTCGAAATATAACCTATCAGAAGTATCATAATCAGTAGATACTGTTTCTGGATTACAATTAACCATGATAGTCTCATAGCCATCTTCCTGTAGGGCAAATACAGCATGTACACAGCAATAGTCAAATTCGATCCCTTGCCCAATTCTATTAGGTCCACCACCCAGAACAATAATTTTATCTCGCTGAGAAGGCGCTCCTTCACACTCTTCATCATAGCAAGAGTAAAGATAAGCAGTGGTTGTTGCAAACTCAGCACTACAAGTATCTACTCGCTTATATACAGGATGTATATTAAGATTATGCCGGTACTTTCTAACCTCTTCCTCTGTAGTCCTTAATAAAGTCGCAAGACGGCTATCTGAAAATCCTTTACGTTTTAATTGATAGATTTGATCCTTAGTTAATTGTAATAAACTTATATCTTTTAAATTTTGTTCAGTGTAAATCAGATCCTGAATTTGGGATAAGAACCAAGGATCAATCCCACTTAATTCATAAATCTCTGCAATTGAGAATCCAACACGAAATGCATCTCCAATATAATAAAGTCGCTCCGCTGAAGGGACACGCAATTGATATCTTATGGTTTCTTTGGCAGTATCTAGGTCAGTTGCTATTTTTTCCTGAAATCCATCCATTCCTGTCTCTAAACTCCGAATGGCTTTTTGCAAAGATTCTTGGAAACTCCTCCCTATAGCCATCACCTCACCTACAGATTTCATCTGAGTAGTTAGGCGAGGATCAGCTTTAGGAAATTTTTCAAAAGTAAATCGAGGGATTTTTGTAATGACATAATCTAATGCAGGTTCAAAAGAAATAGGTGTACTACCACCTGTAATTTCATTTTGAAGCTCATGTAAACTATAACCAACTGCAAGTTTTGCTGCAACTTTCGCAATAGGAAAGCCAGTTGCTTTAGAAGCTAAAGCAGAAGAGCGAGACACCCGAGGGTTCATTTCGATGACAATTAAGCGTCCATCTTTTGGATTAACTGCAAACTGTACGTTAGATCCTCCAGTATCAATTCCTATCTCCCGTAACACAGCAATAGATGCATTGCGCATCAACTGGTACTCCTTATCAGTTAAGGTTTGGGCAGGAGCTACTGTAATAGAATCTCCGGTATGTACGCCCATAGGATCAAAGTTTTCAATAGCACAAACAATAATACAATTATCTGTATAATCCCGTACTACCTCCATTTCGAACTCTTTCCATCCAAGAATAGATTCTTCAATTAAAATTTCTGAGGTAGGACTTAAATCTAATCCATGTTCACAAATTTCTAAAAACTCTTCTCGATTATAGGCAATACCACCTCCTGATCCACCCAGAGTAAATGAGGGACGAATAATAACTGGAAACCCAAAACCTATTTGAACCTCTTGAGCTTCTTGGAGATTGTGAGCAATACCTGAGCGAGGCATACTCAGTCCAATTTTCTCCATAGCTTGTCTGAATAGATCTCGATCTTCAGCTCTATTAATCGATTCTTGGTTTGCCCCAATCATCTCTACCTCATAATCCACCAAGATTCCATTCCGGGCGAGGTCTAAAGCACAATTTAAAGCGGTTTGCCCTCCCATAGTAGGAAGTAGTGCATCAGGGCGTTCTTTAGCAATAATATTGCTGACTATTTCCCAAGTAACTGGTTCAATATAAATTGAATCTGCAATATCTGGATCGGTCATAATAGTAGCTGGATTAGAGTTAACTAAAATGACTCGATACCCCTCTTCTTTAAGAGATTTACAAGCCTGTACACCAGAATAGTCAAATTCACAAGCTTGACCTATCACAATAGGTCCAGCACCTAAAATAAGGACGCTTTCAATATCAGTCCGTTTGGGCATATATAGCCTATATACTTAAATTAGAATTATTTTTTTGCATTAATCGTATAAAGCGATCAAATAGTGGTGCAATATCATGAGGACCAGGGCTTGCTTCAGGGTGGCCTTGAAACCCAAAAGCAGGTTTATCTTTATGCTTAACTCCCTGTAGAGTCCCATCAAACAAAGATCGATGAGTAGGCTGTAGGCTATTTGGTAATATTTGTTCATCGATAGCAAATCCATGGTTCTGACTGGTAATGATTACTTCTTTTGTTTCCAAATCTTGAACTGGATGATTAGCACCATGGTGGCCAAATTTCATTTTTTGTGCTTTCGCACCACAAGCTATAGCAAGCAATTGGTGCCCTAAGCAGATTCCAAATAGTGGGATATCTTTATTTAACAGCTCTTGAATTGATGCTATTCCATAATTGCAAGTTTCTGGATCTCCTGGACCATTAGAAAAAAGCACTCCATCAGGTGATAAATCCATTACTCTTTGAGTAGAGGTTTTGGCAGGTACTACAGTCACTCTACAATTGCGATCAACAAGCATACGTAAGATGTTATGTTTTACACCAAAATCATAGACAACTACATGGAATCTACTTTTAGAATTAGAATGAATATCTATAGTTGAATCATTTTTTATAAGCTGCCAACTTCTATGATTCCAATGATAGGATTCTTTGGTGCTCACAAGATCTGCCAAATCCATTCCTTTAAGACCTGGAAAAGCACGAGCTTTTGCTATAGCCTCTTGTTCATTTATATTAACTCCTGCCATAATACACCCGCTTAATGCACCCTGTTCCCGTAGATGACGAGTTAGCTTTCGTGTATCTACATCTGCAATAGCTACGATTTGGTGGCGGATTAAAAATACACTTAAAGATTCCTGAGATCGCCAATTACTAAAAGTAGGTGCATAATCTCGGATAATTAACCCACTAACATGTACATGGCTTGATTCCCAATCTTCACTATTTATCCCCGTATTTCCAATATGAGGATAGGTTAAAGTTACAATTTGCTTGCAGTAAGAGGGATCAGTAAGTATTTCTTGGTATCCTGTCATTGCAGTATTAAAAACTACCTCGCCAACTGCATCCCCATGATGACCAATAGTAGTTCCTCTAAATAAGCTACCATCTTCAAGAGCAAGCAAAGCATTTGGACGCAAGAAAACCTCCATTTATCATGAATAAACAATCAGTAATATAGTTTATAGGCTAACTTATTTTGGATAGGAGATAAAACATTAAGAATATTTAATTTAATGTTATGACATTTTTAATTTCCTATAGAATAATTATATTTTATATTGATTATAGCTGGAGGATCTTAGTTTTGACTATACCTATTTGGGCTAGTAGGCACTTTCCTCGTACTCGATTTCGCCGCATGAGAAAAGATGATTTTTCTAGGAGATTGATGCAGGAAAATTACTTATGTAGTGCAGATCTTATCTACCCAATCTTTATTCTTGAAGGCCAGCGCCGAAGAGAAAAAATTCCTTCTATGCCTGGAATTGAAAGAATAAGTATTGATATTTTATTAAATGAGGCTGAACAATTATTAACTCTTGGTATCCCCGCCATTGCTCTTTTTCCAGTTACCTTATCTGAGCAAAAATCTAATGATGCCGCTGAAGCTTATAACCCTAAGGGATTAGTACAGCGAGCAATACGAGAGTTAAAGCAAAAATTTCCAGAACTAGGAATTATTAGCGATATAGCTTTAGATCCCTTTACTAGTCATGGACAAGATGGGTTAGTAGATTCCAATGGATATGTAATAAATGATCAGACAGTTGAGGTATTAATAAAACAAGCCTTATCCCATGCTGAAGCAGGTGCTGATGTTGTTGCCCCTTCAGATATGATGGATGGGCGTATTAGGATGATTAGAGATGCTCTTGAAGAGCAAGAACATATCCATACTCGAATTCTAGCCTATTCAGCGAAGTATGCTTCTAGCTTCTATAGTCCCTTTCGAGACGCAGTAGGATCGGCAAGTAACTTAGGCGGTGGCAATAAATATAGCTACCAAATGGATCCTGCTAATAGTGATGAAGCCCTTCAAGAGGTAGCTTTAGATTTAGAAGAAGGTGCGGATATGGTAATGATAAAGCCAGGCATGCCTTATCTTGATATTGTTCATCGTGTAAAAACTACATTTAAGGTACCTACTTTTGTATATCAAGTCAGTGGTGAATATGCCATGCTGATGGCAGCAGCTCAAAATGATTGGTTGGATGGAAAAGCGGTGATCATGGAATCGCTCATGAGTATCAAGAGGGCAGGAGCCAATGGCATTTTAAGTTATTTTTCTAAAGAAGTAGCCCTTTGGCTAAAAAATCAATCCTAATTTATTATGGTATCGCTAGGTCTTTATGGAGTCATGGGTAATCCAATTGCTCATAGCCAATCTCCTAACATTTATACCCAGTTTGCTCGCCAAACTAAACAAAATCTGATTTATAAATCAATTTTGGTTGAATTGGGAAATCTACGAGGAGCAATCACCGATTTTTATCGTCAAGGTGGATTAGGATTAAATATTACTATTCCTTTTAAGAAAGATGCTTGGCAATTAGTAAATCATTGTAGTCCTCAGGCACAACAAGCAAGATCAGTAAATACAATTTCAATTCATAGTGATGGTTCTTTATTTGGAGATACTACGGATGGAATCGGATTAATTCGAGATATAACTCAAAACCATAAAAAAGAGTTAAAAAATCAGAATATTTTATTACTTGGTGCAGGCGGTGCTGCAGCAAGTGTAATAGAGCCTATACTTGCTCAAAGCCCTGCTCGCTTAGTTATTGCTAATCGTACTTCTGAGAAAGCAGCTGCACTAGCTCATAAATTCAGTGGACTTGGAAGAATTATAGGTGGGGGTTATAAAGAGCTTATAGGAGATAGCTTTGATTTTATTATCAATGCAACTGCAACTAGTCTGCAGAAAACCTTACCTCCCCTCCCCGAAAATCTGCTTAATTCAAATGGTTGGGTATACGATATGATGTATAGTAATCAACCCACTGTTTTTATGGAGTGGGGTAAGCAACAAGGTGCTGAAAGAACATTAGATGGATTAGGGATGTTAGTAGAGCAAGCAGCAGAGTCTTTTTTTATCTGGCATAAGATCCAACCCAATACTGCCACCATAATTGCTCAATTAAGGGCGTATAATTAGTCGAAGGCTAAAAATTCAAAAACCCGCAGTGCCGTTGTGAATATTGCTCTTGAACCAATTTTAGTTCAAGTGGG
Source organism: Candidatus Nitrosacidococcus tergens (assembly GCF_902810445.1). NCBI lineage: Bacteria > Pseudomonadati > Pseudomonadota > Gammaproteobacteria > Chromatiales > Chromatiaceae > Candidatus Nitrosacidicoccus > Candidatus Nitrosacidicoccus tergens. Next base: position 208,698 of record NZ_LR778175.1, on the reverse strand, counting down.
TGCACCGTATAATATAGAAGGCTTTCTAGCTAAATAGACATGCACACTTATATTATAAATCCAGCTCCCTAGCATTATCAGTCATAGGGTTAAAGAGTATTAACTCACTGCTCGAACACCGCAGGTATTGCTCATATTACTCTCTAATTTACATTCTTGTCTAGTGATCTGTCTCGCCCTGAGAAGTTATTATTTTGCGAGATTCATCTAATACAGATTTAACTTTTGTTTGAAGAGATTGAATACGCTCGTTTACTTCATAAGGAATAGTTTGCTGATTATTGGATTTAATCAGATCATAGGCAATATTAAGTGCAGCAATTACAGCCACTCTCTCCATACCTACTACTTTATTACTTCTTTTAATTTCTTCTATCTTTTTATTAAGGTACTGTGCTGCAATTAATAATGATTCCTTTTCATTAGGCGAACAAGTAACTTGATAAGATTTACCGGAAATTTGCAGTGTGATCTGAATAGGATCACTCATAGTGCTTGTTCCATAGATCTCAGCCTAGCAATCATCGATTCAACTTTATTTCGAGCAAACTCAGTTTGTTTAATCAGTTTAGTCCGTTCTAAGGAAAGTTCCATGACCTGATCGTGTAGAATTTGATTTTTCCCTTTTAACTGATTGCATAAAGTAATTAATTCATTGACCTGTTGCTCTAACTGTTCGATAGTGACATTTCTAGCCATAGGTATTTAAATACCCCCTAAGTTTATTATCGTTTTAAAAAATTTAATATAATGCTGTATTATTATAAGTGATGACTACTGCAAATGTTAGTTTTATATAGTACTTTAAGCTCTATATTCATACTTTTATCTAGAAAATACACTCTGATTTAGGCTAGATTATAAATCACTATGGACTTAAACGAATTTTCCTATCGCCGTAATCAGTTATTAGGAATGATGGGGGAAGATAGTATTGCTATCCTTCCTACTGCAAATATTCACTATCGTAACCGAGATGCTACCTTTCCTTTTCGAGCAGATAGTAATTTCTACTATTTAACGGGATTTCCTGAACCAGAAGCCGTTGCTGTGCTTATTCCTGAGCGGGATCAAGGAGAGTATATTCTTTTTTGTCGAGAAAGAGATCCTGAAAGAGAAACTTGGGATGGGCGAAGAGCAGGTATTGAAGGAGCTTGTGAAATATATAGAGCTGATGATGCTTTTCCTATTAGTGATATTGATGACATTTTACCTGGTTTATTAGAGGGTAAAGTGCATATTTACTACGCTATTGGCCATGATCAAGATTTTGATCAACGTATAACAGCTTGGATCAATCAATTAAGGAAAGCTACTCGATCTGGAATGCAAGCCCCTATGGAATTGATTATTTTAGATAATTTACTCCATGAAATGCGTCTTTTTAAAAGCAATGAAGAAATAAACACAATCCGCACTGCGGTACGTATTTCAGCAGAAGCCCACATTCATGCGATGCAAGTTTGTCACCCGAATATAATGGAGTATGAAATAGAAGCGGGGTTTTTGCATCACTTTTTCCGCCAGGGGTGTAAAGCACCTGCTTACTCATCTATTGTCGCAGGGGGTAATAACGCTTGTATTCTCCACTACACGGATAATAATACCTCTTTACAATCAGGAGATCTGCTACTTATTGATGCAGGAGCTGAATATGATTATTACGCTGCGGATATTACTCGAACCTTCCCAATTAATGGTCGCTTTTCCCCCGCCCAGAAGACAATTTATGAGCTTGTATTGAAAGCACAGCTAGCAGCGATTGATAAGGTACGTCCGGGGAATCATTGGAATGATCCTCATGAAGCAGCAGTACAGGTATTGACTGAAGGGTTAGTAGCTATTGGTCTACTTAGAGGAGAAGTCAATATACTTATAGAAACTGAAGCCTATCGTAAATTTTATATGCATCGTACAGGACATTGGCTTGGCATGGATGTGCATGATGTGGGTGATTATAAAATAGATGGTCAGTGGCGTAGCTTTGAACCTGGAATGGTACTTACAGTAGAGCCTGGATTATATATTCCAGAAAATTGTCCTGAAGTAGGTAGTCAGTGGTGGGGTATTGGGATAAGAATTGAGGATGATATATTAGTTACCTCTCAGGGATGTGAAGTTTTAACTGCAGCTGTACCAAAAACAGTAGATGAAATTCAAAATATTGTAGGAACCTCTTAGTAATTCATGCCCTCCTTTGATTATGATTTGCTTATTGTTGGTGGTGGTCCAGTAGGAGTAAGCTTAGCTTTAGCTTTAGCCGCACAACCATTACGAATAGGTATCATTGAACTTAGCCCGCAACAAAATAATCTAGATTCTAGAGCATTGGCACTTGCTTTTGGGTCTTTTCGTATTATGGATGGTATTGGCTATTGGGCTGATATTGCTCAAGAGGCTACCCCTATTGAACATATTCATATCTCTAATCGAGGATATTTTGGAGTAACTCGTTTAGATTCTACGCAAATACGCCTACCTGCCCTAGGCTATGTAGTAAAAATAGGATCTCTTACTCAAGCTATTTATCAGAGACTAAAAAACTTTCCTCAAATCGAATTAATTTGTCCTGCAAAAATAATTCAGATTCAAAATAAATCTGATTATATTCAAGCACAAATTACTTTAAATAATGAAATACATACTCTTTCTACCCAGCTATTAATTGCAGCTGATGGAGTCCATTCTGTAGTCCGTCAATTATTGCAAATTCCTGTATATAAAACAGGTTATGATCAAACTGCCATTATTACCAATATTGAGACCGAACACCCACATCAATTTACTGCCTTTGAGCGATTTACAGATACTGGCCCGCTTGCACTGTTACCCTTAGCTAAGGATTATTCTAATGTGGTTTGGACAGTAAAAAATAGCCAAGCACCTTATTTAACTGCAATTAGTGATAAGGAGTTTCTTTCTAGGTTACAAGATCAATTTGGAAATCGCTTAGGAAAATTTATACATGCTGATCAACGCTATGCATTTCCCTTGCAACTTATTAAAACCCGTCAATTAATAAGTAATCGAGTAGTATTTATAGGTAATGCTGCCCACAATCTTCATCCAGTAGCAGGTCAAGGGTTTAATTTAGGTCTTCGAGATGTAGCAGCATTGGCAGAAGTACTAACGCACACCCATAGACAAAATAAAGATTTAGGAAATCAAACAGTTCTGGCTACCTATAAGCAATGGCGACAATGGGATCACCGTATTGTAACTCAATTTACTGATACTCTCATTCATCTTTTCTCTAATAACTATCCTCTATGGGGATTAAGTCGAGGACTAGGTTTAGCTACTTTGGATATTTGTCCTCTCTTTAAAAAAACACTGATGCGACAAGCAGTGGGATTAATAAGGCGGCAGCCTAAATTAGTACAAGGACTCTCATTATGAATTTTAGATCCTCTGCTACCCATTATGATGTACTCATTGTAGGTGCAGGCATGGTAGGTGCTTGTTTAGCACTTGCTCTTAGCCAATCTGAAAAAAAATATCGTATCGCTCTTATTGAAGCTCATCCTCCTGAATTAAATACTTTACTCTCAGAAGATTATGACTTACGTGTAAGTGCTATTACTCGTGCTTCTGAAAATATTTTCAGAAATATACATGTTTGGAGGAATATAGAAGCAAAACGAGTTAGCCCCTTTCGAAAAATGCACGTATGGAACAAAGCCCGTATTGGTGAAATTCACTTTGATAGCACGGAAATTAGTGAGTCCCATTTGGGGCATATTATTGAAAATAAACTGATTCAAAATACTTTGCTTGAAGCCTGTAAAAACCAAGAAAATATTGATTTTTATATGCCGGGGAATCTTCAAGGAATTATTCAAAAAGATGAAAAAATAAGCCTGCAATTAGAGGAAGGTTCTTTCTTAAAGGGTAGTCTAATTGTTGGTGCAGATGGTGCTCAATCTAAAGTAAGAGATCTTGCTGGAATTAGTATCCAAATCAAAGATTATCAGCAAAACGGGCTCGTTGGAACTATCCATACTGAAAAACCTCATGACGAAACTGCTTGGCAACGATTTCTTCCCAGTGGAGGTATTCTTGCCTTTTTACCTCTAAAAAACCCCTATCAATGCTCTATTGTATGGAGCACCGACTCAGAGGAAGCAGAGCAACTAAAGCAATTAAGTAATTCATCTTTTGCTACCGCATTAGGTTCTGCCTTTGAATACCGCTTAGGGGCTACACAAATCATAAGTGAACGTGCTACTTTCCCCTTGCGTAGGCAGCAGGTGAAAACCTATGTACAACCTCGTATTGCTTTAATTGGCGATGCTGCTCATACGATTCATCCCTTAGCTGGGCAAGGTGTGAATTTAGGATTACTTGATGCAGTAGTACTAGCACAAGTATTGAATGATCAAAAAAATAAAGATGTGGGCGATTTCTTAACTTTACGGCGTTTTGAGCGCTGGAGAAAAGGAGATAGTTTTACAGCTCAACTCACTATTGATGGCTTAAAGCATTTATTTAACAGCTCATTATTTCCAATACAAATTGCCAGAAATCTAGGACTAAGTGCAACAGATAAAGCTACCCCGATTAAAAATCTTATTCTCTGCTATGCTTCAGGGCTTAAGGGAGATCTGCCCATCTTAGCTCAGGGGAGATTCTAATTTTTTAGAAAATGCAATTTTAGGATTCTCCACCGAAAATCTACTATAAATAAAGTAGTATTAAGCCAGTTATGCCTAATTAAATTCAATTTTGGCTACACAGAGAATAATAAGTATCACATTTACCTTATCTAGCTACTCTCTAAATAATTAGTCATTACCTTATATAGATAGAAATCTGATACAACATATAAAAAAATAATAGGGTAAATCCTATAAATTTATTTCAAGTACTTTATCCAAACTACTAAACAGCCTAATCCCATGATTTCAATACCAATATAAATGGAATGGACAGGGCTACGATAAAGAAATGTGATTCCTACCAGAATAACAATAAAATAGCCTATTTTTGGAGATTCTAATTTTTGTAGGATTGAAAACCAAAGCAAGCTAACAACAATACTAGCTAAAATTAGAGTTGAAAATAACACTGGCTATGAATTTTTTATTTTAGGCTTGGGTAAATATTTTCCTTCTTTCGTTAAATAATAACTTACAGTAGTCAAAGCTTTTGAAGCTACATATACCGCAATGGTATAAATAACAGTTCACCATACTCCCCAACCTCTATAAACTACGGTAGTATCCAATATTTGATCCCAAAGCGTTATTTTTCCTGAGCGAAACCTAAAATAAGCTAAGAAATAAATAAATAAATTAATAATAGGCAAATAAAATACCAATCCTAATATGATCACTAAGAAAGAGCGTTTTAAGGCACGTCATAAAGTAAGATAAATTCCTTGTGGTGTTTTAACTCTAATACCGAATACCCATTTTCCAAGGGTGGCGCCTACTATAAAAATAGCTGCAATAAAGACGCTAAGAAACCAAACGATAATTATTTCTGTACTATGATTGCCTTGATAAACTCTAGCAATAGTATCAAATACAATAAATAAAATAAGTATAAAAAAGCTAATAGTACGAGCAAAAAATCTCCGCCACAAATAATAGGAGTTAGGTGCTTCTAATTGGGTATTTGATGTGCTTAAAGAGAGCGAAGGTTCTATTGGCTGGGAATAATTAATATCTGGTTTTAACTTTTCTCCACAGTGACAACAAAAATTTGTACCCGCATCAACAGTAATGCTGCATTTAGAGCAATCTATGATCTTTAAAAAAGCAATATAGCCTAAAGTGGAGATAATCCTAGCTCGCTCAAAAGTTTATTTATATAGATTAATAAAGTAAACATAACTGCAATATTAATTAAAATAAATAATGAATAAGCAATAATTGCTCGCTATAAACTCCATTGGTATTGAATAATAGCACTGGTAGCCTTATCCCATGGAGTAATATTGGTTTTTTTGAGTTGAATGTAGTAATGGAATTAGCTAAAAATATAAAGCCCCGATCCCATAATATTAGCGAGTAAAGAACACTTTACTCCTGCTAAAAAAGAAATATTTTTACCACTTGAATAGTGAGTTTTAATTCCAAATAGCCATTTTCCTGGGGTAGTACCTACTTTATTTAGAAATAAAGCTTCATACATTATGAGAAGTAATAGGGTACCAATAAGGGTGTAGAATAAAATTAGAGAAATATCCTCACTATTATAGCTATCTAACTTAAAATCTTTAAAAAAGTAGCCTAATAAAATACTAATGAAGATTAAATCGATATTTCTAGCAAAATACCGCCGCCACGGATAATGTTTTTGACTCCACCCTGCCTCTGTAACTAAAGAATGTAGTTTAACCTCTTCTTTTTTTTGAGCTTGTGTATCATATAAAGTACCGCAATTTAAGCAAAGACTCTGTTTATTATTTATAAGCGTATTACACTTAGGACAATTCATACAGATGGGAAACTGTGGTGTACTTAGACAAATTAGATAGCAAGAAGGAAGATAAATCCTTCCGCTATCTTAAGATTAGAGCTAATAAAGAGGCTAAATAAATTTTATTATTTTTTTTAGTTGACTCGAGGATCTAAGCTACCGCTTACATAGCGTTTAGTCATCTCTTCAAGGGAAATAGGCTTGATCTTCGATGCATGACCTGCTGATCCAAATGCTTCATATCGAGCTTGGCAAATATCTTTCATTGCAATTGTGGTGACTTTAAGATATTTTCTAGGATCAAAATTCTTTGGATTTTGGGCAAGATGTTTACGAATTGCTCCAGTAACAGCTAAACGTAAATCCGTGTCAATATTAACTTTACGTACCCCATGGCGAATTCCTTCTTGAATTTCTTCCACAGGTACACCATAAGTTTCACCAATATCTCCACCAAACTCATGAACAATTTTAAGCCAATCTTGAGGCACGGAACTAGAGCCGTGCATCACCAAGTGAGTATCAGGAATGCGCGCATGAATTTCTTTGACTCGACCAATTGCTAAAGTCTCTCCAGTAGGTGGCTTAGTGAATTTATAGGCTCCATGACTTGTGCCAATAGCAATAGCAAGAGCATCTACTTTAGTGTTTTTAACAAAATCTGCCGCTTCTTCTGGATCGGTTAATAATTGGCTATGATGTAGCTTACCTTCGGCTCCTGATCCATCTTCTTCCCCTGCCATACCTGTTTCTAAAGAACCTAAGCAGCCTAATTCCCCTTCCACAGAAACACCGCAACTATGAGATATTTCGGATACTTGCCGAGTGACATTTACGTTATATTCATAACTAGACGGAGTTTTCATATCTGCCATTAAAGAACCGTCCATCATTACAGAAGTGAAATCAGATTGGATAGAACGTATACAAACGGCAGGCTCTGATCCATGGTCTTGATGCATACAGATAGGAATATAAGGATATTGCTCTACTGCTGCTTCAATGAGATGACGCAAGAAGGGTTCGCCTGCATAAGATCTAGCACCTGCAGAGGCTTGCATAATCACAGGGCTATCAACAGCTTCAGCTGCTTGCATAATTGCATGGACCTGTTCCATATTATTTACATTAAATGCAGGGACACCAAAATTATGCTCAGCAGCATAATCTAATAATTGACGTAATGTTATTAAAGCCATTATTTACCCTCTTGTAATTATTAAAGGCCTCCTAATACTTTTAGAAGGCAGGTTTATCAATAAATTGTTAATTTGATTATTTTTTTCTGTTTATGTAGTTGGTATAAAAGCTGGTTCATCTCCCACTCGAATAACACGCATAGTATTGGTACTCCCCTGTACTCCAGCCAGATCCCCTTGAGTAATAATTACCCAATCCCCTTCGTGCACAGCGCCTCTTCGTTGCAATTCGTTAATTGCTTCACTATCAGTAGCAGCACAATTAACTGCACCACACCCTATGGGACTTGGGTAAAAGCTTATAGGATAAACACCACGATAAAGGGTTACTCTTCTGCGAGTTTCAGCATGGGGTGATAAAGCGTAGATAGGTATACCAGAGCTGATTCTAGACATCCATAAGGGAGTAGCTCCAGATTCAGTTAAAGCTGCAATAGCTTTCACGTCAAAATGGTTAGCTAGATACATTGCAGCCATAGCGATCCCTTCATCTACTTTACGAAACCGAGTATTTATTCGATGATTTGACGCAGTAATCTGCCTTTGTTTTTCTGTTTCACGACAAATTCTATCCATAGCAGCTACTGCTTTTACTGGGTAACTCCCAGATGCAGTTTCTGCTGAGAGCATAACGGCATCCGTTCCATCTAAAACTGCATTGGCTACATCTGATACCTCAGCACGAGTTGGAATAGGGTTTGTAATCATAGATTCCATCATCTGGGTAGCTGTGATAACAACCCGATTTAATTCTCTTGCTAAGTGGATAATATTTTTTTGCACAGGAGGCAGTGCTGCATCGCCAATCTCAACTCCAAGATCTCCTCGAGCAACCATGACTGCAGCAGAAGCATGGATAATTTCTTCTAACTGTTCTAAAGCTTCAGCTCGCTCAATTTTAGCGACAACGCCTCCTTTGCCTCCTGCAGCTTGAAATAGCTCTCTTGCCTCATGAACATCAGTGGCACTTCGAGGAAAAGATATAGCTAAATAATCTGCTTGAAGATCAGCAGCATGCTGGATGTCTCTCCGATCTTTATCGGTAAGTGCTTTAGCTGAAAGCCCTCCTCCTTGGCGATTAATTCCTTTATTATTTAATAAGTAACCGCCAATCACAACACGACAATTAATTTTAGACCCAGAAACTTCCTCTACCCATAGAGTAATGCGACCATCGTCAAGCAATAAAGTATCGCCTGAACTTACATCATCTGCTAATGCTTTATAATCAACACCAACTTGAGTTTCATCACCCTCATTTTCTGGTAAATTCACATCTAAAGTGAAACGAGCGTTATCTTCTAAGTATATTTTTCCTTCTTTAAACTTAGAAATTCTAATTTTTGGTCCTTGTAAATCTACTAAAATACCAACATGCTTTCCATGAGCTTGGGCACGTATTTTTATAATCTCTGCTCTTTTTCGATGAAGTTCATAATTTCCATGGGAGAAATTTAGGCGAACTATATTAACACCTGCTTCGATCAGTTGATCAAGAATTTTAGGATCGTCTGTAGCAGGTCCTAAGGTTGCGACGATTTTAGTACGTCTCATTAACATAGCAAATAGCTATTACCAAATTAAAACCTTAAAATTTGTTTATAAATATTGCTAAATCTAGCTATTTTTTGCCCGTTCTTCAAGAATACTAATAATAGGTAGTTTCTTTCCTTCTAAAAACTCTAGGAATGCTCCTCCACCAGTTGAAATGTAAGAAACTCTATTACTAATTCCATATTTACTAATTGCAGCTAAGGTATCCCCTCCTCCGGCAATGGAAAAAGCAGAACTTTCTGCAATAGCTAAAGACAGTTCTTTCGTTCCCTCTCCAAACTGATCAAATTCAAATACACCAACTGGACCATTCCAAATGATAGTTCCTGCAGTTTTTAATATATCCGCAAACTGTTTGGAAGTTTTTGGTCCAATATCAAAAATCATATCATCATTAGTAACTTCACTAACTAATTTAAGGCTAGCAGGTGTACTTTCTGAAAATTCTTTACCACAAACTATATCCACTGGTACAGGAATATTACTTCCCCTTGCTTTAGCCTCGCGTGCTAATTGAGCAGCTGTTTCTACTAAATCTGCTTCATAGAGCGATTTACCAATATTATACCCTTCGGCAGCGATAAAAGTATTTGCAATTCCTCCACCGACTATTAGCTGATCAACTATTTTTGATAGAGATTCAAGTACTGTAAGTTTCGTAGATACTTTAGATCCACCCACAATAGCTACCATAGGTTTTGTAGGATTATCTAATGCTTTTCCTAGTGCTTCTAACTCTTTAGCAAGAAGAGGACCAGCACAGGCAATAGGAGCATATTTTGCTACACCATAGGTAGAGGCTTGAGCACGATGAGCACTACCAAAAGCATCCATTACATAAATATCACAAAGATTCGCCATTTTTTTAGACAAACCCTCATCACATTTCTTCTCACCTTGGTTAAACCGGACATTCTCACAAAGTACAGCCTGCCCTTTACTTAAGGAAATACCATTTAACCAATCTTTAACTAAAAGTATTTCTTGACCCAATAACTGGGTTAGATGCTTTGCTACAGAAGCTAGAGAAAATGCCGCATCGAATACCCCTTCTGATGGACGTCCTAAATGAGACATAAGTATGACTTTAGCCCCTGACTTAATTGCCTGCTGTATGGTTGGCAAAGAGGCTCGAATGCGAGTATCGTCAGTAATCTTACCGTCCTTTAATGGTACATTAAGATCTTCACGAATTAGAACTCGTTTTCCAGTTAAGTCTACATCCATCATTTTCAATATTGGCACGGAACTTATTCTCCTAAGCATAAGGGATTAAAGCAAATATTATTCTTTAATCCCTAATTATTTTTATTAATTACTTAGCGTTCATTAATGCAACAGTGGTGTCCAGCATGCGATTGGAAAAGCCCCACTCATTATCATACCAAGCAAGTACTTTTACTAGATTGCCTTGCATTACTTTAGTCAGCATTGATTCATAAGTTGAAGAGCAAGGATCGTGATTAAAATCTACAGAGACTAAAGGTATATCATTATAGCCTAATACACCTTTCAAGCTACCTTCAGCTGCTTCACGCATCATCCCATCAATTTCAGCTTTAGTCGTATCACGGCAAGCAACAAAGACAAGATCAACTAAAGAAACATTAATAGTGGGTACCCGTATAGCAAACCCATCTAATTTGCCATTTAATTCTGGTAGTACGAGCCCCACTGCTGCAGCTGCTCCTGTTTTTGTGGGAATCATTGAATGGGTAGCAGCTCGTGCCCGATGAAGATCAGTATGATATACATCAGTTAATACCTGATCGTTAGTATAAGAGTGAATAGTCGTCATTAATCCATGATGAATTCCGATACCATCCTGGAGTACTTTTACTAAGGGAGCTAAACTGTTAGTAGTACACGATGCATTGGAAATAATAGTATCAGATGCTTTTAGAGTATGATGATTAACTCCATAGACAATAGTAGCATCTACATCTTTACCACCAGGAGCGGAAATAATTACTTTTTTAGCGCCTGCTTTAATATGGGCCGTTGCTCTCTCTTTTGAAGTAAATAGCCCAGTACATTCGTGGACTACATCTATGCCTAACTCTCCCCAAGGTAGCTTAGAAGGATCCCTCTCGGCAATAACCTTAATTTTGTCTCCATTGACTAGTAAATGATCATCCTCAGCAGATACCTTCCCAGGAAATTTACCATGAACTGTATCATATTTAGTCAAATGAGCGTTTGTTTTAGTATCGCCCAGATCATTAATTGCTACTATTTGAATTTCGCCAGTACGATGATGTTCGTACAAAGCACGCAAAACATTGCGGCCAATGCGACCGTAACCGTTAATTGCGACTTTTATTGTCATGATTTTCTCCGTATTCTTTTAATAAAACTACCCAAAATACCGCAAACACTAATTTATGAAAGATGCGGATTTTAACTATGAAACTAAACTTTTTGCAACTGTAATTAGATTCTCTACAGTCAATCCGAAGTATTTGTATACCTGTTCAGCAGGTGCTGATTCTCCAAAAGTATCTACTCCAAGTACTTTACCCTCTAGCCCTACATATTTTCGCCAATAATCTGGAATTCCAGCTTCTACTGCAATTCGAGCCTTCACCTTAGTGGGTAATACAGATTCTCGGTAGGATTCATCCTGATTATCAAAAGCATCTGTAGAGGGCATAGAAACTACTCTTGTTTTAATTCCACTATTAGAGAGAGATTCAAATGCTTTCTCTGCTAATTCTACTTCAGAGCCTGTAGCAATAATAATTAAATTTGGAGTACCCTCACAATCACGAAGAATATATCCTCCACGCGAAATACTCTTTATTTGCTCAGGAGTTCTTTTCTGGCATGGTAATCCTTGGCGACTTAGTAATAAGGCAGTAGGACCATTAGTATGCTCAATAGCTGTTTTCCATGCTACTAGAGTTTCTACTGTATCACATGGGCGCCATACGGACATATGAGGAATATACCGTAAAGTAGCTGCTTGCTCTACTGCTTGATGGGTTGGACCATCTTCTCCTAAACCAATAGAATCATGGGTGTAAACAAAAATGCTTTGTGCACGCATAAGTGCAGCGACCCGTATTCCATTACGAGCATAATCAGAGAACATTAAAAAAGTACCACCATAAGGGATAAAACCACCATGAACAGAGATTCCATTGATAATGGTAGACATCCCAAACTCTCGTACTCCGTAGTGGATATAATTGCCCGTATCGTCACTTCTAGTTATTTCCTTAGAGCCAGACCAGTTGGTTAAATTAGATCCTGTTAAATCTGCAGATCCACCAAGAAGTTCAGGTAAAATATGAGCATAAGCTTCAATAGCATTTTGAGAAGCCTTACGAGTGGCCACTTTCTCTGCTTTAGTATCGGCAGCAAAAATAGTTTCCATCACTTTTTCCTCCCAATTTTCTGGGAGTTTTTTTGCTAATCGGCGTTCAAACTCTGCAGCAAGATCTGGATAGGATGATTTATAAGCTGAAAATTTTTCATTCCAAGCTTTTTCAGCGGCAGTTCCTTTTTCTATAGCATTCCAATTATCGTAAATTTCACTTGGAATTTCAAAAGGTGGATAATGCCATCCTAGTTTCTCTCGAGTAGCAGCAATTTCAGCATCTCCTAAAGGTGATCCATGACAATCGTGAGTACCTGCTAAATGAGGAGAGCCAAAACCAATAATAGTTTTGCAGCAAATTAAAGTAGGTTTATTTGTAACTGATTGTGCCTCTAGGGTGGCTTGGCGGATGGATTCTGAATTATGACCATCTACACCACGAATCACATGCCAACCGTAAGCTTCAAAACGTTTTGGAGTGTCATCTGTAAACCATCCTTTTACATGACCATCGATAGAGATACCATTATCATCATAAAAAGCAATAAGCTTCCCTAACTCAAATGTCCCAGCTAAAGAGCATGATTCATGAGAAATACCCTCCATCATGCACCCATCACCTAGGAAAACATAAGTATGATGATTAACAATCTCATGACCATCGCGATTAAAGTGAGCTGCAAGTATTTTCTCAGCGAGAGCCATTCCCACCGCATTACTAATACCTTGACCTAAGGGACCAGTTGTTGTTTCAACGCCTGGTGTATGCCCATATTCTGGGTGACCTGGTGTTTTCGAATGAAGTTGACGGAATTGTTTGAGATCATCTAAAGTAACTTTATAGCCTGTTAAGTGGAGTAAGGAATAAAGCAGCATAGATCCATGACCATTAGAAAGAACAAAACGGTCACGGTTAGCCCAATGAGGATTATTAGGATTATGGTGGAGAAAATCATTCCATAACACTTCAGCAATATCTGCCATCCCCATAGGTGCTCCTGGGTGACCAGATTTTGCTTTTTGCACTGCATCCATGCTCAACGCACGAATAGCATTGGCTAGCTCTCTGCGAGAAGGCATTGTTACCCCCTAAATTGTATAATTAATTTTACTTAAGTGGGTAGTTGCCTACCCCACACCCTTAAAAAATTGCCAAAAAAATAATAAACCTTAATTATAACCTAAGATATTCTTATCCTTACGTACAGGTAGTCCCTCTAACAGAGGAAGAAAAAATTATGAAAAATCAAGCACATCCTGCATATTATATAAACCTGGAGATTTATCTACTATCCAGTGAGCTGCTCTTATTGCTCCATAAGCGAAAATCATTCGATTAAGTGCTTTATGGCTAACTTCTATCCGCTCTCCTTCCATTGCAAATACAACGGTATGCTCCCCTGGAGTATCACCTATTCGAAGGGAAGAGAACCCTATTGTTTTTGATTCTTTATCTCTAGATTTACGCTGACCCGATACTATACATGAATTTAAATCCAGATTAAGTTCTTGAGCAATAACTTCCCCCATGCGAAGTGCAGTTCCTGAAGGGGAATCCGATTTATGTCGGTGATGAGCCTCTATAATTTCAATATCTGCTTCTTTTCCCAAGACATGCGAGGTTATTTCTAATAATTTTAAACATAGATTAATCCCTACACTCATATTAGGTGCAAAAACGATGGGAATACGATGAGATGCTTTAATAAGCTCTTGACATTGATCTGAAGTAAATCCAGTAGTACCTATAACTATAGGTTTAGCATTTTCCTCGCATACCTTAATATGTGCTAGCGATACTTCTGGACGAGTAAAATCAATGATTAGATCAAAATCTTCTTTTTTCTCAGTTAAATGAGTGATAATTGATACTTGCAGTACACCTACACCAGCTAATACTCCAACATCCTCACCAATAAAGGGGCTATCGGGATGTTCGCTAGCAGCACTAATTGCAATCCTTTTATCTTGGTAACCTGCTTGAACTAGTGAACGTCCCATACGCCCAGCTGCACCTGTAATTGCTATTCGAATCATAGTTTTTATTCTAAAAGTGCAATTAAGGTTTTATTTCTTCAAAAAAATTCTTCACCCTTTCTAGCCAAGAATGGTGCTTAGGACTATGGCTGGTATTTTGCCCCATAGAATCTCTAAGTTTTTGTAAAAGCTCTTTTTGCTCTGTATTTAGATTCACTGGTGTCTCTACCATTATTTTACATAAAAGATCTCCGATTGATCCTCCATGTACGGGGGTTACTCCCTTTCCTTTTAAACGAAAAGTTTGTCCATTTTGAGCGCCTGCTGGAATTTTTAAAGCAGCCTTGCCTGTTAAAGTAGGTACCTCTAAAGTACCACCTAAAGCTGCTGTAATCATATTGACAGGAACTTCACAGTGAAGATTATCCCCTTCTCGGGTAAAAATAGGGTGATTTTTAATTTGAACTTCTACATATAGATCGCCTGCTGATCCTCCGTGTTCCCCTGCCTCTCCTTCTCCAGCTAATCTAATTCTATCTCCAGTATTTACTCCAGCAGGAATTTTAACTGAAAGAGTTTTATGCTCCTTTATTCTGCCCTCGCCGTGACATGATCCACAAGGTGTACTAATAATTTGACCAGCACCATGACATCGTTGGCAAGTTTGCTGAAGAGAGAAAAACCCTTGTTGCATCCGTACCTGTCCATGCCCATTACAGGTAGGGCAAGTAGTGGGGGAAGTACCAGGTTTTGCTCCACTACCATGACATACTTTACACTCTACATAGGTGGGGAGGCGAATCTTTGCGGTAGTACCTGTAACAGCTTCTTCTAAGGTAAGAGTCAAGTTATAACGTAAATCTGATCCTCGATAGGCTTGTTGCCCACCACCTCGAGCTGCACCAAAGATATCACCAAAGATATCGCTAAAGATATCATTAACATTAGCACCACCTGCACCATATCCTCCAGCATTTACCCCTGCATGACCCATTTGATCATAGGCCATGCGTTTTTTGGGATCGGAAAGCACATCATAGGCTTCTTGGATATCTTTAAATTTTTCCTCAGCCTCTTTATTATCCGGATTACGATCTGGGTGGTATTTCATTGCTAATTTCCGATAGGATTTTTTAACTTCTCCCTCAGAAGCTTGTTTAGAAACACCTAAAATTTCATAGTAATCACGTTTTGCCATGCTTTAAGTTATTAATCTTTAATTCAGTTATTTTTTATCTTCCTTAACCTCTTCAAAATCCGCATCTACAACATTTTCATCTCCTGCTTTATGCTCATGATGAGCATGCTCATCATGTTGCCCTTGATTTTGGCTATAAAGATGCTCTGCCATCTTACCAGAAGCTTCTGTAAGTGCTTTAAGTTTTTCCTCAATAGCATCTTTATCATCACCTTTCATAGCAGTTTTTAAAGCCTCAATCGCACTTTCTATACCGCTTTTCTCCTCTGCTAAAATCTTATCCTTTACTTCACTTAAGGATTTTTCAGTTGCATGGATTAAGCTATCTCCTTGATTTCTAATATCAATAAGTTCTCTAAATTTCTTATCTTCTTCAGCATGAGATTCCGCATCTCGAACCATCTGCTCAATCTCTTCCTCGCCTAACCCACTAGAGGCTTTGATAATAATAGATTGTGCTTTGCCTGTTGCTTTATCTTTGGCAGAAACATTGAGAATACCATTGGCATCTATATCAAATACTACTTCAATTTGAGGCATCCCCCTAGGAGCTGGCGGAATACCTACTAAATCAAATCGACCAAGAGACTTATTATTTTCCGCTCTTTCTCGTTCCCCTTGAAGTACATGGACTGTAACAGCCGTCTGATTGTCATCAGCTGTTGAAAATACTTGGTCCTTACGGGTAGGAATCGTAGTGTTTTTTTCAATCAGCTTAGTCATCACCCCACCTAAAGTTTCAATTCCTAAGGATAGTGGAGTAACATCAAGCAGTAATACTTCTTTTACCTCTCCTGAAAGCACACCTGCCTGAATTGCAGCACCCATTGCTACAGCTTCATCTGGATTAACATCTCTACGAGGTTCTTTACCAAAGAACTCTTTAGTTACTTCCTGCACTTTGGGCATACGAGTTTGACCGCCGACTAAAACTACCTCGTCAATCTCAGAAGCGCTTAATCCTGCGTCTTTAAGTGCAATTTGACATGGAGTTAAGGTACGAGTAATTAAATCCTCAACTAAAGATTCTAGTTTGGCTCGCGTTAAGCGAACATTTAAATGTTTAGGCCCAGTAGCATCAGCAGTAACATAAGGCAAATTAATATCTGTTTGCTGGCTGGAAGAAAGCTCAATTTTTGCTTTTTCTGCGGCATCTTTGAGACGCTGCATAGCTAGAGGATCACCTAGTAAATCAATCCCTTGTTCTTTTTTGAATTCGTCAGCAATATAATCAATGATACGCTTATCAAAATCTTCACCGCCAAGGAAGGTATCCCCATTAGTGGAAAGTACCTCAAACTGGCTTTCCCCTTCTATTTCAGCAATTTCAATAATTGAGACATCAAAAGTACCCCCACCAAGATCATATACTGCAATCTTTTGATCTCCTTTTTTCTTTTTATCTAACCCATAAGCAAGAGCGGCAGCAGTAGGTTCATTAATGATTCGTTTTACTTCAAGCCCTGCAATTCGACCAGCATCTTTAGTTGCTTGCCGCTGGGAGTCATTAAAGTAAGCAGGTACTGTAATTACTGCTCCTGTAATTTCCTCTCCTAAATAATCTTCTGCAGTTTTTTTCATTTTGCGAAGTACATTAGCAGAAATTTCAGGAGGAGCCATTTTCTTACCCATGACTTCTACCCAAGCATCTCCATTATCAGCTTTAGCAATTTTATAAGGTACTAGTTTAGTGTCCTTTTGTACTACTTCTTCATCAAAGCGACGACCAATAAGACGCTTAATAGCATAGAGGGTATTTTGTGGATTAGTAATTGCTTGACGTTTTGCCGATTGACCCACTAAAGTTTCATCATCTTTAGTAAATGCAATTACAGACGGGGTAGTACGATCACCTTCAGA
The DNA here is from genome assembly GCF_902810445.1 of Candidatus Nitrosacidococcus tergens. Lineage (NCBI taxonomy): Bacteria > Pseudomonadati > Pseudomonadota > Gammaproteobacteria > Chromatiales > Chromatiaceae > Candidatus Nitrosacidicoccus > Candidatus Nitrosacidicoccus tergens. Next base: position 191,162 of record NZ_LR778175.1, on the reverse strand, counting down.
ATTCTCAATAACTCGAGGGCTATTTCCATCCATAAGAGCAACACAAGAATTTGTTGTTCCTAAATCAATACCAATTATTTTTCCCATTACTGATCTACTCCAGAAATCTATTCTATTTATTTTAAGAAATTAAAAACCTGTCTATTTGTTATTATTGGGGCATATTTTTTCATTTCAAGTCTCTAGATCTTCATCAGAGGGTGTTTTTATACTTAATTTAGAGACAACTACCATAGCAGGTCGTAATAAGCGATCATTCAATAAATAACCTTTACGTACTACTGCAATAACAGTATTAGGATCGTAATCATCATTTTCTTGGGTAGATATTGCTTGATGAAATTCAGGGTTAAAAAGCTCATTTACAGGATCTATTTCTTTGATTCCAAAGCGATCAGTGATTTGATTAAATTCTTTAAGAATGAGTTCTGTACCTTCTCGTAGAATGTCTACACTTGCATTTTCTTCCTGTGCTTGAGATAAACCCATCTCTAAACTGTCCCTTAAAGGGAGTAAATCCTGGGCAAATTTCTCTAAGGCATACTTTCTCGCTTTTTCCAGCTCCCTCTCATATCGCCGGCGTTGATTTTCTAGATCAGCTTTTGCGCGTAATAATTCATTCCAGTGAGAGTCCGCTTTACTAAGTGCTTCTGTTAAGCGATCTTCTATCTCACTAATATGTGATGAAAGTGATTCTTGATCTTGAGTTTCTTCAATATGATTTTCTTCTATTTTAGAAGGATCGTGATTCTTTTCCGGAGAAGTGGTTTCTTCAGATATCATATTAATTCTCCAAAATAATTTGATAAATTATAGATTTTTATTAAAAACTAGCTATGCTGATTAAGTGCATTACCTAATAATTGAGCAGTAATATCCACTAAGGGAATAACCTGCTCATAATTCATGCGGATAGGACCAATGATCCCAAGAACACCAATAGCACCCTTAGACCCACCATAACTGGCGGTTACTACACTACAGCCATTAAAAACTTGGTAGCCAGATTCTTCACCAACAAAAATTTGAATTCCATCTGCGTTTAGGCATTGATCAAGTAAATGAAGAATATCTTGTTTTTCGCTAAAAGCATTAAATAATTGTCGTAGTCGTTCTTTATCAGAAAAATCAATATAGTCTAATAAATTTGTTTGGCCAGTTACGATACAATCTTCTGTTTTAGTTTGGTTAGCTGAAAATACTTGATTTGCTACCTCTATTGCAGTATGGATGATTTGATCTACATTTTCTTGGACTTCAGCCATTTCCTTAATTAGATGCCAACGCACAGCATATAAATCTTTACCTTTAAAGATACTGTTAAGATAATTAGCAGCTTGCTGCAACTCTGATATTGAATATTTCTTTGTTACATAAATAATACGGTTTTGTATTTCGTACTCATTAATCACTAAAACTGCAAGTACTCTATTCTCTGATAGGGGTAAAAATTCTATTTGACTTAAAGTAAGATATTCTCGGCGAGGTACCATTACTACTCCTGCAAAGCGACTAATCTCTGAGAGTATTTGCGAGGCAATAGTTAATAGAGACTGAGGATCAGCATTTGCATCTAGCTGAGTTTTCAGTATCTGAACGGAATCCACACTTAAAGTTTTAGGGTTAAGTAGAGAATCAATAAAAAACCGATACCCTTTAGCAGTAGGAATTCTACCAGAAGAGGTATGAGGAGAAAACACAAACTCTAGCTCTTCTAGATCTGCCATCGTATTGCGAATGGTAGCCGGACTCAAAGCCAACTGGCTTTCCCGAGAGAGCATCCTTGAACCTATGGGTTCCCCATCTCGTATATAGCATTCTACAATTGTTTTAAGTATATATTGAGAGCGTTCATTTAGTACTACTGTACTGTTATTATGATTTAATTGAAGCATAAGCTTAAGTACTTACTAATCTTTCTACCATGAAAAAGTACTATGATTTACTAGCCACTGTTTATGAGCTAATTTTTCCTCTTCATTTGGTTCTAATACTTTCAGTCTTGCTCGATCAGTTGAAATACGATGAATCTCTTCTTGATGTGGTTGCTCTTTTTGGTGGTCATAAGAAGACTGGGTTATTCCAAATTTTAAGCCTTCTTGCCCTCTTGTCATAGCTAGATATACTTCAGCAAGTAACTCTGAATCCAAAAGAGCACCATGTAGTTCTCGATGAGTATTATCAATTCCATAACGTTTGCATAGAGAATCTAAATTATTTTTTTGCCCTGGATGACGCTGTCGTGCTAACCGGAGTGTATCTATTACTGTACAGTAAGAACTTATTCCCTCCCATTCTATATTAACTCTCTTTAATTCACTGTTTAAGAAACCAATATCAAATGAAGCATTATGAGCAATTAGTTCTGATCCGCAGATGAACGAAACAAAATCATCAGCAATTTCTGAAAAAGATGGCTGATTTACTAAAAACTCATTAGTCAATCCATGAATTTTTATTGCCTCTGCATCAATTTCTCGCCCTGGGTTAATATACCTATGGAATGTACTGCCTGTTTTACGGCGATTAATAAGCTCAATACAACCGATTTCAATCACTCTATGCCCTTCTTCAGGCTTTAATCCAGTAGTTTCTGTATCAAATACAACTTGCCGATCTACATTTTCTGGATGGGTTTTTTTAATTGCATTTCTTGCAATAAAATCCGCTCGCTCATTTTCTGGGTGACCGTTATGGCTACGCACCCAATGCCATTCTATTTTTTCATACTCTGTAACAATTTCATCAAGCTTTTGCCACAAATCTATATTTTTTACAGATCGATTTTGATTTGTTTTCCATCCTCGCTGTTTCCAATTGAATATCCACTGCGTAATTCCTTGGCGTAAATATTCAGAATCAGTAGTAATATCAATTGAATTAGGTGCTAACTCTAGTGCTTTGTTAAGTGCTTTAATAGCAGCAGTAAGCTCCATACGGTTATTTGTGGTATTAAATTCAGCTCCAGATATTTCCTCTTTTTTCCCTTGATAACAAATCAGAGCACCCCAGCCGCCAGGGCCTGGATTTCCTAAACAAGCTCCATCTGTAAAAATTTTTATTTTTTCAATCATGAAAATGTACTTGGGCTACTGGTTCCACTACTCCCGAAATTTCCACGCCACCTTGTTTTTCCCATTTAAGATCTACTGGATTTAAGCGAACTACTTCCTTATTAGCAATTAGCAAATAACCTTCGAAAAAAAAAGGAGACAAGTAACATTTAGTATTAACCAAAGAATATAGATTTTTTATTAATCTAGAACACTTCGCAGTCGAATGAAATAAAAAATAACGGGATTTTACCACTTTAAACCCCAATAAAGCTAGCCATCTTTGAATATGAGTTAGGCTATAAAAGTGTCCATACCAAGGTATTTGTTCACCTTTATAGGGAAAAAAGCGGCGAATTCCTAAAAAACTCCATGGGTTTAAGCCCAGAATAATCAATGTACCATTAGGGATTAACACTCGCTGTACTTCTTGTAATAAGAAGTGAGGGCTAGGAGCGTATTCTAAGGTATGAGGTAGCAATACAACATCTATGGTTTCAGAACCAAAAGGTAAAATATCTATTTTGGAGATAACATTGGGCATCTGAGAGTTTTTCGATATTTCTATATCTACAATAACTTGATCTAAAATATAACTAGAAGATAACAGATTTATCTCTTTATTTAGAGATCCTAGCTGAATAATATGATAACCAAATAAGCTAGGAAGAATATTGCCTAGTTCTAATTGTTCCTCTTCTAATAAGCGTATACCTGAAGAGGTGTTAAACCAAGCATAAAAGCTTTGACGGGATAAATGATTAAAATCCATTATCTCTTATCTTAGCTAGTTTATGAAGGAAGAGAAATTTAATCCTAAAGTTATTTAGCTAAATAATCTTCTCTATTTTTAGCATGTAATTTCTCCACTATGTAAGTTACCTGTAATCTGATCAATATGTGTAAAACCATGTTTTTCCATATAACCTATAATACCAGCATTGATTTTAGGGCAAATCAACGGATCATAAAATAAAGCAGTCCCAATACCTATAGTAGTGGCCCCAGCAATAAGAAACTCTAAAGCATCTCTAGCGGAGGTAATACCTCCTTGACCAATAATTGGTACATTATGATTCTTACACACCTGATAGACCTGATATACCTTAAGTAGTGCTATAGGTTTAATTGCAGGACCAGATAATCCTCCTTGAATATTGCCTAAAACTGGAGCTCTATTTTCAATATCAATACTCATGCCAGTTAGGGTATTAATGACTGCAAAAGCATTAGTTCCTGCCTCAAGGCAGCGACGTGCATTTTCTTCAATGGAAGTTTGATTTGGAGAGAGTTTAGTAATGAGTGGTTTAGAAGTTACTTTACGGCAAGCTTCAACCACTCGGGCAGACATATTAGGATCATTGCCAAAAATAACCCCTCCTTCTTTTACATTAGGGCAAGAGATATTGATTTCAATTGCACTAATAGAAGAGTTATCAAAGCGACGAGTAACTTCCACATACTCTTCAAGGGTTGCACCAGAGACATTAGCAATATAGTAAGTTTCACTAAAGTCCAATTCTGGTAGAATATGCTTGATTACATAATCAACTCCTGGGTTTTGCAATCCAATAGCATTTAACATCCCTGCGGGAGTTTCGTAAACTCGATGAGGATTATTTCCTAGCCGAGGTTTTGCAGTGATTCCTTTAAGACAAACTGCCCCTACATCTTGATTAGAAAACCCAACTACTCGAGTATATTCTTCTCCAAAGCCAACACAACCTGAAAGTAATACAATAGGACTTTGTAGATTAAGGCCGCAAAAATTTACTTTCAATCGATCTAGATTTGTTTTATTTACATCCGCGCTTGTTAGCAATTCAGTCATGGATTAATTTAGATTACTACTATGTTTCATATTGTTTTATTTGAACCTGAAATTCCACCAAATACAGGAAATATTATTCGCTTGTGTGCTAATACGGGATCCTATCTGCATTTAATTGAACCTTTAGGATTTACACTCAATAATAAACAGCTACGCCGTGCTGGGCTTGATTATCATGAATGGGCAGAAATAAAGGTACATCCAAATTTAACCTCTTTTCTATCTACTACAAAAATAGATCGTATATGGGCTTGTTCTACTAAAGGTCAACAACTCTACCATCAAGTACAATTTAAACCTAATGATGCCCTATTATTTGGTCCTGAAACGAGAGGGCTTCCTAAAGAAATTTTAAATATATTCTCCAAAGATCAAATTTTAAAAATCCCCATGGTACCTCATAGCCGAAGTTTAAATCTATCTAATGCAGTAGCTATCATAGTTTATGAGGCTTGGCAACAGCAAAATTTTAATTTTTAGCCATTGCTAGCCAATCTTGAGGGCGAAGAAACTTTTCATAAAGTGAAGATTCTGGTGTTCCAGGATCTGGCTTCCAATCATAACGCCATTTAACCAGTGGCGGTAATGACATTAAGATAGATTCAGTACGCCCACCAGATTGAAGCCCAAATAAAGTCCCCCGATCATAGAGCAGATTAAATTCCACATACCGTCCTCTGCGATAGAGTTGAAAATCCCGTTCTCTATCTCCATAGGATATATCTTTACACCGCTGTACAATAGGCAGGTAAGCAGGTAGATAATGATCGCCTACACTTTTCATAAAACTAAAACAATGATCAAATCCCCATTCATTTAAGTCATCAAAGAATAAGCCACCTACTCCCCTCGTTTCATCTCGATGCTTTAAGTAAAAGTACTTATCACACCATTGCTTATATTGATCATAAACTGAATCTCCAAAAGGCATACAGGCTTTCTGCGCAACCTGATGCCAATGTATTGCATCTTCCTCAAAAGGATAATAAGGAGTTAAATCAAATCCTCCTCCAAACCACCATAAAGGAGCAGTATTTTCTTTGGTTGCTACAAAGAAGCGCACATTTGCATGGGAAGTAGGTATATAGGGATTACGAGGGTGAATCACAAGAGAAATCCCTAAAGCCTCATAATGTCTACCCGAAAGCTCAGGTCGTTGAGCAGTTGCGGATGGGGGAAGGCTTTCTCCAAAAACATGGGAAAAATTCACACCACCTTGCTCTAAAATCGCCCCATTAGTACATACTCTAGTACGTCCTCCACCGCCACTAGTTGATCGCTGCCAGTTATCTTCAACAAAATGAGTAGCACCATCTTCCTGTGCTAATGCATTACAAATTTTGTCTTGTAAATTAAGTAAATAGCTTTTAACTATAGCAACATCAATATTAGAATCCATACTCTATTATAAAAAACCTATTTATATGTTTACCCTAATTAAAGATAGGATTTATTTTAGCGTATTTGCTTTCCTGTTTTTCCATCAAAAATATCACTAGGATTAACTCTATCACTGGTTTCTCCCCCAAGAATAAAGTCAACCTGCCTATGGAAGTATTTATATACCTGAAAGGTAGTTCTTGCTGGCGATTGTCTAGTATGATTAGCACTGGTAGAGACAATTGCACCGTTTACTGCTTCACACAAGGAAATCACAATAGGATGATTAGTTACCCGTACTGCAAGTGTATTATGTTTTCCTCTCAACCAAGAAGGTACATTTAGTTTAGCAGGTAATAACCAAGTGGTTGGACCTGGCCAAGTGTTAGCTAGCCGATCTTTGATTTTACTAGGTAGAGGAAGTAAATAGGGTTGTAACTGGGAAAAATTAGCAGCAATAACAATTAATCCCTTAGCTCTAGGGCGTTCTTTAATATGTAATATTCGCTCAACTGCCTTTCTATTTAGAGGATCACAACCTAAACCAAAAACACCCTCTGTAGGATAAGCAATAATTCCCCCATTATGAATAATATAGGCGGCAACCCGTATAGATATATTTAGAGTTGCCGCCATAAAACTAGCTATGCTCCTGTTTTCTTGCCATTATGTCATGAATAATAGGGGTGAGTACTACTTCCATAGCTAGTCCCATCTTTCCCCCAGGTACTACAATAGTATTTGCTCGGGACATAAACGAGCCATTGAGCATATTTAGGTAATAAGGGAAATCAGCCATGTGGGGATCCCTAAACCGAATCACTATATTACTTTCATCTGGAGTAGGGATATCTCTAGCGATAAAAGGATCAGAGGTATCTACCAGCGGAACTCTTTGGAAGTTAATATGAGTATGGGTAAACTGTGGGCAAATATAATGTACATAATCTGGCATCCGCTTTAGAATAATTTGTACTACTGCTTCAGAAGAATAACCCCGATTGAGGCAATCCCTATGAATTTTTTGAATCCATTCTAAATTAACGACTGGTACGACTCCTATGAGTAAATCTACATAGCGAGCCACGTTGACTTGATCAGTAATAATTCCACCATGTAATCCTTCGTAGCAAAGCAAATGGTTATCTGGATCTATAGACTCCCATGGGGTAAATGTACCTGGAGCATGTCCATAGAGTGCTGCCTCTTTATCATCATGGACATATAACCGTTTCTTCCCTGTACCATGTTCTGAATACTCTTTAAACAAAGCCTCTAACTTATCTAGCTCATTAGCATCTGGACCAAAATGAGTAAGTATCTTCCCTTGAGCTTCGTATTCTGCAGTTTTTTCTTTCATCGCTTGCCGATCATAACGATGAAAACTATCTCCCTCAATGACTACAGGTTTAATATCTTCCCGACGAAACATATCATTAAAAGCATGTTTTACAGTAGAAGTGCCTGCCCCTGATGAACCAGTTACGGCAATAATAGGATGTGCTACAGACATCAATTTCTCCTAAATAAAATAGACTAAATAAAAATCTTTAATTATTTTTATGGGTTTCTTGTAAGTGATTTTCCCTAGCAATGGCTCGATACCCAATATCTGTACGATAATAGCTATTTTGCCATATGATTTTCTGTACAAGACTATAAGCTGTTTTTTGGGCTTCAGTGATAGAATCACCTAAGCTACATACACATAATACTCGCCCACCAGCTGTTAAGATACGCCCTTCTTTTTCAACAGTACCTGCATGAAATACTTTACTCATACCATCAAACTCATCAGATGAAGGTAATCCATAAATTAGATCATTGACTGGATAGGAGCTAGGATAACCTTTTGCTGCCATAACTACTCCTAATGCAGCTTTAGAATCCCATTCTATAGAGGTTTTATCTAAATTTCCCTCTATAGCCTTCATGCACAACTCTGCTAAATCTGATCGCAGTCGCATCATAATGGGCTGTGTTTCAGGATCACCAAAACGGCAATTATACTCTAATACTCTAGGGGTACCAGACTCATCAATCATCAAACCAGCGTATAAAAAACCCTTATATGGATGCCCCTCTTTTGCCATCCCGTGTATGGTAGGTAATATAATTTCTTGAACTACCCGGTGATAAATTGCTGTAGTAATCACAGGGGCTGGCGAATAAGCACCCATTCCTCCTGTATTAGGACCTTTATCCATATTATCTCGGGCTTTATGATCTTGAGAACTTGCAAAAGGTAAAATATTTTTACCATCTGCCATTACAATAAAACTAGCTTCCTCCCCAGTTAAAAACTCTTCTATGACAATTTGTTTACCTGCCTCGCCAAATACATTATCTAGTAAAATGCTTTGCACTGCATCAACCGCTTCTTCATAGCTATGGGCGATAATCACTCCTTTCCCTGCAGCTAAACCATCTGCTTTAATGACAATAGGCATGGTTTGGCTATGAATATACTCAATCGCTCGATCTATAAGTTTTATATCAAATACTTGATACCGTGCAGTAGGAATACCATAGCGGGTTAAAAAACTCTTGGCAAAAGATTTTGATTCTTCTAGGCGAGCGGCTAGTCGATGAGGCCCAAAACAATTTAAACCAGCCTTTTCAAAAGTATCTACAATCCCTAATATTAAAGGAGCTTCCGGACCTATTATCGTAAGTTCAACTTGCTTTGATAAGGCAAAATCAACCAAAGCAGCTACATCATCTGCTTTAGTTGGAATATTTTTTACTTTAAACTCCAATGCTGTTCCAGCATTACCTGGTGCTACATAAACTTGGCTTATTTGGGGTGACTGAGCAAGCTTCCATGCCAATGCGTGCTCACGACCTCCACCACCGACTACTAAGGCTTTCATAGGTTAAAAAATCAAAATTCAATAATTAAGGAAGAAAATATATTCTAAAGCGTTAAAAACTTAACCACTAGTGTAGCATTGCTCTAATTTGGCTATACTTAGCGTATAGAAAATTGTTTCAAGATCTTTTATCTTGATATTTTCAAAATTATTTTTTGCTAGGGGTGTCGAATGAATTATTCGGCTGAGAGAGTCCCTTTGAACCTGATCCGGTTAATACTGGCGTAGGAAAGCTGATAGTTACTCATATCTTCCCAGTAATACTGCCGGTTTTATCATATACAAAACCTTAAGGAGATAAGTTATGAGTGCTATCCTAGAAAAATTTTTATCTACCCAAGCCCGAGTAGATGAGAGTGCTATCCAACCGCTTCCTAATTCCCAGAAAATTCATGTCACTGGCAGCCGCTCTGATATTCAGGTACCTATGCGAGAAATCTCTCTCTCTAATACTCAACTTAACAATAAGCAGGAAAAAAATCTACCACTCACTATTTATGACACCTCTGGTCCTTATACTGATCCAAAATCCTCCATTGACATCCGAAAAGGCTTAACTGAAATCCGCAAACCTTGGATTGAAGATCGAGAAGATACCCAACGATTACCTCAAACTAATTCTCAATATAGCCACCAACAAGCTAATGATCCTAGCTTAGATCACTTACGTTTTCCAAATAAAAAGCTACCTCGGAAAGCAAAAAAAGATTGTAACGTTACCCAAATGCACTATGCTAGACAAGGAATAATCACCCCTGAGATGGAATTTGTAGCAATTCGGGAAAATCAACGGCTATCTGAATACAAAGCACAATGCTTTAGACAACATCCTGGTCAATCTTTTGGTGCTCAATTACCTAATGAAATTACCCCTGAATTTGTACGCTCAGAAGTAGCTAAAGGTCGAGCAATTATTCCAGCTAACATTAACCACCCTGAAATTGAACCCATGATCATTGGGCGTAATTTTTTAGTCAAAATTAATGCCAATATTGGTAATTCTGCCATTACTTCTAGTATTTCCGAAGAAGTAGATAAAATGACTTGGGCAATTCGCTGGGGTGCAGATACTGTAATGGATCTTTCCACTGGTAAGCATATCCACGAAACCCGAGAGTGGATTATTCGAAACGCTCCTGTACCTATTGGCACTGTTCCTATTTACCAAGCTTTAGAAAAAGTAGGCGGAATTGCTGAAGATCTTACTTGGGAAATTTTTCGAGATACTTTATTAGAACAAGCAGAGCAAGGCGTAGATTACTTTACGATTCACGCAGGAGTACGCCTTGCTTATGTACCACTTACCGCAAGCCGTCTTACTGGCATTGTTTCTCGTGGTGGCTCCATTATGGCTAAATGGTGTCTTGCCCATCACCAAGAAAATTTCCTCTACACTCGTTTTGAGGAAATCTGCCAAATTATGAAGGCTTATGATGTTTCCTTTTCTTTAGGCGATGGGTTACGCCCAGGTTCCATTGCAGATGCTAATGATGAAGCTCAATTTGCAGAACTAGAAACCTTAGGAGCACTTACCCAAATTGCATGGAAACATAATGTGCAAACTATGATTGAAGGTCCTGGTCATGTGCCTATGCACTTAATTAAGGAAAATATGGATAAACAGCTTGCTTGTTGTGGTGAAGCACCTTTCTATACCCTTGGACCTTTAACGACTGATATTGCTCCCGGCTATGATCATATTACTTCTGGGATTGGTGCTGCTTTAATCGGTTGGTATGGTACTGCCATGCTATGTTATGTGACTCCTAAAGAGCATTTAGGGTTACCTAATAAAAGAGATGTGAGAGAAGGGATTGTTACCTATAAAATCGCTGCTCATGCGGCAGATTTAGCTAAAGGGCACCCAGGGGCTCAAATTCGAGACAATGCCCTTTCTAAAGCCCGATTTGAATTTCGCTGGGAGGATCAGTTTAATGTTGGGCTAGATCCTGATCGTGCTAGGGAATACCATGATGAAACGTTACCAAAAGAATCTGCAAAAACCGCTCATTTTTGCTCCATGTGTGGTCCTAAATTCTGCTCCATGAAGATCTCTCAGGATGTACGAGATTATGCAGCAGAAAAAGGGATAGAAACAGATTCAGCTTTCACTCAAGGTATGGCAGAAAAAGCAGCTGAATTTCGTCATCAGGGTAGTAAAATCTATCGAGAGGCTTAATAATATTAAAGAAAAGAAGAGGATTTTTTAGATCCTCTTCTTTAAAATTACCTGATTGCTATTTTATATTCCATAACCAAGCAGCACCACGTACACCACTAGAATCTCCGTAGAGAGGTGGTACAAGCTGGGTATTGATTTCATCAGAAAATACATAATTTTTCCACTGTTTAGGTACGTTACGATAAAGTCGCTGGAGGTTAGATAAACCACCACCTAATACGATTACATTAGGATCTAGAATGTTAATTATATGAGCTAGGGAGCGAGCCAGTCGATCTTCATAAAGTTGCAGCACTACTTCACAGATTTGATCTCCTTGACTTGCTTTTAAGTCGATTTCTTTAGGATTGAAAATCTTACCACTTACGCTTTGATAATCCCTTGCTAACCCTGGACCTGAAAGCCAAGTTTCAATACATCCTTTTTTGCCACAGTAACAATCAGGGGGATGAGTAAATTCTTCCCTATGAGACCAAGGCAGTGGATTATGCCCCCACTCTCCTGCAATAGCATTAGCTCCTGTAAGGATTTTTCCATTTATCACGATACCCCCGCCAGTACCAGTACCAATAATCACCCCAAATACAACCGCTGCACCTGCTGCTGCCCCATCAGTTGCTTCAGATAGTGCCAAACAGTTAGCGTCGTTTTCTAATCGAATAGATCTTTGAAGTAATTTTTCTAAGTCTTGCTGTAAGGGTTGACCATTGAGACAAGTGGAATTAGCGTTTTTAATTCTACCTGTAGCTAGGGAAAGTGCACCCGGTGTACCAATACCTACTGTCCCTTGCTGTCTTAATTCCAGCTCTGTTTCCAGTATCAAGGAGCAAATAGCCTTTAAGGTGGCTTGATATTCTCCTTGAGGAGTAGGTTTTCTTCTTCGTAATAGTACTGCCCCTGAATCATCCAAGGCAATCAGCTCAATTTTTGTACCACCTAAATCTACTCCAAGCCGAATCACTTTCTATCCCAAAATCTCATCTATAAAAATTTTAACAGTAAATTTTCTACCCAAATTAGCCTTATTTTTTTAGCAGCTCGATACAATCCATAGCCGCTAAAAACCCCTAAAGTATCCGCTAGCATGTCTCCATACTCAAAGTCTCGCCCAGTAAGATCCTGTAAAAACTCTATAGCAACCCCTAAAGAGATAAAAAATATCCCAAACCATAGATGGAGTCGAGTTGGATAAATTTGGCTAAACCACCAAGCCAATAACCCATAGGCTAAAAAATGTTCCATTTTATCTTGATAGGCAATCAGGAAATTCAAATCGGCTAGCGAAGGGGTAAGACTCAAATAAATAATACCTATAACCCCTAACCAACCTAAGAAACGCCATAATTTTAAAAGTTTAAAATTTTCCATGAAAAACTCTAGGTAAGTACTAAGTTGACTAAATAGTCGGATAAAAAATAACCAAACGATTAGCAAGATAAAAATAATATAGAGTTTAAAAAAACCATGATGAGCTAGCCAAACTCTAAAGTGGGGTAAAGAGGGAATATAGCTTAGCCAAACTACCCCAGCAATGCCTAACCAACCAAATAATCGCCATAGCTTTAAAAGCCTAAGATTTTTCTCATAAGTCATTATTCAATTTTTAAGTTTATAAACACTAAAGAAAACAAGCTTACATCCCATCTAGATAATAGTTAACCTTAAATTAAGGAAAAGGAGAAAAAAATCATGAATTATATTTCACTAAAAATTACTTATAAAATACTGATTAGAAAAATTTATCTTCATTTGCTTTATGCAATAAAGTTTATATTATGCTATTAATAAGATAATCTTAAATTCTTCACAAAAATAGCAAATGGAATCATTGAAAAGTATGTTTAGCATGATTTAAAGGGGTTACAAAAATGGCTCAAAACTATCATTTTACCCTGATAGCAGATGATACTATGCTCCGAAAAATATAGAGCTAGCCTTAATAAAAATAAAAAATGATTTTACAACTTCAGCTAAAACAATATACAAAATCAGCATTTAAATTAGACACTATTCATTCTACAACTGGGTTTTTCGTTATCCTTTTTTTTATACCAAAACACAATATTTCATTAAATAAAGCATCCTTATTTATTTTCTAAATTAACCTCATGTATTACATTAGGAGACTAAATTGTGAGTTATACATATCTTCTATCTCTCTCCATTGGTATAGCCCGATTAGGTAATAGCACTACCGATTTTTATCTTGCCCCAACTAAAATTGGTGGGCTACCAGTAGAGTGTGATTCTCATGGCAACGTAATGGGCACGGCATTTTCTTCCTTCAGAGACTCTGATGGAAGAGTAAAACGCCAAGCACAACCATTTCGCATTCTGCGCACCAAAGATAATAAAAGCTATGAAGAGATTACACTTTCCACTGCAGAGGTGGCCTCTATTAATTGGAAAGTACACCTTGCAAATAAAAAAGCCGCTTGGTATCAATTTTCTGAATTGGCAGGAAACTTACTGTTAGGTGAAAATAATAGCTATAAAAACCAGAAAACTCCTCTTAGAAATCCTAAGGTTAAAGATTTTTCTAAACGCCAAGAGAGCTTAATTATTGATCCTGGTCCACGTACTTTGAGTGGAGCAAATCAAAGTATTGAGGTTGATCGCAACAGTATTCCATCGGATTATTCTCATGGTAGTTTTCCTAGTCCCAACCCTAAATACGGGCGAGCAATTAATTCCTTGGGTACGCTTAAGACTGATAGCGAAGGTCGTCTACTTGTATTAGGTGCTTATGGTCGTGCGATAGCTATGGTGGTGCAGATACTTGGTATGATGACATTGCTGATGGTCCAGTTTACTGTATGGTAGAGCTCACAGACGGTACCTCTATCAACTTAAGTAGCTGGGTTGCCTGCTGTTCTCCTAATTTTGCACCAGAAATTGTTAATATCTCTACACTAGATGATACGATGTTTGATGTTGGTGTGCGTTATTTTAACCTAGTACCGGATATATATAGGGATAAAACAGGGTGGAATACAGATTTTATCGCTAACTACCAGCGTGACATTTTACCTATTATTCAACGTATTTCACGTTATCAATGGGTCTCAAACGTGCAATCAATGAGCTCTTTTTGCTCATATATTTTTGATTTTAGTGATCCTTCGCCTGAAAATGCTGTAAACCGTCAGCAATACTTCTCTTACTTCCGTAAACCTACTATCTACACATCAAATGGGATTAAAGGTGAAAGCAATACCTTATTTAGCGAAGATCATGTTCCAATAATGCCACTAAATTCAGGTAGCAATTCAGTCAATAATGTGAATGTTGAAAAATTTTTAACATTAAACGAGACGCAGTATTTTTTACTCTCCCAGTGGGCAGCGGGAAAATTTATCAATAATCCGCACTATAAGCCTTATCCTCATTGCCTTGATACTAAGGCAGCGATGGGTAACTGTGTAGGGTTACCTTTGTCTCCTGGTATCGAAGTGACTTGGAGTGTACTAAATCCAGCTATTTATGCTTCGCCTTATCATATTGCCCAATTTGGCAGCGAGGAAGATTATCAAATGAGCGGTCTTTCGCCCTCACGGGATGAAACTGAAGATAGAAAGAAAGAAAAAGATAGAGGATGCGAGCCAGGTGATCTAACTAAACGCATGGCCATTCCTTGGCAAGCTGATTTTTTCAATTGTACAGTTCAGTATGTAAATTTTACTGATCCTAGCCGTAATAAGGATGAAGGAATGCCGGTACCTCCAACCTATTATGCTTATTGGTGGCCTCCACAAGCACCATGGGATGTGCTAACAGGCGATCTGACAGCTGAAGAGCAAAAACTTGCTGGTACCCCTGCTGGAATCCAAGTCAACTATCTTCGTGGTATTAACAGCTATATACAAATGGTCCGCGAATGGTCTTCTCTTGGCTTTGTCCGCAATCAAAATTCAACGCCAACTTCTGATCAATTTCCGTATTTTACAGAAACAGAACGTTTGCATGATAAATTTGAATTCTATGAGATGCCAATAAGCTGCGCTAGTCATAATCCAGATGATGCTGAAACAACCATTCCTATTTGGTATTTAAAACCAGAGCAAAAAGTATCTCAGAAATACACTGAATCATTGCGCATACGTGTTGAAGAAGAGATGTTTAAGGAAATTACTATAGCCGAGTCGCAGCGACAAGGTACACCTCGTAGTGGCAGAAAAGCCCGCTTCTAGTCATGGACAGACCTTTACTTGGAGAGGTAGATGTTGCAATCATAGGTGGTGGACCTGCAGGCTCCTCTTGTGGGCTTACCCTACGCACCTATAAACCTACTTACCGGGTAGCATTGATAGAATCCTCAACTTACAATGCTACCCGATTAGGGGAAAACGTATCATCTGCACTTTTGCCTCTGTTGAGTTATCTAGAGATCAAGGAACATCTTTTTTCTCAAACGACTTATAGGGAGTGCTTTGCAGTAAAAGCCTATTGGGGGAATAATACCCCACTGCTACAGCATTCTCTCCGCCATTGGATGGGCGAGAGTTATTTGCTAGATCGCCAATATTTTGATGTGATGTTAGCTGAAACTTTTTGCGGAAGAGGTGGAAAACTATACCTCTCGTGCCGAGTAGAAGCGATACTTCCATTAGAAGATAAAAATGTAGGCTATCTATTACAGTTGCGGCATCGATCAGGTAAACAGTTTGCTCTAAGTGCACGATTTCTAGTAGATGCAACGGGGAGAAAAGCTAATATCGCACGAAAATTAGGAGCAATCTCTACACGATACGATTCCTTAATTGGTGTAAGTCGGTTCTTCAGTGCAAACTCAGCGACTTCTTGGTCGCAGGATATTATCATCGAAAGTGCACCAGAAGGATGGTGGTATTCCGCTCCATTGCCAGAAAATCGCCTAGTAGTCACATTGATGACAGATGCCAAGCTGTGGAGAGAACAAAGACAGGACGATAATCTTGGTTATTGGGAATTATTACTAAAACAAGCACCCAATAGCTATACTAGAATACGGCAAGCCGCTCTCACGGCAGATACCAAATTAACCTTACGCCTTGCTCATACCCACGTCCTTAACGAGGCAATAGGAAAAAACTGGCTATCTGTCGGTGATGCGGCAGTAAGCTTCGATCCGCTCTCTTCATTAGGGATTGGTTTTTCAATGCACTCAGGATGCCATGCGGCACGAGCTATAGTTAGTAATCTAGAAAGTAGGGAAATCGATAGTTTGTGTCATTATAACGATTCCATTAAAAAACAATTCACAGAATATCTGCCTATATGGCAACGCTATTATCGCTATGAGAATCGCTATTCCTACTCTCCATTCTGGAAAACTCGGCATGAGCAACCATGATTTATAGGTTACGTTAAAGATATGATGATAAAATAATAGCCGTCTTGCACAAAATTTTATTATATTACTTCAAGCTGAAGCTTTAGCCTAAAGAGTTATATACTTATTTTAATTTTACGCTTATAACAGTTACTATTTCTTATTCTTAATACATGTAATAGCTTGATAGGATAGCACGAGTGAATATGCAACGTAAATAAAATCCCTTATAACAAGCAGAGATATAATTCCCGTCCTCACTCATCTTTTTATAGCTTGCTCGGTTATTAGCTGTAGGACGAATTTGTAAATATACTCCTTGATGACTAGTAATTTCTGATAATTTTCCTAAGCTTGCCATTTCAATTAACTCTTCCCAATCGCTTTTTAATATTTCCTGCTGCTTAAGCGTAGGACTCCAAAGTAAAGGCATGCCAATCCGTCGTTTTGAAATTGGGATATAATTTTCTGCTTCTACTGGGATCCATAATACCCTATTTAATTTATAGTAAACCCTGCTTTGCTCCCACAAAGTGTTCAAATCACCTAAAGGTAAAGTACACACAAATGTTGATTCCTTGGGTTGGCTATTTTGTTTGAGCGGTAAAGTTTTTATTTCAATCCCTAACTGAGGGAAATCAGGGATAGGTCGAGTGCTTGCTTTAGCACCTAACGCAGTTTCTAATAAATTACCTACCCATCCTCTAGCGTGATACAAATTTTTAGGTACTGCCCAGTTTAATCTGGCCGCTACTTCATCTAAGGTTAGCCCAGCAAATTTTTGTGCTTTCGCTAATACTTCCTGTTCATCGGTAAGATCAGTAATCTCATGGGATAAAAACATTCTTATGATAGTCTAAGCGATGATTATCTCTTGGCATAGGAATTTATTGATAGCTAGAATAGCTTTGGTCTTTAAAGCTATTTCAGTTTAATTTTTATTTTAATAAATATAAATGATAAGGATAGAAAATTATCATGCAAGTACAAAAAGAGAAATTGAAAAATATTATTAAAGGAGGAAAATAATATATTGTTCCTCTATTTCAAAGAGCTTATAGCTGGAAAGAAAAACAATGAGAGACGCTATGGGAAGACCTAATTAATTTAAACGAATTGAATACTGAAAAAACTCACTTTATAGGAGCTATCGTATAGCTACTCATTCTAATTCTTCGTCTGACTGGAAACAAACCACGGCTTAAGTGTATAGACTTACAGAATACTTTGGGATATTTTATACAAAAATGTTCGAATAAGCTTGGAGAACATGTATGAAAATACTAAGAATTATTACGACTATCATTAAACATCCTCTGAATAAAGGCGGCAGGATAAAGGGGATAGCAAGATTTCTGTTGTGGCAGATCGGAACAAGGTTAATTAAAAGACCTGTTGTAGTGAATTATGTTAACAATTCACGGCTGATAGTACAAAGGTCCATGCGTGCTGCAACGGGTCATATCTATTATGGGTTGATGGAATTTGTAGAAATGTCCTTCATACTACATTTTCTGAAAAAAGATGACTTGATTATAGATGTCGGCGCTAATATAGGCTCATACTCGATTATTGCTGGTTCTCTCGATGCGAGGTGCATATCATTCGAACCAATCCCAAACACGTATAAGCACCTTAAAGACAATATAGCAATTAACTCTTTTCAAGATAAAGTCCAATGTTACAATATGGGACTTGGTGATACAAATGGCAACCTATTTTTTACATCAAGTTTAGGTCCAACCAATAAAGTTGTAGGAGAACAAAGCGTTGCTGATATTCCAACTGTTTTAGTGAGGGTTTGTAAATTAGATGATTTTATTGAGGATTCAAAACCAACTGCAATTAAGATCGATGTAGAGGGATTTGAAGAAAATGTGCTGAAGGGGGCCTCTGAAACGTTAAACAGTGATTCATTATTAGTGGTTATTATAGAGACCTTTGGAAGTCCTAAATTTGATAGTTTAATGCTTGGATATGGATTCAAACCGTTTACGTATTCGCCATTCGAAAGACAATTAATTCCTATAACAAATGATTACCCAAAAAAGATATTCAATAATACAATTTATATCAAGAATATAGACGAAGTTCATAACCGAATAAAAAATGCACCTAAATTTAGAGTTTTAGAAAAAGAAATATGAGTTTTTCTTTTTAACCCATTGGCATAAAAGGGCCATAATGCGCAACACGAGCTCCGCTTAATGGCGGGGCTTTTTACACTGGAGGTGAATTATGGGCTCTTGATATATAAGAACCTGAGAATTCCGATTGATAATGTCTTCACATTCGACGACGATACAAGCAAGATTACGATCACGCCGGTACCGTATCAGGGGCATAGGAAAAATAAACGACCTTTTCCATAAAAATAAATGGAAAGTACTGAAAGTTGGAAAGATGGAATGTACTGAAGGCTCGGCTGTCAAAAAATGTGATAATCGATCGAAACACGATCATTAAGACTAGAATACCCCTGATACAAGTAAGGCGTTATTTACTTATTTACAGTTCGGACTATCGACCAATTGGCCGTTGCAGTTTGTAACTTGGTGCTGATAACCACTATAGCTGATAGTAGAAGGAGTGGCCGACCAGCTGCCATCAGCTTTTTGACAGGTTGCAGTCAGCTTGTTATTCGCTATGGAAGCATCCTTACAGGTTCTTGCAAAGGAACCTGTGGCACCCGTGCATACCAAATTGCCATCGACATTACTAACGTTTCCTACGCAAGAAGTTGCAAACGGTAGTTCGGTACTATTTTTTGACCCATTGAAGCGGGTACAGCTTGCAGTCAATGTCTCCTCATTCAGAGCAATATTTGTGCAGGTCTGTTGGTACGATCCTTCAGGATTCGCTGCAAAAGCAGATATTTGAAACGCAAATGACAAAAGAAATAGGGTGACTACCGAAATAATGTTTCTAATCATTATAAAGCCTCAATTAAATTTAGTTATAAAAAGAACCTTAGGAACACATACCGTAGTCATTTTAGCGATAGCTACAGGTATGTTCACTGCTGTAGATAAAACTCTACGAATATCATTCTACAGCCTTATTCCTACTTTAACAAATCCTTTTCCTCTATTCAGCTAGGAAGAGGAAGTCAGAGCCTATCACAACCCTACGGGCGTAGGTTTTTTTCTATCCTAGTTAGTGCCAGGGGCGACCGGCACCAATCCCCCATCGACTAATCGAAATGCCAGCAGTGCTGGATCTGATCGACTGCTTAACCCACCTTGGCGCTGACCGCTAGGCAAAGGATGCCAGATGCCATGCCATCTATTCAGCTATGTGTTGCGTATAGTACGGACCATCAATGAGAAAATCGGGAAAATCTGCCGGGTAGTTCACGTTGAGAACGAGCTGGACAGCAAGCCGGTACGCTATAATTTTGAGTACTTGGCTGAAATACTGCTGCTGGTAGCACGTTTGTTGGATGATTGAGCAACAACGTTAGGAGCGAGCAGAACGTGTCAAGCGGCGACATCTTAAGCTATTGCTGGGTGACAAAACAGACAACCTGTGTGGATTCAGCGGACGGTAATTCACCTAGCGCCGACTAGAGGATTTACGCAGGTTGGCTAAACTATGCGGCGATACCCATGAAGGTGAGCGGATGCAGCATTTATCCTGGCCGGCTGACTTTTCTGTTGTTATCTGGCGCGACCAACAGTAGGCCGATGTATTTTGAGGCAAAAGCCTATGAAGCATGAAACAGGCGACAAGAGCAGCTTTAGCGGCAAGGAGTATGCACCATTCTATACCCCTAAAAGTGATACCCTAATTGATCTGTTTGGCATTACCAACCAGGAACAACGCTAAGCTACATTACCAGCTGAGATATAGCGAAGGAGCGGGATAGAGAGCACAAGGAAGCCACTAAATGAGCTGCTGGGGTAGTTAGGGAAACCTATGAGAGCCAGTCTTTGAGCTGCCAGAAGCCCTGCGAAGCACTAGGTATGAGCCGCAGAACTTGGTATATAGTGGGTAAGCTCGTCAGAAAGTAGCATAAGTCCGTCCGTATTACTAATGGCGAAGCCTGAGCGTTTTCGATCCTTGGTTTTAGGTGGTTAAGTATTCTGAAAAATGCGAGTAGCCACAGGGGTTGTGGGTAAGTCACTTGAGACTTATCCATCATTCCGCATAGTGCCTGCAGGGTACGGAATACAGCAGGCGAAATAAATTTGAAGAAGATATTATTGCATGGCAAAAACAAGAAAATTATTCTAGCCTGAATTGTTGAACGCATTGTGAGCAATGCTGGTGGTAGCAGCACTGAATGTCTTGTGATTGTGCTGGGAGCGTGACTCAGATTTTGTGCTACTGAAGGATAAATCGACTGTCCGGCTAAATGTGTCTTTAGGTGGTAGTGTTGAATTACTGGCGACCGGATCGAGGTGGTACGATACTAGAACAGAGAAGGGTAATTGCAGCGCCAGCTGCATTATGGTAGCTACTATTTATCGTGCTAATTATCAAAATATTCAAAAGCTCCTGGTTCAAAGGTTATCTTGGCGAATGGAGCGATATAAACGCGACTGAAACGCGTGCCTACATGAGCAATAAAAATTGTTACCACCGATCAAAGCGAACATAGTTCACAAAACTATTAAAAAATTTTATAGCAATTGTATTGACTATCCACTTCTTTGTTAAGATTAAGGAGTTTACACCATTTAATAAGTTGTATAAAGTACCTCCCTTTTTATTATTTTCTTTTTTTTAAAAGAACCCTATTTCATTAAATAGTTTTATTATGGAAAAACAATATGTTCATTATGGATGTGCTTTAACCGCACCAAAAGAGTGGATTAATTTTGATGTATCACCAACATTACGGATTCAAAAAATTCCCATAATTGGAAAGCTATTAAAAAAGAGATTAAACATCAATTTTCCTAGTAATGTACGTTATGGAAATATCATAAAAGGTTTACCAATAAGAAATAATTCCTGTGATGGAGTTTATTGCTCTCATACCTTAGAAGACTTTAGAAAAGCTATTCGAAATTCATATCAAATTCTAAAAGAAGGCGGTACTTTTAGGTGTGTTGTACCTGATTTAGAACAAGCTGCCAGATCCTATATTACAAAATTAGATGATGGTGATATAAATGCTAGTTTAGGCTTTTTTGATAATACTTTATTAGGTTGGAAAACAAGGCCTAAGGACTTAAAAGGAATTTTAAGGCGATTTGTTGGTAATTCAAACCATCTATGGATGTGGGATCAATACTCTTTATCAGAAGAATTGAAAAATGTAGGATTTAGAGAAGTTAGATTTTGTGAATTTAATGATTGCGAAGATGAAATGTTTAAGCTTGTTGAAGATCATTCACGTTTTATAAATGCTGTAGCTATTGAATGTAAAAAATAAAATCTATATGTAATAGCTCTTTTACACAAAATGGAAAAAAAGAAAGTGGTTTTCCTATATACAGAAATAGCAGCTTACTTATTGGCTTATATCAATGATTTGTAGTGGTTGGATTGATAAACTCTATTTAGCGATTTGTAAGAAACATGTACATCAAGCCAATACCGTATTAACTTTAGACAATCATTGGACAGGTAGTATAAAAAAATAGCTTCTTTAATAGCTCCCTATTTTATTCTAAATAGCTTTAAATATTGTTGGGTGCCTGGATTACTTCAAAAGCCTTATGCTCAAAAATTGGGTTTTAAAAAAGATCAAATTTTTACCGGCTTTTATTCCTGTGATTTCGACTTTTTTCATCAGCAGTATCTAGCCAATGAATGGGCATAGGAAAAATAAACGATCTTTTCCATAAAAATGGAATGTACTGAAAGCTGGCTCGGCTGTCAAACACTGTGATAATTGATCGAAAAATGACTGCATTCCGATTTAGTCAGCTCAGAAAAGTTAAAGATTTTGCTGCTTCAGATGAAAAACGCCCAAGGGTAAAGGCCAGCTTCCTGAATTGACAAGAAGGACAGACAAGACGGTATACTCCACATGATACTGGAGCGCAAATAAATCCATACACAGACCAATGATCAATGCTATTGGATGTCAGTCCAACTGTATTAAAAGTTTTACAGAGACCGTAACATCAATTAGAAGACACTAAATATGATGTTAAAAAGCTTAAGCAAATAATTATTAGTCAAATTTCAGTAGTAAATATTATTTTAGATCCTAATAACAATCCTCATTTAGTCTTGTGAGAGTTTAAATGCGAAAGGACAACTCTTAACCCAAGCAGATCCCATTTGTAATCATCTCTTCATGCATATTAGCGGTGAAGAATAACAAAAGGAAGTTTTTGATAAATATTGGTTCCCTATGCAAGAACTGTTAGAGAATGATCTAATAGAGTTTATTCACTATTTTTTGATAACGAATGGAATAGATCTTAAATAAAGATAATATCTATATATACACTAAAAAATGAAAAGCTAAAAGGTAATGAAAATACTGAAAACATTATTGATTTTATAAAAAAGTAAAACACCTTGATAAAGAAGAGAATATTAATATAAAACTAATATTTATTAGATTAAATAGTATGGGGGTGACTCGATCTTATTCATTAATTCTCAATTTATATAATACCTATACTGAAAATCAAATAAATAGAGATTGTTTTATCCAACTATTTATTAAAGGTAATAGAAGATTACGTAATTAGAAGACATATTTGTGGTCACGTTGCAAGAAATATCAATGAAGTATTTTTAGCTATTTGTAAATAGCCAATTGAGCATCTTGAATCTGTTCTAAAAAAGAAGCATTATCCTAAAAATGAGGAATTCTCTTCTTATTTTTGTAAGGAAAAGCTTTATAAAAAAGGTCAAAACAAAAAGAAGCTGGAGCTAATTTTAAAAATTATCGAGCAAAATTATAACTATGAAAAACCTATATCTCTGGAGAGTTTTGCTATAGAACACATCATGCCACAGAAACTGACACCTTGGTGGGAAGAACACTTAGGTTCCGATTAGAAAGAGATTCATGAGCAATATCTCCACACTATAAGCAGCTTAACCCTTACAATTAAAAGTCTTCTAGAAATAAATAGATATTTAGATCGTATTGAAAAATGGAGAAAAGACGAAATGGAAGCAAGGGCAGAAATACTTGCTAAAAAAGCTCTAGAAATTTGGCCTTATCTTGGTGACTAAATGGATGCACTTGTTATAGAGAACTTACAAAAAGTTTATCGCAATCAATTTACTGCACTTAAGGGAATTAACCTTAGAGTAGCTCAAGGAGATTTTTTTGCTCTGCTTGGCCCTAATGGTGCTGGAAAATCTACTACGATTGGGATTTTAAGCTCTTTGGTTACCAAAAGTGCAGGTAAAATTTCTGTGTTCGGGATGGATTTAGATGAGCAACCTGAACAAGTAAAAAGTGTAATTGGGCTTGTCCCTCAAGAATTTAACTGTAATGGCTTTGAACGGATTTTCAATATATTAGTAACCCAAGCAGGCTATTATGGGATTAAAGCAAAAACCGCTCGAATTAACGCCGAGCAGCGACTCAAACAATTAGGGTTGTGGGAAAAGCGTAATGAGTATTCCCGTAATTTATCTGGGGGGATGAAACGGCGTTTAATGATTGCTAGAGCTTTAGTCCACAATCCAAAGCTACTGATTTTAGATGAGCCTACCGCAGGAGTAGATATTGAACTGCGCCGATCCATGTGGCAGTTCCTTCGGGAAACCAATTATGCAGGTACTACCATTATCTTAACTACTCACTATCTTGAAGAAGCAGAGCAATTGTGTCGCAATATTGCCATTATCGATCATGGCACTATCGTAGAAAATAGCTCTATGCGGGTTTTACTAGAGAAATTGAATCAAGAAACTTTGATTCTTTACTTGAAACAGGAAATGAATACTGCCCCTATTATTTCTGGCTATCTGCTTCGTCAGGTGGATGATACCACTTTAGAGGTAGAGATAAAGAAAGGAGATAGTCTCAATAACTTATTTACTGGTTTATCTGAAGCAGGAATCCAAGTACTCAGAGTGAAAAACAAAACAAATCGTTTAGAAGAATTATTTGTTAATTTAATTAATAAAGGTAATACTGCTGCTCTATGAATAGTTGGAAGCGATACTATATTACCTTTAATACCTTAGCAGGTCGAGAAATCCGGCGCTTTATTCGGATTTGGATTCAAACCCTACTTCCCCCAGCAGTGACCATGACTTTGTATTTTATCATCTTTGGCGGTCTTATTGGTGGACGGATTGGACCGATGGAAGGGTTTAGTTATATGGAGTATATTGCACCTGGGCTAGTAATGATGGCCATTATTAATCATTCTTATATGAATGTAGTTTCTTCTTTATTTAGTGCAAAATTTCAGCACTATATAGAAGAACTAATTGTTTCTCCTACCCCTCATAGCATTATTTTATTAGGCTATATAACAGGTGGGATAGTACGAGGATTAATGGCTGGAATCATTGTTTTTTTCATTGCTAGCTTTTTTACTCATATTAAAATAGAGCACTTATTATTGACCTGCTTAATAGCAGTTTTAACTGCTGGGGTATTTTCCCTAGGTGGCTTTATTAACGCTATTTTTTCTAAGGATTTTGATGGTATTTCTATTGTCCCTAATTTTATCCTTACACCTCTAACTTATCTAGGTGGAGTATTTTACTCAATTAAATTGATGCCTGCATTTGGGCAAGTAGCTTCCTTATTTAATCCTATTTTTTATATGGTCAATGGATTTCGCTATGGCATGCTTGGATCTTCTGATGTGAATATCCAAGTTGCCCTTGCTATTATTCTGTTTTTTTTAATTGTACTCAGTATTACTGCCCTTTATTTATTAAATAAAGGTGTAGGGATAAGAACATAATTCAACTATAAGAATATAAAAGGTATTATTTTCATGGAATTTACCCATACTTTAGCTCTTGCCATTTTACAAGGATTAACTGAATTTCTCCCTATCTCCAGCTCTGCTCATCTTGTCTTGCTACCTAAATTTTTAGGCTGGGAAGATCAAGGAGTAGCCTTTGATGTGGCTTTACATGTAGGTACCTTATCTGCTGTTATTTTTTATTTTCGATCTGAATTATCAAAAATGACTAAAGATTGGTTTAAATCCTTAGTTTCTTTTAAATTAATTGGAGAAAGTCGGCTTGCTTGGGCTGTCTTGTTTGGTACTATTCCAGTAGGATTAGCGGGACTTATGGTGCATGATATTGTAGATAATGCTCGCTCGACTGCCGTACTTGCTTGGAGTACTATTATTTTTGGTCTATTGTTAGGCTATGGGGATATTACAGGTAAACGAGCCCGAAATGAGTATAGTCTTACTTGGAAAGACATAGTGATTATTGGAATTGCTCAAGCAGTAGCGCTCATTCCAGGTACTTCTCGTTCGGGTATTACAATGACGGCAGGTCTGATGTTGGGGCTTACCCGGGAAGGGGCCGCACGGTTTTCTTTTTTACTCTCTATTCCAGTTATTGTTCTTGCAGGAGGATTAGAAGGATTTGGACTACTCCGTCATCCTGAAGCAGTAGAGTGGAGTGCGTTAGCTCTAGGCACTTTAGTATCTGCCTTAGTGGGTTATTTGTGTATCCACTTTTTTCTGAAAGCCTTACAATATATGGGTATGATTCCTTTTATGATATATCGCCTAATATTAGGTGGTATTATACTGTGGTTATTATAGATTTAGCCCTAAGGTATTTAGGGTTGCCTTGACAATATCAATGTTAATCCATATAGTTTTTGATTTTAATTTAGATAGTTGCGGGAGCAATAACGGATGAAGACCTTTAGTGCCAAGCCTAAAGAAGTACGGCGCGATTGGTATCTAGTAGATGCAGATGGGAAAACTCTTGGGCGTTTAGCCAGTGAAATTGCCCGTCGTTTACGAGGAAAACATAAAGCAATTTATACTCCTCATGTAGATACCGGAGATTACATTATTGTAATTAATGCAGGAAAAATACGTACAACAGGTAGAAAATTAGAACAAAAACGCTATTATTGGCATAGCGAATATCCAGGTGGGATTAAATTTCGTACCTTAGCACAGCTTTTAGATCGTATGCCCGAGAGAGTAATAGAAACTGCAGTTAGAGGGATGCTACCTAAAAATCCTCTAGGTCGTGCTATGTTTCGTAAGCTAAAGGTTTACGGTAACGCAGATCATCCTCACACTGCGCAACAACCCCAGCCTTTAAACATTTAACTAGGTTATAAGCATTTAATTATGGCAGAAAAATATTATGCTACGGGCCGTCGTAAAACGTCTACTGCCCGGGTTTATTTAAGCAAAGGCAGCGGGAATATTGTTATTAACCGCCGTAGTATAGATGAGTATTTTGGTAGAAAAACATCACGAATGGTTGTTCGCCAGCCCCTAGAACTTGCTACTTTAAGTGAAGAATTAGATGTACAAGTTTTTGTCCGAGGAGGAGGGAATAGCGGTCAAGCAGGGGCTATTCGTCATGGTATCGCTCGTGCACTTATAAATTACAATGAAACTCTAAAACCTTCTTTACGTAAAGCAGGATTTGTCACTCGAGATGCACGAGCTGTTGAACGTAAAAAAGTTGGACTTCATAAAGCAAGAAAAGCTCCACAATACTCGAAGCGTTAATAACGTTTCGATTTTGGGGGATCGTCTAGTGGTAGGACAGTGGACTCTGACTCCACGAACCTAGGTTCGAATCCTAGTCCCCCAGCCAAGGGATAAATTTAAAATAAAAATAATCCTATCTATTTCATAGGGATACTGTGTTCTTTTAAAGAATTTAGAATTAATTTTCTATTATTTATAAACAACCCCTTGTAATTATTTATTTAGTTTTCTATGATACGCAAGAGTACTAAGGGTGGCGTTTTCGCATTAGCGTAGTAGTTTTTATTCCTTCCAAACTGATTTGCTCTAGCTTATTCGCTTCCAAACACTTGGTAATTTCATGGTATTATCCATGTAACTATTAGTTATATTTATTTTTGAGAGTTTTTTATGTCAGAACAACAGAGAGGAACCGTAAAGTGGTTCAATGATTCAAAAGGCTATGGTTTTATACAGCGAGAAGGCGGAGATGATTTATTTGTTCATTACCGTTCCATTTCAGGTAACGGTCATAGAACGTTAAAAGAAGGACAGCAAGTTAGTTTTATTGAGGTTCAAGGACAAAAAGGTCCTCAAGCTGACAATGTGGTTGTAATTTAATAACTCATAGTGCTTGAAATTTAGGGAGGGAATAAATATGGTATTTATATTTATTCTCTCCAAATCCTTTACTCTTGCCTTAAATTTTTAGAGATGCTTAATGATCAAACTTTTTATACGTGGATTACCTTCAAATACAACTGAAGAAACCCTTACTGAATTATTCTCAGGCTTTGGCACAGTGCGTGCTTTAACTTTGCATAAAGATCTATTTACTGGTCAAGCACGAGGTACTGCCTTAATTGATATGGAAGGCCATGAGGGGCGTGCAGCTATTGCAGGCTTAAATGGATCTCAGATCCAAGGATCTACTCTCTATGTAAGCCAAACTAAGGAAGATAAACGGCGCTTCTCAAGAGGCGGTAGGCGGCGCTAACTATATATTTTTTATTTAGCCTATTTTTTCTAACCAAAATAATACTACCTTGTTTTTAGGGTAGTTGTCCTATTTAGGATATTTTTAACAATATGTCATCTCAAGTAGACCCTACTACTTCTTTCGAGTGTTTTTCCATTAACGGACTCATTCTGCAAGCACTTAAGGAATTAAAGTATCAAAATCCAACTTTAATTCAAACCCAGGCAATTCCCTCTTTCTTGAAAGGCTACGATTTAGTAGGTCAAGCACAGACAGGTACTGGAAAAACCGCAGCATTTGCCATTCCTATTTTAAATCAAATAAATTTACACCAACAAAATACGCAAGCATTAATTTTAACACCTACCCGTGAGTTAGCTATTCAAGTTACAGAGGCTTTCCGTAGTTATGCAAAATACTTAACAGGGTTTAGTACTTTTCCTATTTATGGCGGACAACCTATGGGGAAACAATTACAACAACTTAAGTATGGCATACAGGTTGTGGTTGGCACCCCAGGAAGGGTGATGGATCATTTACGGCGTAAAAGTTTGCGGTTAGATCATCTTACTACAATTGTACTTGATGAAGCTGATGAAATGTTGAAGATGGGGTTTATTGAGGATGTAGAGTGGATTTTACAGCAGATTCCTCATAAATGCCAAACTGCACTCTTCTCTGCAACGATGCCCCACTCTATTCGTAATATAGCAAGTAAGCATTTAAATAATCCTCAAGATATTAAAATTAAACAAGAAACTAAAACACTTCCAGAAATAACTCAGCGTTATTGGCTGGCTTCTAGATTATCTAAGCTAGATGCTTTATCTAGAATTTTAGAAATGGAGGGAAATAGTGCAGCTATTATCTTTGTACGTACTAAAGCAACTACCGAGGAAGTAGCAAAATACTTACAGCAACATGGCTATACTGCGGCAGCACTTCATGGAGATATGTCTCAGTTTCTAAGGGAGAAAGTGATAGCTCAGCTTAAAGATAGTACATTAAATATTGTAGTTGCTACTGATGTGGCTGCTCGTGGGCTTGATGTAGAACGGATAGGCCATGTAATTAATTATGATACTCCTTATGATATTGAAACTTATATCCACCGCATTGGACGCACTGGTCGTGCAGGTAGAACTGGGGTAGCTACTCTTTTTGTTACTTCCCGTGAACAGAGAGTATTAAATACTATTCAAAAAGTAACTAAACATCCTATTCATAGGATTAATTTACCTAGCGCCCAACAGATTCAAGAGCAGCGTATTAAACAGTTTAAGGCAAAAATTACGGAAATACTAAAAAAAGAAGAAGTATCCGATTTTCGAAATTTAGTACAACAGTGGATTCAGCAGGAAGGGTTTTCAGCACTAGATATTGCTGCGGCATTAACCTTCTCTATCCAGGGAAATCGCCCTTTAATAGATACATCAATAATAGAATCTGAAGCTATTGCAGTTAAAGTTAAAAAGAAGAAAAATCTAGGATTTAATGCTGATGATAGATCGCAAAGAGAGCAACTAAGAAAAAAGAAAAAGGTGCAGCAAAAAACAGGAAAAAAGCATAAAGTCTACTCTTCAACCTCTTTCAAAGAAAAAAAATCCGTAGCTGCTACTAATTTATCAGCTGTAAATAGATAGTTTATCCAGCATAGTTACCCTATTTATGAGGTATGACTATCAGGTTACCTGATTTTACCTCTACCGAAATATTAGTAATCGGCGATGTAATGTTAGACCGCTATTGGTATGGTAACACTAACCGTATTTCTCCTGAAGCTCCTGTCCCCATTGTCCATATTAAAAATCAAGAAGATAGAGCTGGAGGTGCTGGAAACGTAGCACTAAATATCGCTTCTTTAGGCACATCCACTACTACCCTACTAGGGCTTGTTGGCAACGATGAAGAATCTCGCTTATTAAAAAATTTACTTACACAACAAGGAATTTGCTGCTATTTAGAGTCGATACCTAACCGACCTACAATTGCTAAGCTACGCATTATTAGCCATTACCAACAACTAATACGCTTAGATTTTGAGGAAAATTTTGATCACTACCATGAAGGGTTGCTTTTCGCTCGATACCAATCGATTTTACAAAGTACCCCTCCCAATATCATCATATTTTCTGATTATGGTAAAAAGACCATTGCTCACCCTAACAAATTTATTTCTTTAGCTCGAAATACTGGTATACCTATTCTCATTGATCCTAAAGGGAAAGATTTTTCTTCTTACCGTGATGCAAATATAATTACTCCTAATTTGCTAGAATTTGAAGCAATTGTTGGACCGTGTACTACTAATGAAGTATTAATTGAAAGAGGTGAGCAGCTAAGAGAGAAATTAGGACTAGAAGCATTGCTTATTACTCGGGGGGAACAAGGAATGACTTTGGTACAAAAAAATACGGCTCCTTTTCATTTACCCACTCAAGCAAGGGAAGTGTTTGATGTAACTGGTGCTGGAGACACAGTAATTTCAATCTTAGCCGCTAGTCTAGCTGCTGGATGTAATTACCAAGAGGCTACCCGCCTTGCTAATATAGCTGCAGGTATTGTGGTAGGTAAATTAGGAACAGCAAGCGTTACACCCCATGAACTTCAAATAGCTCTTCAAGCATCAACAAACACTGATCGTGGTGTCTTTACTCAAGATAAGTTATACCAATTAGTGCAAGATGCAAAAAGTAAGGGGGAACGGATTGTTATGACTAATGGTTGCTTTGATATTTTACACCCTGGCCACGTACATTATTTAGCACAAGCAAAAAAATTAGGAGATCGGCTGGTTGTTGCAGTGAATGACGATGATTCAGTTAAGAGGCTTAAAGGTGAATCAAGGCCTATAAATACCCTTATATCACGAATGACTATGATTTCAGCTCTTCAAGATGTAGATTGGGTTGTTCCTTTTTCGGAAGATACACCTGCTACTCTGATTAGCCGA
This sequence comes from Candidatus Nitrosacidococcus tergens, assembly GCF_902810445.1. NCBI lineage: Bacteria > Pseudomonadati > Pseudomonadota > Gammaproteobacteria > Chromatiales > Chromatiaceae > Candidatus Nitrosacidicoccus > Candidatus Nitrosacidicoccus tergens. The sequence goes on along the minus strand of NZ_LR778175.1, from coordinate 160,026 downwards.
CTTTGCCCAGATATTTTAGTTAAAGGAGGAGACTACACACCGGATCAAGTAGCGGGTGCAGATATCGTACTTGCCCATGGAGGGGAAGTTGTTATCCTAGATTATTTAGAAGGTTATTCTACTACCCAGATGATTAACACAATAAAAAGTTAAAAGATTAATTTTATGATTATTGTAACAGGTGGGGCAGGATTTATTGGTAGTAATATCGTTTATGCACTCAATCAGCAAGGTTATAGCGATATTTTAGTAGTAGATAACCTATCTCGAGGGGAAAAATTTATTAACTTAGTTGATTGTGAAATTACTGATTATTGGGATAAGCACCAATTTTTGGAAACTATTTTAGTTAAAGAAAATCCTTTCTCTTCTATAGAAGCTATTATCCATCAAGGAGCTTGTAGTGATACCACCGAGTGGAATGGACAATATATGATGAAAAATAACTTCCAGTACTCAAAAATACTATTACATCATTGTATGGAATACAAAATTCCTTTTCTGTACGCATCAAGTGCTGCCATTTATGGTAATGGCACTTCATTTCGTGAAGATCGAGAATACGAATACCCCTGTAATGTATATGGTTATTCTAAATTCTTATTTGATCAGTATATAAGACAACGCTACTTCCCTACTCCGCCTGCTCAAATTGCAGGATTTCGTTATTTTAACGTATATGGTCCTCGAGAGTCTCACAAAGAATCTATGGCAAGTGTTGCTTATCATGCTTATAGACAGTTAAAGGATACAGGACGGATAAAGCTTTTTGAAGGATATGCTGGTTATGATCATGGGATGCAACAACGAGATTTTGTTTATATTGATGATGTGGTTGCAGTTAATCTATGGTTTTTAGAAAATTCCCATCTTTCAGGTATTTTCAATGTAGGTACCGGGAAAGCACAAACTTTTAATGAACTAGCCCAAGCAGTCATTGACTATTATCAGCAAGGAGAGATTGAATATATTCCATTTCCTAATCACCTTCAGGGACACTACCAAAGTTTTACTCAGGCTAATATAAGCAATCTTAAAAAGGCAGGCTATACTGCTTCCTTTACTTCAGTACAGGAAGGGGTATTCCAGTATATGCAATGGCTAGATCTGCAAAATAATTAACTTATTTTGCAAGTTCTGTATAATTTATTATTTTACTTAGCCACACCTTTTATTATACTTCGTTTATTGTGGAGAGGTTATCGAGCACCTGCTTATCTTCACCGATGGTCTGAAAGATTTGGGTTCATTTCTCCCCTTCCTAAAAAACCGGTTATCTTAATTCATAGTGTATCTGTAGGGGAAGTGCATGCAAGTTTACCTCTAGTGAGAAAGTTACTTAATCACTATCCAGATCATGTACTGTTAATAACTACCATGACTCCTACTGGATCGGATCAGGTAAAAAAATATTTTGGCTCCTGCAATCGTGTAATTCATTCCTATCTTCCTTACGATTTACCTGATTGTATTTCCCGATTTTTAAAGCGATCTCACCCTCAGTTAGCCATTATTCTTGAAACAGAACTTTGGCCTAATTTACTGGCTCGATGTAAATATCAAAATATTCCAGTAATCCTAGCAAACGCCCGTCTCTCTAAACGCTCTGCTCGCAGGTATGTTTATTTAAATTCATTAATTCGAAAAATGCTCTCAACACTTATCTGTATTGCTGCTCAAAGTACTGCTGATACAAAACGCTTTATTGCATTAGGTGCTGATCCTAATAAGATAAGTGTAATAGGCAATTTAAAGTTTGAGATTGATTTTCCTTCTTATCTGGAAAATAAAGGGCAACAACTGAGGCTGAGATGGGGAGGAATACAACGCCCAGTTTGGATTGCTGCTAGTACTCACCAAAAAGAAGAAAAACAGGTTTTAGAAAGTTTTAAACAAGTGCAAAAGTTTTTTCCGCAAGCTTTATTAGTTCTAGTGCCTCGCCATCCAAATCGCTTTAATGAAGTTTATCAGCTATGCAAGCATGAAGGATTTACTATACAACGCCGTAGCCAATCATTAGATTGCACTCTAGAAACTAACATTTTTCTTGGAGATAGCATGGGAGAGCTACCTTTATTTTTTGCAGCGGCAGATATTGCATTTCTAGGCGGTAGTTTGGTACCAATAGGAGGTCATAATCCCTTAGAACCAGCTGCATTAGGGAAAGGGCTTATTTTAGGACCCTATACATTTAATTTTATAAATATTAGTAAGCAGCTATTCAAGATAGGTGCAGCAGTACAAATTAACGACCCGCAAAATCTTACCCAAGCAGTACTTTTCTACTTACATAATCCAGATAAATTAATTAGAGCAGGCCAAAAAGGAAAAGAATTTGTGATTCAAAATCAAGGTGCTTCTGAAAAACTATTAACCTTGATAGACTTTCATCTTAATAAGATCGAAGTTTAATGTAACCAACTGTTCATCATAGTTAAGTCCTCAAGAGTTACAATACCAGCCCCTTGTTTCAGGATAAGAGTATTGACTAGATAGTCGTAGCGAGCTTTAGCATAATCTCGAAGAGCGCTGTATAAATTACTGCGAATAACAAGCAGATCTACCGCAGTTTGCGTGCCTACCTTATAACCTTCTTCTGTAGATTCTAATGAGCTTTGATTGGAAACAATGGCTTGCTTAAGCGCTTTTACTTGATTGATTTGAGAGGTAACATCTAAGTAAGCTTGACGTGTCTGTAAATAGACTTGCCTTCGAGTGCTTTCCAGCTGTTGCATCGCTTGCTCTAGTTGGTGTTGTGCCTGGCGAGTTTTAGACATGACCATCCCTCCTTGGAAAATAGGTAAATGAAACTGTAGCCCAATCACATCTTGGCGGGTACTAAATCCACCGAAACGACCACCACCTGTAATAATCGATCCATCAGATCCTACAATATCTAAAGTAGGGTAATGGTCTGATTTTTGTAGTTCTATTCCTTGGCGTGCATTAGCTACCGCTGCTTCCGATGCATCAATAAGTGGGTTTTGCTGCAAAGCAGTGGCAGACCATTTATCAATATCTATCGGGTCCGGATAAATTAATGGTGTTTCCTTCTGCAGCATATTGAGATCTGGAATATACTGACCCACTACCTGTCTTAATTGCTCCTTGGCTACGGAAAGTGCTTTTTTCGCATCAATTTCCTGAAAAACGGCCAGATCGTAGGCTGCTTGGGCTGCATTAGCATCTACAATAGTAGCTAGTCCTACTTTAAATCGCTCTTTAGCCTGTTCCAATTGTTCGCTAATAGAATCTTTGTTCATTGTAGCGAATTCTAAATCTGACTGCGCCCCAAGGATAGCAAAGTAAAACTGTGCAACTTGAACTAAAAGTATCTGTTCCTGGTTCACTAGGTTAGCTTCGGCCTCTGCAATAGTGGCATCGGCTTGTTTAAGTTGAACAAAACTGTCTCGATGATAAACGGGCTGCGTTAGATTTAAGGTATAGCCAAAACCATCGAAATTACCCGAAAACCCAGGTACAACATTTTGACTTACCAAGCTAATGTCTTGGTTTGTCCAATTATAATTAGCATCTAGCCCAATGGTAGGAAAAAAGAGTGCTTTTGCTTGAGGCTTTGCTTCCAATGCTGCTTGCAGGGCAGCAACTTGGTTTCGTAATTCTGGATTGGTTTGCCGAGCAAGTTGATATACCTCCAAAAGATCTGCCCCTTGCACAGGTAGCAACAAGAAAAAACTAAACAGTAGCCCTGAAAAAAATTGATAAATAATAAGTGGCATAACCCTAGATGGGAGGGTAAAATTAGAATTTAAATTATACATACATGAATGTATGTTATAGCAGAAAACAATACCTGTCTAGTTTTTAAAAAAACTAGAAATTAAAATTTGATTTGATGGTACTATTAATCAAAAATGGTAATGAAGTTTCAAATAACTCTTCATAGGTCCACTTTTCACTTTCAGTACGAGTAATCAGAGTTGCTTTCATCACAGCACCCTGACCTAGTATGGCAAATAAGCGCCCGTTAATATGTAATGCTTGTAAAAAAGATTTAGGCAGAATAGCAAGGGCACCAGAAATAATAATGACATTAAAACCACCTTCTTGAACCCAACCATTTGCTACATCTTTGGTTTGTAGCGATATATTACTAGGGTAGTTTTCACCTAGTCGTTGTAAATCTGGATAAATATCAACACTAGTTACTGAATTAACAAGACCTGCGAGTATCACTGTAAGATAGCCTGTGCCAGTCCCTACTTCCAAAACAGAATCGGTTTTTTGTAAATTTAAACTCTGTAGTAAGCGACCTTCAAAATTAGGAGAAAGCATAATTTGCCCGTGTCCAATAGGGATTTGGGTATCTGCGTAAGCTAAATTCTTGAATACAGGTGGCACGAAATTTTCTCTAGGAACTTCAAGCAGCCGGTCTAATGTCCTTTGTTCAAATACATCCCAAGTACGTACTTGCTGTTGTACCATATTCAAACGAGCTTGCTCTAAATTCATTTTTATCTCACTTATATATTATTTATAAATCTTATCGGATTAAAGAGTAAGGATTTTTATTGGAGGATGCAATACCTTGGAATTGCTAAGACAAATTGTAATATTAAATTTATTTAGTTCTCGTGCCTTTGCGAATAATAAAATGATATTTACTCTCTTTTTCATAGGATTCTAAAAGATCATTTTTTGTAATACGAGAAAATGCTTGAATATCTCTTAAAGAATCTGGATCAGTAGCCGTTGCATATAAAACTTGCCCCTCCTCTAAAATAGCTAATGCTTTACGAATACGCAGCAAAGGCAAGGGGCATGCTAAACCAGTAGCATCAATTGCTATATCATAATTAACGATGGACATTGATTTTAAATGAAAAGTACTTATATCTGATGATTAGAGAAAAATCATTATTTTTTAAATAAATATTTATAAAAATAACCTATACAAAATAAAAGCTGATTTAAACTAAGTAATAGAGAATAAGTATTTTACTCTCAAAAAAATTGTGTATTTAAGCTTTCCTATCATAATTAAGCAAAGAAAAAATTTATTGATCCTTATAGGAAGTATCACCCTTCTTATTGGGTTAAAAATAAATGCTGATGAGATTAAATTGCCTGAAATGGGCGATCACTCTGCTGTTATCCTCTCTCCAGAACAAGAACGCCGTATTGGTCAGCAGTTTATGCAACAATTACGTGGGGCAATACCTATTATTGATGATCCAGAGCTTACTACTTATATCCAGTCTCTAGGCTATAAATTAGTAGCCCATAGTGATAATGGTGGGCAGAATTTTACTTTCTTCATTATTAAAAATCCTACTATTAATGCTTTTGCAGCCCCTGGTGGCTATATTGGAATTCACTCTGAGCTTATTGTAAATACTCAAACTGAAGGGGAACTGGCTGCAGTTATGGCACACGAAATTGCCCATATTACTCAACATCATTTAGCTCGCGCCTTTGAACATAGCAGCCGCTTAAGCTTACCTATGACTGCTGCTATATTAACAGCTATTATAGCAGGAGCTGCCAGTGGCAATCCTGATGCGGCAATGGCTGGATTAATTGCTGCTCAAGCAGGATCTACCCAATCTCAGATTAATACTACTAGAGCTAATGAAAAAGAAGCCGATCGAATAGGCATGCAAACCCTAAGTAAATCTGGCTACGATCCCTTTGCCATGCCTTCTTTTTTTGAACGACTACAACAAGCAAGTAGATATTATGGACTTGAACCTCCAGAAATTCTAAGTAGTCACCCAGTGACAAGAAATAGAATCGCTGATGCTGTCGGTAGAGCTGAACAGTTAGTTACAAATAATACTCGCCAACTTTTAGTGAAAAATGAAAATGATCTTAAATTTTATTTAATGCGTGCAAAACTTCAAGTGCTTGCTAGCGAAGATGATAGGGAAACGATTAAATATTTTAGCCAATCGTTAAAAACGGGACACTATTTAAATAAAGAAGCCACTCAATATGGATATGCTTTAGCATTGCATAATGCCGGAAACAGAAATGAGGCGAAAAAACAAATTTTAGCTTTATTAGAACAAGATAAGGATAACCTTACCTATCAGCTTGCCTTCGCTGAAATAGAGGAGTCAACAGGGCAGCTTAAAACCGCATTCGACATTTACAAGAAAGCATTAGATCTATACCCAAATGATTACACTATAGTGATTAATTATGCGCAAGCACTGCTTAGAAATAATCAACCTCGTATTGCTAGGGATTTACTTAAAGCACAGATGGAATTAGGTCAAAAGAATGGCTGGACTTACTTATTACTAGCTAGAGCTGGTGAAAATATAGGAGATCAAACTGAATCTCATCGCTGGATGGCTGAATATTATTACTATCATGGTCAGATTGGTATGGCAATCAGTCAGTTAAAATTAGCGAGTAGATCTATAGGAAATGATTTTCATGAGCATTCCAAAATTGATGCTCGCTTGCGAGAATTAGAAGCAGAAGTGAAGATAAATAAAAAGATGGATTTATAGCTATTTATCAGGCTGTTCAAGGCTACTAAGCCGGTTTTCCAATTCAGCAATTTTTTTCCTTAACACCGAGATACGGTTCATTTCAGCTAAAGCTCGGCGATTTTTTGCAATAGGTTGAGCAGGACTACCTGTAACCACCATATTGGGCGGAATACTCTTAGCAACACCTGATTGAGCAGTGACGGTGGTGCCATTTCCTATTTTAATATGACCCACTAAACCTACTTGCCCCGCTAGAGTTACCCAGTTTCCGACTTTACTGCTACCGGAAATACCAACTTGGCTTACAATAACACTATGTTCACCAATTTCTACGTTATGAGCAATTTGAACAAGGTTATCAATTTTGCTTCCTCGACCAATCCTTGTTGCTCCTAACATTCCTCGATCAATAGTAGCATTACATTGAATTTCTACATCGTCGGCAATCTCAACCCAACCAATTTGAGGTATCTTAAAATAACCTTCTGGTGGATCTGGAGCAAACCCAAATCCATCACCGCCAACCACTGATCCAGAGTGAAAAATTACTCGATTTCCAACAATAACCCGATCAAGTAACGTAACCCGAGGATGAAGAATACAATTATCCCCAAGGACTGTATTTTTACCTATATAGCAAAATGGAAACAGTATAGTATTTAATCCAACCTTAACACCATCTTCAATGACACAATAGGCCCCAATACTACAGTTTTCTCCAATCTCTACATTGTTACCGATAATTGTAGTTGGATGAACATTAGGATCGGGAGGAATAAAGGTATTGAACCATTTACTGATAACCTTTGCAAAATCCCGATAAGGATTAGGGGAAATAATTACGGTACAGCTAGTAAACTGCTCTTTATCTTTAGCACTGATAATAAAAGCGGTTGCTTTTGATTGTTTTATCTGATTAGTATACCGCTGATGAACATAGAAGCTTAAATCTCCACATTGTGCTTTATCTAATGCGGCTACCCCAGAAATAACCGCATTTTTATCCCCTTCAATCTCACAGCCTAAAAATTGGGCAATTTCTACTAATGGAATTTCCATACCATTTTTCTTAAAAAGGCTTAACTACTACTAAAATCACTATCCCAACTAAAATAAATACAGGAAATTCATTAAACCAGCGATAAAAAATATCGCTATAACGATTTCGATTCTCACGAAAGGCAATTAATAGCTTTCCACAATACCAATGATAGCCTATCAAAACTAATACTAAAGCAAATTTAGCGTGGATCCATCCTGCTGTTAACCATGCTGGGGTAAGATAAACCAACCATAGCCCAAATCCAATAGCTAAAACCCCACTAGGAGTCATAATCCCTCGGTATAGTTTACGCTCCATCACTTTAAATCGTTTTTGTCCTAGCTCATCTTCACATTGGGCATGATAAACAAATAAGCGAGGCAAATAAAATAATCCAGCAAACCAAGCTACTACAAAAATAATATGAAATGCTTTTACCCAGAGCATCATGCTATTTATTATTAATAAATATACTAGTTTAATTATAATTGATTAAATAGATATAATAATTTTTGAAAATTATAAGTTTAGTATCTAACAAAACTTGTACTTAGCTTCTGAAGCATGGGTATTACCACTCTGGTTTAGATTAATAGATCATCTCTTATAATTCTGAATCCTATTAGAAATATAATAAGGAGAATAAAGAAGATAAAAACAATAAATACCCAGATATTATTGCTTGTATTAATACCAATTTTCCAAAAACTAAATTGGCATATTGTGTTTTTGAGATTATAGATTATAGGATTTAAAGCAATATTGCATATTGTGTCTATAACAAATAGTGTTCATCTCATGCAGATGATTACTGTAAGCGTGTAGCTCTTATAGCAAGTGCATTCCTTAAAGCTAATCATCTACTAAAGTCATCGATATCAATCGGAAGCGGTGCATTCAGTGCGACTAAACCTTCTCTACGAAGGTCTTGCCAGAATTCGTCAGGGATTTTTGCTGCAAGTGCATCATGATCTTCTTGAATACGTTCCGGCTTGCTCGCTCCAGGAATCACTGCAACGGTAGCTAAGTGTGCTAGTGAAAATTGTAATGCTGCAGCCTTGATCGATATACTGTATCGGTCTGTAAGCTTCTGAAGCCTTTTCACCCTAGCGATGATATTGGGTGGGGCATCTACATACTCAAAGTGGCTGCCACCTACTAGGATACCAGAATTATATGGACCTCCGATTACGATCTGTACGTTGCATGCTAGTGCAGTTGGCATTAAGTGTTGCAGTGCACGTTCATGATCAAGTAGAGTGTAGCGACCTGCTAATAAGGTGCTATCAGGATGTACATCGGTAAGACTCAAGACTAGCTCGACCGGCTCGACTCGATTCACGCCCAGTCCCCAGCCCTTGATTACCCCCTGATCACGTAGTTGATCCAGTACACGCATTGCTCCATTGTGTGCAATCTCAAACTGGTCAATCCAACCATCACCAAGAGCATCTTGAGCAAGGTCATGAATCCACACGAAGTCGATATAGTCCACACCCAAGCGTTTTAAGCTACCACAGATAGAGCATTCCACACCATCTGCTGTGTAATCGAAAATGATTTTGTTCTTTTTTCCATATTTAAAGAGCTTGTTATGCCTGCCAGAGACTCGTGACTCCTCCATGATCTCATTCAAGACCACGCGACCTACCTTAGTACTGATGATATATTCATTGCGTTGATGCTTGGCAAGTTCTTGACCTAACCGAATCTCAGCTAGCCCTGCTCCATAGAAAGGTGCTGTATCAAAATATCGTATACCAGCTGCCCAAGCTGCTTCAAGCGTACTTGCCGCTTCATCATCTGAAATACTCCGAAACATGTTACCTAGAGGAGCCGTACCAAATCCTAATGGGCCATTTAAAAGTGCGTTTTTAATGCTCAAGGTATGCTCCACAGGCTTAACTAAAATAATTAATAGGCATTATAGCATTGTAAATATCGTATAAGCTTTGTTTTTGCTCGACGATACCATGGCTAGTAGTTTCTAAAATAGAAATATCTACCCCATTTTATGGATTTTATATTTTCTTGCTAGTAATCATCTACTTATTAAAGAATTAAAAAAAAGGCTAAAATTTAAAAATCATTTAGCAAAACTTAATTATAGGGGACAAAGAAAAGTTATTTGATAGCGAAGGAGAAGACTTTAGGTTATTTGAGTCCATAGAACACACAGCACGTATTTCTATGATGGAACACTTAACTATCTTTGGGACTGATTATTTCTATTAGTTTTTCAATACTTCTAATGCCTCGCTGACACGGTTTACCGGAGTAATATGGACTTCTTTAGGAATGTATTTGGGCAGATTAGCTCTAGGTAAAATCGCCTGTTTAAATCCATGTTTAACAGCTGCTGCCAAACGCTCTTCTCCACCGGGTACAGGGCGGATTTCCCCCGTAAGTCCCACCTCTCCAAATAGGATTAGATCTTGAAGCAAAGGAGCATCTCTCAAGCTAGAAACAATAGCAGCGAGGATAGCTAAATCTGCTCCAGTTTCATTCACTCGCACACCACCTACTACATTAATAAATACATCTTGAGCACTAGGCATCATAGCACCATGGCGGTGAATAATAGCAAGAAGCATGGCTAAACGATTAGGCTCTAACCCTACTGTAACTCGCCTTGGGCTAGCTAAATGACTGTCATCTACTAAGGCTTGTACTTCTACTAATAAGGGGCGACTTCCCTCTCGAATCACGGTGACTGCACTACCTGGTACTGGTTCTTTACCTCGAGCAAGAAAAATAGCAGAAGGATTGTTTACTTCTTGCAATCCTTGTTCGGTCATAGCAAAAACCCCTAGTTCATTGACTGCTCCAAAGCGGTTTTTTACTGCACGAAGGACTCGTAGTCGCTCCCCATCATCTCCCTCAAAATAAAGTACTGTATCCACCATATGCTCTAATACTCGAGGACCTGCTAACGCTCCATCCTTAGTGACATGACCTACTAAAATGACCGCAACCCCATTTTTTTTTGCATAGCGAAGTAATTGGCCGGCACTTTCTCGTACTTGAGTTACGGTACCAGGTGCAGATTGAAGTTGCTCTGAATAGAGCGTTTGAATGGAATCTACCACCATCACCAAAGGTTGCTCTTTTTCAGCTACTGCAAGGGATCGTTCAATTAGGGTATCGGCAAGAAGTCGTACTGGGGCTTTAGATAGGTTTAACCGTTGTGCTCTTAAATGAATTTGAGCGAGAGACTCTTCTCCAGTAAGATAAAGTACTCGGCCTTGCTGGGCAATCCCCATAGCGGCAAGTGCTTGTAAAAGCAAAGTAGATTTACCTATGCCAGGATTACCTCCTATTAATACTACAGAACCTGCTACTAGCCCACCTCCAAGTACTCGATCTAATTCAGAAAGGCCTGAGGGTAATCTGGACTCCGTATTGCTCTGTACTTCTGATAAAGGTTGTACAGTACTTAAGGTACCTGAATAATTAGTATAGTGCTCCTGTCTTGTTATTGGAACCTTTGATAGCTCCTCTAAAGTGCTCCAAGCGCCACACCCAGGGCATTGACCAACCCAACGACTGGTTTCACTACCACACTGATGGCATTGATAGACCATAGTTTTTTTAGCCATAATATTAAAGTAAAACTCTAGGTACTCTTGGGGTAACTTGGCATACAAGTTCATAAGGAATTGTACCAGCACGGTGGGCAATTCTTTCTATGGGCAATCCTGCCCCCCAAGCAATTACTGGATCTCCAACTGTAGCATTAGGCTGAGTGCGTAAATCTAAGGTAATCATATCCATGGAGATTCGCCCAATAATAGGAACAAAAGCTCCATTCACTAGCATAGGAGTTTCATTTTGGATATGGCGTGGGTAACCATCCCCATAGCCTAATGCAACTATACCTACTGGCATAGATTTTGGGCAAATCCAAGTGGAGTCGTAGCCTACTTTATCTCCAGTATGTAAATGTTGAATAGCGATTAATCGGCTTTTTAAGGTCATGACAGATTTAAGATTCAATTCTGATCCTGTACTATCTTTAAAGGGAGAGATACCATAAAGCATTAATCCAGGACGCACCCAATCCAATTGAGATTGGGGATAAATCATAATTGCTGCTGAATTTGCAAAACTACGAGGAAGATTAATTTTTAGATGATTAAAAATTTCTAATTGAGTTAGAGTAAACGAATCACTAAATTTATCAGCATTAGCAAAATGACTCATCAGACCAATAATAGATAAAACTGATGAACAGTTACGGAGCAATGTAATAACTTCATGAATCTGTTGAGGAGGAAATCCCAAGCGGTGCATACCAGTATCCACTTTAACCCATACGGAAATAGGATTAGGGAGTACTACCTGCTGCAATAGCTCTAGCTGAGTGATATGGTGAATTACTAAATTTAAATTATGAGTAGCAGCGTGCTCTAGATCTGCTTTATTTGAAATGCCACTAAGTAAGATAATAGGGCAATGTATTCCATCTTGTCGTAGATGAATCCCTTCTTGTAATCTAGCAACGCCAAAAGAATCTACACCTTTGATTAGGGATTTTGCTACTTCTACAATACCATGACCGTAACCATCTGCCTTAATAATTCCTATAACCTTACTATGAGGTGCTTTTTTGCGTACTATATTTAAATTATGCTGCAGAGCAGCTGTATCAATAAGTGCTTGAGGATAATCCAAGAGGGAATTTAATTCACTTATTTACTAATTATATATAATTTTTACTCATAAGGATCTTGAGTGTAATTTTCAAACCGAGTGTATTCTCCCCTAAAAGTTAGGCGTACTGTACCAATAGGACCATTACGTTGTTTCCCTATAATAATCTCAGCAGTGCCTTTCTCTGGACTATCTTCGTTATAGACTTCATCTCGGTAAATAAAAATAATTAAATCCGCATCTTGTTCAATAGCCCCAGATTCCCGAAGATCGGACATAACAGGTTTTTTACTAGGTCTTCCTTCTAGGCTACGATTAAGCTGGGATAGAGCAAGAACAGGTACATTGAACTCTTTGGCAATGACCTTTAGATTTCGAGAGATTTCAGAAATCTCTGTAGCACGATTTTCTTTACTACCCGGTATTTGCATGAGTTGTAAATAATCAATCAGAATAAGCCCTAAATTTCCCTGTTCTCTGATTAGCCTACGAATGCGAGCCCGTAATTCTGAGGGAGAAAGAGCTGGAGTATCATCAATAAAAATAGGAGCCTCATTTAAAGATTTAATGGCTATTGTTAGTTTAGGCCAATCTTCATCTCTCAAGCGTCCTGTTCTTACTCGCCCCTGATCGATACGTCCTGTAGAAGACATCATTCTCATCACTAACTGATCTGCAGGCATTTCCATGCTAAATATAGCAATAGATAAGTGTTGCTTTACTGCAGCATATTCTGCAATATTCATCGCAAAACTGGTTTTCCCCATAGAAGGCCTACCAGCAATAATGACTAAATCTCCTTTCCCAAATCCAGAGGTAAGTGCATCAAAATCAACAAAGCCTGAAGGAACACCAATAATGGGATTATCTTGTTCATGTAAATAGGCAATTCGGTCAACCGCTTTTGTTAATAGTGCTTTTATATCAAAAAAGCTTTGTCTAACTCGATTACCTTGCTCTGCTATAGCAAAGATTCTTTGCTCTGCCTCGTCAAGTAATTCCTTACTTCCTCGACCTTCAGGAAAATAACCACTCTGTGCCACCTCTGTGCCAATATGAATGATTTGGCGTAGAATAGAGCGTTCCCGTACTACATCTGCATAAGCCTTGATATTAGCAGCGGTAGGAGTATTTTGTACTAAAGCTACAATATAAGGAAGCCCACCTACTTTTTCTAAAGTTTGCTGACCACGTAGATATTCCGAAAGAGTAATTGCATCACAAGGTTGAGAGGTTTCAATTAACCTATTAATTCCATCAAATAAAATAGTATGCTCAGATTTATAAAAATCATCAGGCTTGAGAATATCACCAATATGATCCCAAGCCTGATTATCTAATAATAATCCACCTAATACGGATTGTTCTGCTTCTATAGAATGAGGAGGGATTTTTAGAGAGTGAAAACTCCTATCTTCTTGTTCTTGATAAATAAATTTGCTTATTTCTCCCATTTAAAATACCCTACAGAAAATATAGGATATTTTTTTAAAATCAAATTAAATATATTTATACTAATTCTCTAAGATTCAGCAGTAATAATTACTTTAATTGGTGCAAATACATCTAAATGTAAGTAAATTTCTAGATTATAATCCCCTACTTGTCGCAATAGTCCATCAGGTAGCCTAATCTCTTTTTTATGCACCTCAACCCCCGCTTTATTCATAGCAGCAGCAATATCTGTAGCACTAATTGAACCAAATAGCTTACCTTCAGCACCTGCATTAGCAGAAATAGTAATCGATCCTAAGGATTCTATTGCTTGTTTACGTTTTTCTGCTGCTGCGATGAGTTCAGTTTCAGCTTTTTCTAATTCTGCTCTACGGGATTCAAAATAAGCCTCATTTTCCTTTGTAGCAGGAACTGCTTTACCATTAGGAATTAGATAATTTCTTGCATAGCCTGATTTTACAGATACTTTATGCCCAAGGGTTCCTAAATTTAATACTTGCTCCAGTAATATGATTTCCATAATCTTTTCCTACATATTGATGAATATCTAAAAATCAAACTAATTAATGGTGATCACAGTAAGGGAGCAGTGCTAAATAGCGTGCACGCTTAATTGCCTTAGATAATTGTCGTTGATATTTTGTTTTAGTTCCTACAATTCTACTAGGTATAATTCTACCTGTTTCAGTAATATAATCTCTAAGGGTTGCTAGATCTTTATAATCAATTTCCTTAACGCCTTCGGCTGTGAAACGACAAAATTTTTTACGTCGAAAATAATGTGCCATAATCTATCTTCTATAACCTATCGCAATATAATAGTTAATAATCAAAAAACTAAAATTTTAACACCGAATAAGTGCTCATTATTATTTAGTTACTAGGTATTACTATCTTCATCCTCATTCTCTGATTCAAACCTATTATGCCTAGAATAATTTGAATGAGAATCATGATGGTGCCCTATCTCTTCGCCTTTAACTAAAAACGAAGGTTCAGTAATTGCCTCATTTCTACGAATAGCTATATTCCTTAGTATGGCATCATTAAATCGAAAAGCATTATTTAATTCTTCAAGTGCCACAGAAGTGCACTCGATATTCATTAATACATAGTGAGCTTTATAAACTTTTTGAATTGGATAGGCAAGCTGGCGTCGACCCCAATCTTCTAATCTATGTATAAATCCACCATCCTTTTCAACAATTTGACGATACCGATCAATCATAGTAGGCACTTGATTACTTTGATCTGGGTGGGTTAAAAATACAATCTCATAATGTCTCATATACGGCCCCTTATGGTTTATAAAAGCTACCCTCTTTAAGTAAGGTAGCAAGGAGATAAATAATAGTAATCTTTACTCTATATTCTATATAGAGATGGAAATTATACGATAGCTATCGATAAATCACAAAAAATCCCTAAGTTTAAACCTAATTAATTTAAATATCCTCGTTGGCGTTGAATCTCGAAAAGAAAAACACCGGTAGCTACAGAAACATTTAAGCTACCGATTGCACCACACATAGGAATAGATATTAAGTAATCACAATGTGCTTGTACTAACCTTCTTAATCCTTTACCTTCAGCACCTAATACCACAGCAATAGAACCCTTTAATTTCATTTGATAGAGCGATGTTGCTTCACTAACTACTGCACCAACTATCCACACTCCTTGATCTTTTAATTTATCTATAGTTTTAGTTAAATTAGTTACGGTGATAAAGGGAACTCGCTCTGCTGCACCGCTGGCTACTTTACGTACTGTAGGTGTTATCGGTGCTGCTTGATCTTTAGGAGCAATTACACCATGGACACCTGCTGCCTCTGCAGTACGTAGACAAGCACCTAGATTGTGAGGATCCTGAATACTATCTAAAATAAGCAAAAAGGGAGGATCAGTTAAATCTTTCAATAGGGTAAGTAATTGATCTTCAGTAGCAGGTAATTGGGTTAAAAATTGAATGACAACTCCTTGATGATTCGCACCTAAGCTAAGAGTATCAAGATCTTTTTGAGAAACAAAAAAAGGAGTAATTCCTCGAGCATGAGCAAGGATTTTAATTTTTTCCACCTGCTGATCTTCTCGATTCTGATTGATCCAGAGGGAGATAATTTTTATACTCTCCTCTGTAAGTACGCTACACACTGAGTGTAATCCGTAGGAAAAGCTTTCTTGACGGCTATTTTCTCTATGGCGGTTTTTATATTTTTTGCTCATAAGTTGCTAAAAAAACGATAATTACTTACTATTTTCTATTGCTTGCTAATTTATCGGCTAGGCGAGTAGGCTCAGGTAATCGATACCGGATAACACAAGCGGTGGTATATTTAATCGCAGTTTGTAAACTTATTTTATGTCCTATAGAGATGAAAATAGGTCGTACCCCTACTTTGGTGCGCAATACTACACCGATAGTTTCATTTTTATCTATTAAAGGCACCCAACTACCTACTGTATCTGGAACTGGATCGTGTTTTCCAATTAAACGGGATTTACCTACACCAATACTAGGGATATTTGTTTCTACACCTACATGACAGGCATTACCAAATCTCCTCGGGTGAGCGATCCCATGACCGTCACAGAAAATTAAATCTGGTGTTTTATTTAACCTTGCTAAGGCAATTAATATGGCAGGGCATTCACGGAAAGACAAAAAACCCGGCATATAAGGTAATTGAGTCGGTTGTCGTATAACTACCTCTTCTATTACCTTTAAGTCGTTAAGAGACAAAGTTACTGCTGCTGCTCGGGTAATTTTACCTTGTTCTTCAAACCCTACATCTACTCCTGCAACGATCCCTATTTCTTTAAAACAATCCTCCCTAATCACTTGATCAGAAAGTCGCTGTTGTTGCTCTCTTGCTTCATTAAGAAAATTAGGAAAATCAGACCAAGTCATGGAAGCTAATCATTATTGTGTTAATGTATATCTATTTCCTTTAAGCTAGGATGATAAACTATGGAAATCCCTACAGAATTTATCCTATATCATACCGCTGGTTGCCATTTATGCGATGAGGCACGGGTACTTATTGCTCAAATACCTCATCTAGTTGTGAAAGAAGTGGAGATTGGAGACGATTCTCGGCTAATCGATTGTTATGGAACAAAAATTCCAGTACTCTTTAATACCAAAACACAAGCTGTACTAAACTGGCCTTTTACATTACAAGATATGATGCAAGCTATCCAAATAGATAAAAGTTAAAATATTCCACTAAATGAGTTACTATGGGTGAGGTGGATCAGATATTCCCATAGGTCGAGTGGCATATTCTTTATCTACTAATTTTCCCTCTGTATCAAATTCATACTTAACTACATAAGTAGTCCCTTGATCATTGCTCCAATGCCCCTCTACAGGAACATCTTTAGTATACTGGTAGACTGTATGTTCTTCCTCTTCCTCTATTTTATCTGGTGTACCCAACAACTTTCGTACATCGGATTCAGTAGTTTCATGATAAATTAAGTTAGAATCCTTAAACTGTGCTCTTGCAGCTTCTTCAGTTCGAGGAGGAAGCTCATCCTCCATGCCAAAGGCCATATATTTATAGCTATCTATTTGAGGACAACCTGCTAAGAGACTCACTGAACTAACAATAATGAAGGTGAAAATAAATTTTTTCATTGTTTAATCAAAAAATTGATCTATCAAAATAATAGGTGATTTGAATTGAATAAAGGATTAAATATATTGAATAGCAAATTCTAGCTTAAATACGATTTAATGTGCTATAGATTTTGAAAAGATATTCATTACCAAAATACCTAGTATGATAAACCCCATGCCGACAATAGCAGCTAAATCTAATTTTTGTCCATAAATTATCCAAGCAGATATAGCTACTAACACAACACCAGCCCCTGCCCATATAGCATAGGCGATACCCAACGGTATTGTGCGGAGTGTCAGAGAAAAGAGGTAAAAAGCATTCAAATAACCAAGAATAACTATAGTTGTAAATAAAGGTTTAGAAAAATTATCACTTTCCTTAAGTGCAGTTGCAGCAATCACTTCACTTAGAATAGCAATCCCTAAGTACACCCAGTCCTTCATTATTTTAGTTTAAACAATTAATTTTACTTATATTGATCCTAACCTAAATGTGTTTAAAGTAACTATTCGCTTTTTATAAGTAGATTTCCAAAATACTTCAACTTTTATTTTATATAATACAGGGATTAGACCTGCTTGGTTATTAACTCCCCCGTTTAATCCTTGAGTTGGATCGAGCTGTTCATAAAGTATCACGGTCGTACGCCAATGATATTTCTCATCAAATTCCCCTTCATTAACTCCTTCTAAATAGAGGGTCTCTGTACCGATAGTAGCTAATTTAGATTCGGCAAGTGAAGTAGCATACGTATATTCCTCTGAGAGCTGACTTGCACTCATTCCTGTTGAAAATATTTGCAGCAGGACACCTAAGGAAATACTCAAAATTGCAAATGCAACGAGTACTTCCAGCAGGGAGAATCCTTTTTCGTATTTAATCAAGGATTTTAATTTGACCTGTAAGCCAATTAATATCTACTTGATATTTACTTGTTCCCCGCCCTAGGGTAACTCGTCCTCCAGTAGAAGTCCCATCTGGGAAAAACTTAATTTTACCCGATTTATCCGAATCTACTTGAGAGCGTGCGGTAACTAGAGAAATTTCTAAATTATTAGGAAGAGCATATTTACGTTTCCTATCTGTAATCATAAAGCTACGACTTTCTAAATCCAAAGTGAGGGCAGCTTCTTTATGATAAGCGATCGCATAGCTACGGGTATACTTTAACCCAGCAGCCAATCTTCGTGCTGCCCCCCTTATTTCAGTACCCGCTATTTTACCCTCTAGCATAGGAGGGACCAAAGATATCATAAGCCCAGCAAGGGCTAATACAACCAGTAATTCAACTAAAGTAAATCCTATTTGGTTTTTAGCAGTCAAACAGATTTAAACTCTTTTGTTTAGTTGACAAATAATTACTAATAACAAGTTAGGCTAATAATATATAGAAATACTATTCCCAGCTCACAATATCTTGATTTTCTCTTTCTCCACCTTCAACCCCATCAGCGCCTAAAGAGTAAATATCAAAGGGACCGTGCTCTCCAGGAGAGCGATAATGATAATCATTACCCCATGAGTCTTTAGGTACTTGCTTTTTCTTTAAGTAAGGACCATCCCAATTTTTAGCACCAGCAGGTGCTTCTATTAGAGCCTGAAGCCCTTCAGATGTACTCGGATAATGTCCTACATCTAAACGATAGAGATCAAGAACAGAGGCAATATTTTCAATTTGCAGCCGGGTTGAATCCGATTTCGCTCCACCCAAGTATTTCATAACTTGCGGACCTACTAATCCTGCAAGCAGCCCTAAAATTACTAATACGACTAATAATTCAATTAAAGTAAATCCCTTATTTACATGGGATAATTTACTAAATTTTTTTAGTTTCATCCTTATATTCCTCTAAATTAAAACGCTAGGTCATTTACACTTAAAATAGCAACTAAAATAGACATAATAATGCCTGCAATTACTACGCCTAAGGTAAGAATTAAAATGGGTTCTAATAGAGCAAGCAATCGCTTTACAGTAGTTTCTACTTCTCCATCATAAGTTTCTGCCACTTGTCCCAACATATCTTCTAGTTGCCCTGTTTCTTCTCCAACTTTAATCATCTGTACTGCCATTCTTGGAAATAAACCAGTTTCCAATAAAGGGTCGGCCATTCTATTTCCTTGACGTAAAGAATTTGCTACTTCTCCAAGTGCTTCGGCTAATACTAAATTTCCTAAAGTATCTTTAACAATCTCTAATGCGGAAAGTAGCGGAACACCATTTAAGAGTAAGGTACTTAAGGTTCGAGAAAGCCTAGCCATCTCTAATTTAGCAACTAGATCTCCCACTAAAGGTAATCGTAATAGCCACCCATCCCATTGGTAACGGCGTTCTGGGATTTGCAATTGATGGCGTATCAATAAAATTACCCCTAAAAAACCTAATAATAACGCCCACCAATAGTTCTGTAGTAATTCACCTGCAGCTATGACAATTTGGGTTGCCAAGGGCAGTGCTTTGCCTGCACTGTCAAATAATTGCTGAAATTGAGGTACTACAAAAGCTAGTAAAATAATCACAGATAGCCCAGCAACACCTACTAGAATCATGGGATAAATGAGGGCAGAGGTAATTAAGTTTTTTAAAGCTTTTGCACGTTCCATGAAATCGGCTAATCGCCCTAAAATAATATCTACTGCCCCTCCTGCTTCCCCCGCTCTTACCATACTGGTATATAGGGAAGGAAAATCTCCCTCTTGAGCCTCCATAGCCTCTGCAAGAGAAGCACCACCTCGTACTTTATCCTGCACATTAGTTAATAACTCCTTTACTGGTCCTTCATCAGTAATTTCTATTAGGATGCTAAATGCCCGATCTAAAGGTAATCCAGCTCGTAATAAAGTAGCTAATTCCCTTGTAATTACACCAATCTCATTTTGGTTAACTCTTTTTTTACTGTTAAATAAATTGATTCCACTTGCTTGTTTTGAGCGGCGGACTCTTCCTGATCCTGATTCCTCGATTCTAATGGGAATATAACTTTGACCATGGAGCCATTCAATAACACCTTCTTCCCCATCAGCACGATGCTCTCCTTCTATAATTTCTCCAGATAAAGTTGTTGCTTTATAGTGAAAAACTGGCATGCTCTTAATTATCCTGGCTTACCCGAATCACTTCCTCTAGAGTAGTAAATCCTGCTAAGGCCTTACTGAGTCCATCCTCGTACATAATTCGCATGCCTTCTTTTTGGGCTTGGTCTTGGATACTCCCAGAATCTGCATGCTGGAGTACTAACCGACGAATAGGATCGCTCATCACGAGAAACTCCATAATTGCTGCTCGCCCGTGATAACCAATTCCTCCACAGTGCTCACAGCCTACCGGGCGGTAAAGCACAATGGGATTTTTATTACTAAAACGATAGAGTTTCATTTCTTCTATCAGTTCAGGTAAAGCTTCATAAGGTTCAGCACAATGCTTACATAAAGTACGCACTAACCGTTGGGCTAAAATACCGCTCACAGTAGAAGTAAGTAAGTAATCTTCAATTCCCATATCCAAGAGCCGTGTTACTCCTCCAGCTGCATCATTAGTATGAAGGGTGGAAAGCACTAAGTGTCCTGTTAATGAGGATTGTACTGCAATACTTGCTGTCTCCCGATCTCGCATCTCTCCAATCATAATGACATCTGGATCTTGACGTACGATAGAACGTAAAGCACCTGCAAAGGTTAATCCAATTTGAGCTTTAACTTGGATTTGATTAATTCCTTCTAATTGGTATTCTACGGGATCTTCTACAGTTATAATTTTACGATCTGGTGTGTTTAGTTTATTCAATGCGGTATAAAGTGTAGTACTTTTACCACTTCCAGTAGGACCGGTTACAACAATGATTCCATGGGGAAGTTCTAATACTTGTAAAAACCGAGTGAGGGTATCTCCCTCAAAACCTAACGCAGTAAAATCTAAAATTACATTGCCTTTATCTAATAAACGAAGTACCACACTTTCTCCGTATAAAGTAGGTACAGTGGAAACACGCAAATCTAATTCTCGCCCTTGGATTCTAATTTGAATACGGCCATCTTGTGGTAAGCGTCTTTCTGCAATATTTAATTTTGCCATAATTTTAAAACGGGAAATTACTGCAGCCCTAGAACGAGCAGGAGGTGCTTCTACATTCTGTAATACTCCATCTACTCGATAGCGGACGCGAAGATTATTCTCAAAGGGCTCAATATGAATATCAGAAGCCCTAGATTCTACAGCACGCTGAATAAGCAAGTTTACTAAACGAACAACGGGTGCCTCACTTGCCATGTCCTTTAAGTGCTGTACATCTGCTTCAGAATCATCATCTGCACCTAAGTGCTCGACAATTTGACCCATAGCAGATTTACTATTCCCAGCTTGACGTTCAAAGAATGCGTCTAACTCAGAAGGTAGTGCAATTTGTAATTTTACGGATTTACCATAAGCTAATGCGATGGCATTTTGTACATAAATATCGCCAGGATCAGCCATAGCTAATGTGATAGAATTATCTTCCTCTAGTATAGGAATTGCCCTAGATTTTTTGAGAAATTTAAGAGATACTTGCTTCTCTGATTCTTCATAGGAATCATCGGCTGCTATCCATAAAGGTAGCGCAAGTAAAGCAGAAAAAGCTTCAGCGATATCTCGTTCAGAAACTAAACCTAATCGAGCAAGCATGGTTGACAACCGTATCCCCTCATCTACTGCAAGCCGTTTTGCATGTTGAGATTCGGTAGGACGTAACTTCCCTTGATCAATTAAGTATTGGCTTAACTCTTCATCTAAATTTTCTATATTAGGTCTATGAATTACAGCTGATGATTGCTCCATAAAAATATATGATTTAGTGATTACCTAAATATAGGTAATTTTGAAAATGTATGGTAGTTACTACCTGGCATTTAATTTCTAGATAATGGGGTAGAATAGATCAAACTATTATAGTCAAAGACTATCTAGTTATCTTTAAAAAAAGAAAAAGGATAAAAATACCTAACTTATGGCTAATAATGCCTCACATCGGCTCCGAGACTGGTTACTGAGTTTATATCAATACTTACTTCCTCAACATATTTTATCTCTACTAATATACCATTTTACTCGGCATAAAATTCATTGGCTTACCCAGCTAGAAATTCACTTATTTAGAATTATTTTCAGGGTAAATATGGATGAAGCAAAAATCCCTTACTCTAAAGAATATCCTAATTTTAATACTTTTTTTAGCCGTGCATTACGAGAAAGTGTACGTCCTATTGCTAAATATAGGGAAATTGCCTGCCCTGTAGATGGTCATATTAGCCAAATTGGTACACTTAGTAATAGAAAATTAATTCAAGCGAAGGGTTGGCATTATCAACTTACTGATTTACTTGGTCATCCTCAAATTAGCTTAGATTCTTTTTATCAAGGATCTTTTGCCACTTTTTATCTTCATCCCCGAGATTACCATCGAGTCCATATGCCATTAGATGGGCATTTAAAAGAAATGATTTATATTCCAGGTCGTTTATTTTCTGTTAGCCCTAAAACAGTTAATGGCGTGCCTCAGCTTTTTTCTCATAATGAACGGGTAATTAATATATTCAATACTGAAATAGGTCCTATGATTATGGTTCTTGTAGGTGCTATTTTTGTTGGGAGTATTGAAACAGTGTGGGCTGGTCAAATTACACCACCCTATCAAGGCTATCTCCGCCATTGGGTTTACACAAAAGAAAATAAGATACCCAAATTAAGTAAAGGTCAAGAAATGGGTCGTTTTAATATGGGATCTACAGTGATCCTCATTTTTCCTACTAGATCTGTGGAGTGGTTATCTCATTTAGCTCCAAACGCACGTGTGCTTATGGGTCAAAATATAGGTGCAATTAGATAAAAGTTAGTAACTATATAATCTAAGAAGCTAATATCAAATCTATTTTTCGCTCATCCATATTCACGTGTGCCACTTTCACTAATAACTTATCACCTAGTTGATAAGTTTTACACGTTCGCTCTCCCACAAGCTGATAATTAGCTAAATCAAAATGAAAATAATCTTTATCTAGGGCACTAATATGGATTAAACCTTCTACATAAATATTACAAAGTTCAACAAATAATCCAAAACCAGTTACTCCAGTGATTAAACCATTAAAGGTTTCACCTACTCTATTTACCATATACTCACACTTGAGCCAATTTATTGCATCTCGAGTTGCTTCATCAGCACGTCGTTCTGTCATAGAACAATGCGTACCTAAATCTAGCATACTTTCTTTAGTATAGGGGAATGCTTGTACTGCTCTTTTTTCTAAGATGTGATGGATAGCTCGATGCACTAATAAATCTGAATAGCGCCGAATAGGGGAAGTAAAATGAGTATACTCTTTGAGTGCTAGTCCGAAATGGGTGCTATCCGTTGGTGTATAGACCGCCTGTTTCAAGCTACGTAATATAATGGTTTGAATTAAATGAAAATCTGGTCGATCTCGAATTGAATGTAATAGCTGAGAGAAATCTTTACTCTGTGGATCATTACCTCTTGGTAGCTCTAGCCCTAATTTTCCCAAGAATTTTCGTAAATCAAGTAATTTTTCCTCTGCAGGATGCTCGTGAGTACGAAAAAGGCTAGGAATTTTGTTTTGCTTTAAAAAATGCGCAGCCGCAGTATTTGCTAAAATCATAAACTCTTCAATGAGTCGATGAATAGGGGTGCGTACTCTGGGATGAATATTTTTTATTTTTTGATACTCATTAAAAGTAATTTGGCTTTCTTCTATATCAAAATCGATTGTGCCTCGGCGAATTCTTGCCTTATGTAACACTTGGTAGAGTGCATACATTTTTTCTAGATGAAGTAATAGAGAATGATAAGTTTTTTTAAGTTCTCGATTATTTTCAAGTAGCATTTCAGCGACTTGTTGATAGGTAAGACGAGCAGCTGATTTAATTATTCCAGGATAAAAATTGAAATTATGTAAACCCCCACGTGGGCCAATTTCCATTTCACAAATAAGTGCTAATCGATCTTCTTGAGGCTTAAGAGAGCATAAATTGTTGGAAAGAACTTCTGGCAACATAGGGATAACTTGGTTTGGAAAATATACTGAGTTACCCCGCTCTTTTGCTTCATCATCTATCGCAGAGTGTATAGATACATACTGGCTTACATCTGCAATAGCTACCCACAATCGCCAATTTTTTCCTTCTTGTGATGCATAAACTGCATCATCGAAGTCTTGAGCATCTTCTCCATCAATAGTGAGTAGAGGTAATGTTCGTAAATCTACCCGTTTTTGAATTTCTGCTTTAGGAATATTGGATTTAAATTTTTTTACCTCCTTTAATAGCTCCTTTGACCAATAATGAGGCAAATCGTAATTATAAATAGCAGTTTCTACTTCTATATTAGGAGTTTGATAATCTCCTAGAAGAGCGGTGATTTTTCCAATAGGAGGCGTTGTTGCGGTAGGCTGTTGAATAATTTCAGCAACTGCTATTTGGTTTTGCTTAATACCTTTTTGAAACTTATTAGGAATAAAAATATCTTGATTTAATCGATGGTTACTAGGGATTAAAAAGCCTTGTTTTTGTTCTATAACAAAACGCCCAACAATTTGTTTATTATTATGTTTTAGAACTTCTACAATACTCCCTTCTTTTCGACCCCGCTTATCTATACCAGTAATACGAGCAATTACCCTGTCTCCATGAAGTACAGAGCGCATTTCTTGTGTAGATAAGTAAAGATCTTCTCCTCCTTCGTCAGGAGCTAAAAAACCATAACCATCTCGATGACCAATAATGTGACCAGAAATAAGCTTTGATTGAGATACTACACTATAAGCACGATGGTTATTATAACTAATTTGCCCCTCCCTAACCATTGCTTTAAGACGTCTGTAAAAAGCCTTTTGAGATTTATTATCTTTTAGCCCTAGATTTTTTATCAGATCTCGGGAAGTAAGAGGTTTATTTTGATGTTTTAAACATTCAATAATGTATTCTCTACTAGGTATGGGTTGACCATATTTTTGGCACTCACGAGCGAAATGAGGATCTTCTTTTTTCCATTTATCCATTGACAAGTAATCTTTAGGTCAGTACAGTTTGTGTGCCCCTAGAATTATTTCTTTTTAAGCTGCCGAGGTGGCGGAATTGGTAGACGCGCATGGTTCAGGTCCATGTGAGGGAAACCTTGTGGAGGTTCAAATCCTCTCCTCGGCACCAGATTCCTATCTAACTAAGATAGTTCATTAAGATATTTTTTCTAAAAAGACGCTTAATATTTACGTTTTACTCTATTTGTAACACTTATAGTGTTACAAATAATTCTAACAAAAAATGGGACAATTCTGGGTCTAACAAGGCGCTGATCGTAGCCAGATAAGCGTCGTTTATTTTCTGATAAACAAATTTTAAGAAGATCGACTAATTGAATTTCTACACCAATTTGCTCTGTACCAGTAATTGCAAAATTAGCATCTCGTAGTTCTTCATTTTTATCAAGTCCCTTGGCAATGCCAACTCGTTCCCATATTAGAAATACCCATACCGCTAAAATCCGAATAAAAAACCAAGGTTTCTGCCATATCTTCAAATTATACTTATACCAAGCTATCCAATTTACAAAAAACAAGATATGACGCGCCTCTTCTTGAATGACTGGCTCAAAAGTATCCGTCAACGCTATTGGGAAAAACCCAGAGCGCTTTGCACTTTCAAACAAGCCAAAAGCAAAAAAACTATCAATACATTCACTATAGCCTGTTACCATCCACGCCCACTCCGGGTTTTTAGGAACTGTATAATGAGGTTCGTAGGCTAGGGTAACATTATAAAACTTAGCAAGCCTACTTAATACTTCTTTATGGCGTTTTTCCTCAGCTGCATCCATATCTAAAGCAGCACGTAATGTTGGATCATTAATTGTTTTTGCATAGGTAGCTACTCGAAGCGAGGCTCGTCCTTCAGTTTGTACTGCAATATCCCAAATAGGAAGGCTAGCTACTCGCTTTAATTCTTCATCAGAGAGTCTAGGCCAATCCATCACTGCAGGTTTATAAGGGTTATGAGTTTCTAAAAGTAAAGAGCAGAACATCTCCTTATGAGCATCAGATCCTAGTTGGATAGATTCGGGATTAGGATCTGACCAATTTCGCATTTTATAATCAGCATCTGTAATTACAGTAGGTGAGGTCATAATTGTTTTTATCTTAAAAATAATAGCTATTAAATTAGTAATAGAGGAATTCTATGATTGTGCCGCCCTTATTATAAAACTGATTAGAAGTACGCTTGTCTAAATTATAGGGTTTAAAAAACAAGCGTACTTGCTCTTTTAAGACAAAAATTTTAATAAAATTACTTCTTTTTCTTTTGAACCGATTCTTTAAGAATTTTTCCTGCTTTAAAAGCAGGGATATTTGCTGCTTTTATAGTGATTTCTTCACCGGTTTTAGGGTGCCTTCCTGAACGAGCTGCCCTAGTTTGCACTGAAAAAGAACCAAAACCAATTAAACTGATCGTTTCCTTTTTCTTTAGTGTTTCAGTAATAGTATGTAAAAAAGAATCTACTGCATGATGGGATTCTTTTTGAGATAAATTTGCTTTTGAAGCAACGAAATTAACCAATTCTGTTTTATTCATAGTTAGCCTATTCTCCTAAACAAGTAATTCAATTGATTTCATTATGTATTTCATTTTAATTTAAGTTAAAATTAACATCTATTTAAAATAAATGTTAATTGTTGTTTATCAAAAGAGAAAAACTATGCAACTTACACAGTATACAGACTATTCTATACGGGTTTTAATTTATCTCTGCATCCATGATAAGCAACTTGCAACGATAAATGAAATTGCAAAGAGTTATCATATTTCTCGTAACCACCTTGGAAAAATTGTGCATCATCTAGCTCTTTCTGGATATATTAGTACTGCCCGTGGTAAAGGAGGTGGTATGCGTCTGTCCCGTTCCCCTGAAAAAATTATTTTAGGAGAAGTAATACGTAGAACTGAAGGTGAAATTCATCTTGCTGAATGCTTTAGTGACTTACATAATACTTGCCCTATTTCGGCTTTCTGTCAACTCAAGGGTGTACTTTATGAAGCACGAAATTCCTTTTTTTCCGTACTAGACAGCTATACATTAGCTGATATTGTCAAAAATGAATGCAACCTTCGCTGTGCATTACCTGCTAGCACTGTCTAAACTCTTTTTTTATTTCTAATATCATTTATTTAATGATACTAGAAATTAACTTATTCCAACGTACACCAAATAGAATTTGAAATGACCAGCTCACTGCCCAAATAGTACCAAGCATTAGTAGACTACGGCCTAGAACTTGTTGATCCCCAAGTAAATAGTTTGCACATAAACGATTAGGAAGGACTACATAAAGCCAGCCCAAACGCATAAAAGTAGCCCAGAACTCTAACATAAGTACTCCCCGAGCAACAGGGTGGAGTTGATACCAACTTAATCCAAGTGCTGCGCCAATGAACAAAGGTACAGTAATAAATTTTATAAGTTCAAAATATGGATCTGAAATAGCAGTATCTAAAGAGCGTGGTAACATCCAATAAAGCATAGTAAAAATTACTGATACAGTACCACTAATCCCCCACCGATTCCATAAATTAATAGTCTCCTTAATTCTATTTGAAAGAGTGGGTGTTATCTTCCAACCGATAACAGCTAATATAGGCAACTGTACCAACATATGCATTGTCATGCTACTTTCTAAGAGATAACGTAATGGAGGCAAAGCTAAAGATAGCCATAAAATATATGGCGTATATTTTATTATTTTAGTTCTCATAATCCTTTACCTGTAAGTGTTTCATGTAAATGGTTATATTCATCATCGCTGAAAATAGCAATCAATCTCCCTTCAGGATCAATAAGTTGATAACCAGCAGAATGGGTAAATCCTCCTTTTTTATCAGGAATAACAATAATTTTAAAAAAATCTAAGATTGCTTGATTTTCAGTAGTACTAATAGGTCGTGCTGCAGACCAATAACTACTATTTGCAGCAAAATGAGAGAGATGATTTTTAAGGATTTGAGGAGTATCCCGTCCAGGATCAAAACTGATACTAAGTAAGCGTAGCTTATTTTGAGTAAGTGATTCCTTAAAATCAGTTTGTAGATCTTTTAATCCGCTACCCAATATTAGGCAAGCATCGGTGCAAGAGGTATAGATAAAATCTATTATGGTATAGTGACCACGCCACTCATTGGATGACATTGGATTTCCATTTTCATCCTCTAAATGAAAATTAGGTACCTTTCGTGGATGATCTCTAACTTCTACTTTTCGAGCAGTGTCTGTTGTAAATGCTCTGCCCTTATCTGTTGCTATCCATAAAATCGTTAGCCCAAATAACCCTAATAAGATACTTAAAAGTAAGGTTCTCATAATTATTGATCCTCACAATATTAAGTTTTAAGAATTATTATCAACAAGTTACCTAGCTAGATAATATGAGAATACATAACTGGGCTCGCCCCTAATTAAAAATTAGGGGCGAATTATAATTAATGTCTAGAATATTCTAAAGCTGGATCAGTTGCTTTAGGTAATTTAGTAAATACACGAACAGCAAACAATAGTAGGCCAAGTGTTACTAATACCCCTGCTATAGCACCCCATTGAGCATAAGGTACCCAAGGATCCATATGTACTGCCCAACGGCGAGGAATACCATGGGCTCCACTCGTTAAGAATACTAATACGAGCATAAGTACGCCAGTAACATAAGTGTATACGGCAAGTTTCTCAATTAGTGGTGGATTTGCTTCATCCTCAGGGGTGCTAAAGAGGTAGAAAGTAAACCCGATAATCATAGGTAAAAGGCCAAGGAGTAAGTAAAAATGAAAATGTCCAGGCACCCATAAAGTGTTATGAAGTACTGAATTAAAGGCCATCATAGAATCAACTACAGCTGGGATACCACCGGCGGCCCATCCAAAAATGGAAAGCACAAGTAACTTAGCTGGAGTACTCCATTGAATACCAGAACGGTAGACCATCATTAAAGTTCCATAACCAGTCACAATCATCACAGGTAATCCACTACAATAGGATAGTACTTGACCAGCAATGACTGCCCAGGCAGGCATAGGGAAATCCATATATAAGTGGTGAGGATAAACACCCATAATGGTAAAGACTGCTACGAACCATGCAGCATAAAATACCTTAGATGTGTGATATGGGCGCTTAGTATAACGAGGAAGTAACTCATATACGGCAGGCACAGATGAGTAAATTGCTGCGTTAATAATAACATGACCAAAGAAATAAATTAGATTTTTAACTAATAGCGGGTCAGGTTTAAATTCAGGATTAACTGCATTAATAAGCATAATAATTAATGCAACAGCACCAGCGGCTATCCCAATAAAATCAACAATTAATACTACTGTACTGATAGTAACAGTGGTTGGATGATGAGTATCAAGAGGATCTTTTCCAAAAAGTTGTGTTACTCCTAAAGCACGAGCAAGACTTCCATAGCGTGAAAGTAGCCCACGGGCAATATCTAAGAGTAAGATTAAGAACCCAACCCCAATTAGAAGTAGGCCTGAAAGAAACCCTATCGCAGCACCAACAGACCATACCCCAAGAGAAGTGGTTGGTAGTGGATATAAAAAAGTCCAAGCCCCTGCATATCCTCCAACAAAGATAGAGGCAAGGATAATGACTACCCCAGTTAGGAAGATATAAAAATTAATCCAGAATATTTTAAGATTTAGTGGAACATACTGGCGTAAGAAATACCACATGATACTAAATCCGACAATACCAGAGATACCCACTACTCCTACACCATGCATCGTCATAATTTGGTAGAAAAGGCTATCATCTACTCCTGCTAGTTTTCCTTGAGCTGCACGCATGGTAGCACCTGCAGCCATCATAAGTAAGAAAACTAAAAAACCAGTAATAATATGAGTTTTTACTGCTACAAGTGCACTGCGATTCTCAGTATCGCTATAATTTACAATATCAGAGTTCGTTGTCATAACTGCCTCACTATTCTTCCCTTTGTTTATTAGCAAATTAGTTTGCCTCTACAGTGAAATCACTTACCATGCCATGATGAGCAAGTCCACAATACTCTAAACAAAGAATGTGGTATTTTCCGGGTTTATCAAAAGTGTAAACCAACTTATTGGTATACTCCGGCATTGCTTGTGTTTGGCCAAGTAGATTTAAATTATCATCGTAGATCCCAAACCCATGGTTCACATCTTCACTGGCTACTTTAAATACAACAGGCTTTCCAGTAATAATTTTATCTGTACTCATATCCCAGTACCATTGATGACCTACTACATCTACAACTTGTTCTGCTCCATCGCTATAGTCCTTAGTTTGAGAGGGAATAGGAAAAGGCTTTAGGGTTAGATAGGTAAGTATTACACCTAACGTAATTAAAATATAAAACCATTTAGTACGAAACGAATACCATGCTCCGCTAAAAGAGGAGTAATCTTCTTGTGTTTTGGCGCTATTGATTACGGTGTAGAACACTACGATAAGCGCCACCATACCGAATAGTGTTATTGACCATGCTATTGATTGCATTGTATGTACCCTTTACTTATAATAGGTTTACCAAAGATTTAACGTATATTTATAATACACCTTTTACACGTAAAAAAAAGAATCTATCATTTCTTCCAAATTCTATTTGGATTATTCTAGTCTACTTTGGGAATAAAGTGAATTTTTTAAAAAATTATTTGCTGAAAAACATGAGAGACTGGGGCTAGAATAACAAGATAAGATAAAGATAGTGAGTTGAATTTCATAAAGTAAAAAACAAATAAATTCTCTAAATATATTAGGGTTGCTCTCTCATTTTTTTTATCGCTTCTTGAATAATTTTTAACCCCGTATCAACAATAGCTTGATGCGTACGTAGATGAAGGATACAAATTCTTAAAAAAAACTGCCCATTTAATTCAGTTCCTGAAAGCATAATTTTTTTAGATTGATTAATTAAAGCTAAAAGTTTTCTATTTTGATTATTTTCCTCTATTTGATTGATGTGGCTAATACGCTGTCTAAAAGCAAATAGAGAAAGCTCTGGGGGAGTAACTATCTCTATATCAGGCTCTAAAGAAAGTTTTTCCCAAACTCTAACAGCTAGCCTACGTTTTTCAGCTAATGCTTGCCGGAATGCATCTACGCCATGAAGTTTAAAAGGGAGCCAAAGCCGAAGACCTCGCCAATCTCGAGAAAGCTCCGGGGAAAACTCTCTAAAATCTAAATGCATATTATCTTTTTGTGAATCAGGTAAATAAGCGGCTGATATTTCAAAGGCACGACGTAAATTCTCCATATTTTTCACAAGCAAAGCTCCTGTTCCATAGGCTAAAAATAATCCTTTATGAGGATCTACTGCAACAGAATCGGCTTGCTCCATTCCCTTAAATAATGGTTGAAGCTCTGGAACAAGGTAAAATACTGCACCATAGGCACCATCAACATGAAACCAAAATTGATATTTTGCTGCAAGTTGAGCGATTTCCTCTAGAGGATCTATGGCACCTGTATTCACAGTACCTGCAGTTCCACAAACAAAAAATGGTAATAAGCCTGCTTTTTTATCTTTTTGAATTTCTTGCTCAAGGAGATTAATACGTAACCGAAATTGATTATCTACTGGGATAGGTCGCAAATTTTCTTTAGGAATCGCTGCTACTTGTGCTGCTTTAGTAATTGCATAGTGAACTTGGTTTGAATAATAAACAGTGCCTTTTAATAATTGGTTACCTAAATACTTCTCCCTAGCAGCTACCATAGCAATTAGAGTGGACATGGATCCGCCTGAGGTAAATAAGCCTAGGGTACCTTTAGGCAATCCTATTAGTTCGGCAAGCCATCTTAAAGCTTGAGTTTCTAGTTCAACTGCAGCAGGGGCTGACTCCCACATACCGGTATATCGATTTACTACTGCGGCAATAAACTCAGCCATTGCTGAAGAAAATAACCCCCCTCCGGGCACATAAGCAAGATAACCCGGGCTTGCTGCATTCATTGCAGGTGGAATAATTTCATTAAAAATAAAATCTAATATACTTTGGGAATTGGAGGGCAATTCTGGTATTTTATCTTTAAGCCAATCTGCTTCTGAGTTAAATTTTTCAAGATTCTGTACTGGCTGCTCATGAAGAGTGTCTATAAAAAAAACAATTTTCTGCTCAATCTCTGCTAAAAGTATTTGAGCATCTTTAGATGATAGATTTAGTGGAATTGATTTCTGATTCACTCTTTGCTACTCCAAAATACCAACAGGGTACATTTTTGAAAAAAATGGTTAAAATAACTTTTTTAACTAGATAGATTTAATTACATTTATTTTTTGCTCTAATTCGCTAATGGTAAAGCGTAAAAACATAATCTTTTCTTTTGCTTTAGGGCTAATAGGTTTTTTAATCACTACGCCGATTTTGGCAGGGAAAACATCCAAGCTATTTCCTCTTCCATTAGAATTGGAACAAGACTTTCAGTTTTGGATTCGAGTTTACACTGAAATTGATACTTACCATGGGTTTGTCCACGACAGCGATCATATTAATGTTATTTATAATACGGTTGCACTACCCCAGAATGGTAATGAAAATATAGTCAAGGATCAGATAGAGCACTATAAGCAAATTTTGTTAAAAATAGCTCAAGGAAAAAGAAAAAAACTCTCTGCAGAAGAAAAAAAAGTCCTTGCTCTCTGGCCAAAAAATATAACTCATAAAGAACTACGTGCTGCTGCTGATAGAATCCGCTTCCAAAGAGGGCAGGCAGACCGTTTCAAAGAAGGTTTAATTCGATCAGGGGCTTATAAAAGTTTTATTTATAAAACGTTAAAAGCATCTGGGCTGCCACAGGAGCTAGCAGTATTACCTCATGTAGAATCTTCTTTTAATCCAGGAGCTTATTCAAAAGTAGGTGCATCAGGATTATGGCAATTTACCCGAGCTACTGGACAGCGTTTTTTGCAGGTTAACCATATTATTGATGAGCGGCGAGATCCTTTTCAATCTACTATTGCAGCAGCCCAACTTCTTCAATACAACTATGAAATGCTAAAAAGCTGGCCTCTTGCAATTACTGCTTATAATCATGGGATATCTGGTATGGTTCAAGCGAAAAAACAGCTAAATACCTCAGATATTGCTACTATTCGCCAGCAGTATAAAAGCCCTATTTTTGGTTTTGCTTCAAAGAATTTTTATCTCTCTTTCTTAGCTGCCCTAGAAGTGGATAAAAATGCAATTCATTATTTTGGTGCACTTAAACTGGATAAACCTAATAGCGATGAAGTAGTAGAGCTTACCCACTTTGTCCCTATTCATTCTTTAGTTCAAGTTTTCAAAACTGATGAAATAGCTCTAAAAAAGGTAAATCCTGCTTTACTTGATCCAGTTTGGCATGGTGTTAAATATGTCCCTCAAGGCTACAAATTGCATATCCCTTGCTCCCCTACCTGTCGCCGAGAAAAAATAATTGCTTTTTTAGCTCCTTGGCAAGAATTTGATCAACAAATTCCGGATAAATTCTATCAAGTACAGCAAGGACAAACTTTATCGGAAATTGCGAAAAAACATGGAGTTGCGATAGATACCCTCGCTCAAGTTAATAATCTTTCTCATCCTTATAAAATAAGAGTAGGACAGAAATTACGACTACCACTACCAGAGCTATCATCAACAAAAATGTTGGCTAAAACTGAAGTTAAGGAATCTTATATATTAAATACAAATAAAGTACCTACTTTGACAGAATATACAGTACAACAGGGGGATACTTTATCTACTATTGCCCAGCGATTTGGTATTCAAGCTCATAAGATTACTAACTTTAATAAAATTTCTGATCCTCGTAATCTTCAGATAGGGCAAAATCTCCAATTACCTATTGCTGAATCGGATTATACTATTCAGCAAGGAGATACCTTATCTACTATTGCTCAAAAGTTTAAAATAAAACCCCATATATTAGCTGCATTTAATCGTATTTCTGATCCTAGAAAAATCCAAATTGGACAGCATTTACGATTACCCGCTCATATGGTCATCACAAACTATACAGTACAATCAGGAGATACTTTATCTACCATTGCAGAACAATTCGGAATGAATTCCCAAAAGTTAGCTCGCTTAAATGGTATTTCTGATCCAAGGAAGATTAGATCAGGGCAACAACTTAAATTACTTGGAGCTATAACTAAAGACTATATAGTGCAACAAGGAGATACCCTATCTACTATTGCCCAGCGGTTTGGTATTACATTGCAGGCTTTATTAGACTCTAATGGAATTAATGATAAGCATCAGATTTATATCGGTCAACGCTTACAGTTGGCTCAATCACCAGTAGATCAAGTAGAAAATTAAAAAGTATTAGATATTTTTTCCAAAGCGGATCGTACCACAGAGATTTTAGAATCATGGGGAATACCACTTAAAGATCGCCGCCAAATTCTCCCTCGAGGTATGCTTTGGAATAATCCTAAGGTAGGACGAATTACAGTCACAAGTTTTGTACCCTGCTTTAATTGTCTTTCTATATAAGGTAAGAAAGCTTCCATAATTTCATGACGAGTAGGGATAGGGTGCTCATTGTCATAGAGGATTTGATCTACCTTAGAAAGTAGATAAGGATTATTATAAGCAACACGACCAATCATAACCCCATCTACTTGCTTTAAATGAGCATGAACATCCTCTAAAGTAATTACGCCCCCATTAAGCACTATTCTTAGCTGAGGGAAATCTTGTTTGATACGATAAACTGTTTCATAGCATAAAGGAGGAATTTCTCTATTCTCCTTGGGACTTAATCCATAAAGCCAAGCTTTTCGGCTATGAAGAATCACTGTTTTACATCCGGCTTGGGCAATTTTAGTAATAAACTGGCTTAAAAATTCATAGGAGTCATAGTGATCTACCCCAATCCTTGTTTTAACAGTAATTGGAATTCGGCTTACTTGTACCATTTCAGAGATACATTCAGCAACCAGATCAGGTTCTTTCATCAAACAGGCACCAAAGCTTCCAGATTGCACTCTCGGACTAGGACAGCCTATATTTAAATTCACTTCATCATATCCATAATCTACCGCCATATGGGTACAGAGAGCTAAATCTCTTGGATTACTTCCACCTAGCTGGAGTGCAATAGGGTGCTCTTTATCTGAGTAGGTTAAAAAACGGTTTTGATCTCCATAAATAAGTGCCCCTGTAGTCACCATTTCGGTATAGAGCAATACATGATGAGAGATAAGACGTAAAAAATAACGACAATGACGATCTGTCCATCCCATCATTGGTGCAACGGAAATTTTATGGTTTAAATTTTGAGGATACATATAAATAATATTTTAGATATTTTTAACTTAAATAAAGTTAAATTAATGGGTAAAATGAAAAATACTTATTAAATCATGAGAAAAATCAATGGAGAGATAGCAGTGGCTAGCAAAACCTTATATGACAAACTTTGGGATTCTCATCTGGTTCGTACCGATCCAAGTGGTACTGCTCTGCTCTACATTGATCGTCATTTAATCCATGAAGTAACCTCTCCTCAAGCATTCGAAGGGTTGCGGCTTACTGGGCGTAAACCTTGGAGAATAGAAACTAATCTAGCAGTACCAGATCATAATGTCCCTACTATTCACCGTAACCAAGGAATTAAAGATTCTATTTCTCGGGCTCAGGTAGATGCTTTAGATAAAAATTGTGAAGAATACCAGTTAACTGAATTTAAAATGGATGATCCTCGACAAGGGATTGTTCATATTATAGGTCCTGAGCAGGGTGCTACCCTACCTGGCATGACGGTAGTATGTGGTGATTCCCATACAGCGACCCATGGTGCCTTTGGGGCACTTGCCTTTGGTATTGGTACTTCTGAAGTAGAACACGTACTTGCTACCCAATGTTTACTTCAGAAAAAATCAAAAAATATGCTGATTCAAGTCGAGGGTAAACTTTCCTTTGGGGTTTATAGTAAGGATGTGATTCTTGCCATCATTAATAAAATTGGTACCGCAGGAGGTACGGGTTACACCATTGAATTTGCTGGAACAGTAATAAGAAATCTTTCTATGGAAGGACGGATGACTCTTTGTAATATGGCGATTGA
Source organism: Candidatus Nitrosacidococcus tergens (assembly GCF_902810445.1). Classification (NCBI taxonomy): domain Bacteria; kingdom Pseudomonadati; phylum Pseudomonadota; class Gammaproteobacteria; order Chromatiales; family Chromatiaceae; genus Candidatus Nitrosacidicoccus; species Candidatus Nitrosacidicoccus tergens. The sequence goes on along the minus strand of NZ_LR778175.1, from coordinate 123,647 downwards.
GGCAGGAGCTAGAGCAGGATTAGTCGGTGTCGATGAGATTACTATAAACTATCTCAAAGGGCGACCTTTTGCCCCTAGTCCGGAGTATTGGGATCAAGCAGTAGCATACTGGAAAGGTTTAAAAAGTGATCCTGATGCTCATTTTGATAAGGTAATTACTTTGGATGCTAATCATCTAAAGCCTCAAGTCAGTTGGGGTACTTCTCCTGAAATGGTTGTATCAATAGAAGGTAAAGTACCTGATCCAAAACAAGAGCCTGATGCTACTAAAAGAAGTAGTATAGAGCGAGCCCTAAGTTATATGGGACTTAAAGCAAACACACCAATAAATGAAATTTATTTAGATGTAATTTTTATCGGATCTTGTACTAATGCTCGCATTGAGGATCTACGGGAGGCAGCAAAAATAGTAGATGGCCATCAAGTAGCAAAAAATATAAAGCGAGCTCTGATTGTACCTGGTTCTGGGCTAGTAAAGCATCAAGCAGAGACGGAAGGGTTAGATAAAATTTTTACTAAAGCAGGGTTTCAATGGCGAGATCCTGGTTGCTCTATGTGTCTTGCAATGAATGCGGATCGGTTAGAGCCGGGAGAGCGCTGTGCATCTACTTCAAATCGTAATTTTGAAGGTCGCCAAGGTCAAGGAGGACGCACCCATTTAGTAAGCCCAGCCATGGCAGCGGCTGCAGCAATTATTGGTCGTTTTACAGATGTTTCAACCCTAATGAAATCAGCCTAACGCTGCTAACCTTGATAGAAATAATTATGGGAAGTGATAGCCGCCCAATGCATAGTGAGGATGCTCACAATATTAAAAATAATATATTGCTTTCAATTATTATCGTAAATTTTAATGGCGGTACATTACTCTTTCAATCAGTATCTGCTGTCTTAGAAACATCTATTTCCTTAGAAGTTATTATCGTTGATAACGGATCAGAAGATGATAGCCTTGTTCATTTAGAAAATTCTATCGATACAGATCCACGAATTAATATTATTAAAAATAATAAAAACCTTGGCTTTTCTCGAGCAAACAACATAGCACTACAACAAGCTAAGGGAAAATATATTCTTTTATTAAATCCAGATTGTATTGCTCCTCCTGATACTCTTCCTTATCTACTGCACTTTATGGAAGCTCAACCAAAAGCAGGTATGATCGGTTGTTTAATTCAAAACCCTGATGGTAGTGAACAAGTAGGTTGTCGTAGGAGAATCCCTACCCCTGGCCGCTCTCTTATTCGAGTATTGTATTTACATAAACTGTTCTCTGAGCAATTTAAACTGCAGGGATTTGAATGTACTCAAGATCCTCTGCCCACTCATCCTATACCGGTAGATGCTATTTCTGGTGCCTTTATGCTTGTGAAAGGTACCGCACTGAGCGAGGTAGGATTAATGGATGAAAACTATTTTCTTCACTGCGAAGACTTAGATTGGTGTATGCGATTTAAACAAACAGGTTGGGAAATCTTATTTGTACCGGAAGTAACAGTCACCCACTATAAAGGTACTTGTAGCTGGCGATATCCCCTCACTGTACTTTGGCATAAACATAAGGGAATGGCTTATTTTTATCGTAAATTCTTCCAACATAAATATCCATTAATATTTACTTGGTTAATTATTCTGGGTATTTGGAGTCGCTTTTTTATCCTAGCGGGTATAGCTTTCGCTAAACACTTTATAATGAAATTTAAGCCTAAACAGCCCTATCACCTTTCACAAAAGCCAGTAAATCAAAAACAAAAAAAAATTTTTCCTTATAATCACGAATCCCATCTATAAATCTATATGGCGGTATTAGTTACAGGGGCAACGGGATTTATTGGCCAACACTTAATGGCTGCACTGATTTCAGATCAGTACCCTGTTCATGTGCTTACCCGGGATATTTATAAGGTTCAATCACTATGGACCAATGATTTAATCAAAATCTTTCAAATAGATCCTATAGACCAAACTCAAGCTATTGAGCTATGGAAAGATGTGGAAATTGTGTTTCACCTAGCCTGCGGCAGTTTTGCGGAAAATGATGTAGAAAACTACCAAAAATCTATTGTAGTAGCGACTCAGTCTTTATTAACCCAAGCTATCAAAGCTAAGGTAAAACAATTTATATTTGTGAGCAGCGTAAAAGCAATGGGAGAGAAAACAGAAGAGTGCTTAAATGAGTATAGCCCTGCGTTTCCCGAAACTGCTTATGGAAAAGCAAAATTAACAGCAGAACAACTAGTACTTTCTGCAGGAAAAGACTGTACTATTTGTGGTAGTGTTTTGCGCCTTCCTATGGTTTATGGAAAAAGTACAAAAAGTAGCATCTTACAGATGACCAGAGCTATTTATCGAGGCTATTTTCCTTCCTTATCTAAAATTAATAATCATCGCTCTATGGTTCATGTAGTTGATGTGGTACAAGCAATGGTGCTGATTGCTAAAAACCCTAAAGCCTCATGCCAACAAATCTATTTAGTCACTGATGGCCAGAGCTATTCTACAGATCAAATATACACTTTAATTTGCCATGCTTTAGATCGCACTACACCTAGATGGCGTATCCCTATAGGAGTACTTATTTTTGGAGCAAAAATAGGAGATTTTATGCAGAGAATTTTTAAAATTCGTATTCCATTAAACTCTAAAACTTTAGATAAGCTAACAAGTTCAGCTTGGTATAGCATCGAAAAAATCCAAACCGAACTAGGTTATCGCCCTCAATATTCTTTGACTACTGCACTACCAGAAATTATTAATCAAGTTAAACGGCTAAATTAGATAGCGTAAAAATAACAATATGGCAAATTTCAATACCCACATAACTGGTGCAATGATAGTAAGCGGTATTGGTATTACTGCCTTAATGGTTACCCGTACTTTCCCTATATCTACTTTAACCGCTTATTTTATCTTAGGAGTGATTGGCGGTATTTTGCCAGACATTGATTCTAAAAGCTCTATTGCCATCCGCTGGATATTTAATACTCTAGGAATCACTATGGGCTTTTTTGGTGTTTTGTATGGGAATATCATTTATAGTCTCTCTTTACTAGAGCTTATTTTAGTATGGGTGGGTATATTTATTCTAATTCGTTATGGACTAGCTTCCTTATTTACTCGACTGACCATACACCGAGGGCTTATCCACTCTATTCCAATGGGAATAGCCATTACGTTAACCTTTGTCATTACCTCAAGGTATATTCTGAGTATCTCAATTTTAGAGGCTTGGTTTAGTGGTACTTTTCTATTGCTAGGCTTTATTACTCACCTTCTTTTAGATGAGCTCTATAGTGTAGATCTTAGGGGAATTCGATTAAAGCGCTCTTTTGGTACTGCATTAAGCTTAGGTAGCTTACAAGCTCCAATAAAAACCTTATTACTCTATTTATTTACCGGAACGATGATCTATTATGCACCACCTATAGATAGCTTTCTTCATTTTATCCAAGATGATCGGCTACATCAATTATTGATAAAAAAATTACTTCCCCTAAAAATTTAGTTTAGCTAAAAGGCAATAATTGATCCGTTTTAGCTGCCATAACAAAGTCATTTTTATGGAGTCCTTCGATTTTATGAGTCCACCAAGTCACAGTGACTTTTCCATATTCGGTTAAAATACTTGGGTGGTGATTGTAGGTTTCTGCTATTTCTCCTACTTTATTAGTAAATTCTAAAGCAGTGATAAAATCACTAAAAGAGAATACTCGTCGAAGACGAAAAATATTACCCTCCTCGATTATATTCCATTTTGAAACTTGTGGAGATAGCATTTTAATTTCTTCTTCCGTAATTAAAGAAGAATCCGCTCTACAAGCCTCACATTCCATAGCAATTAATTTTTTCATAATATTATCCTCTATTTACTTGCTATATATTTTTTTAATTTAAGTCGGTAATTTATTTAATAGAGCTACCATAACTTCCTGAGCTCTTTTAAACCCTTCTTCTTTGCCGAGCATTTCATTAGGAGTTTGAATATATTTTCCTGATTGTAGCTCATCTCCACAATGCTTAATGAGTTTTTGTATATTGTCAGCCTGTACTTCTAGATGAAATTGTAGAGCAAGTACTTTTTCATGATAAATAAATCCCTGCTGTATACAGCCTTTACTCTGAGCGATATGGATTGCTCCTTTTGGTAAAGTAAAGGTATCTCCATGCCAATGGAATACCTCTAACTTTTGAGGTAAAACATTAAGCCAAGGACTATCCTTTGCCTCTTGCATAAATTCTACGGGAAACCAACCAATTTCTTTATCAAGGTTTTTTATCACCGAAGCGCCAAATACATCTGCAATAAGCTGTGCCCCTAAGCAAACTCCTATTACTCCTTTACCTGCTTTAATAGCTTGTTCAATAAACTTTTTTTCTTGGGTAAGCCAAGGATATGTTTTCTCCTCATAGATATTCATAGGCCCACCCATTACGATGAGCCAGTCTATCTCTTCAAGATTAGGAAGGGATTCTCCTTGATAAAATCTGGTGCCTGATAAACGATGATGATGGCTATGTACCCAAGGTTCAATAGATCCTAAAGTTTCAAAAGACACATGTTGAAAATAATGAATATTCATAAATAAGCTGTTATGGGGACGTGAGTTTAAGCCCTATGATGCCAGATATAATTAAAGCGATACAAATCAAGCGAGGAAAAGCAGCCGATTCATAAAAAAGAATAACCCCTAAAATCGCTGTCCCTGCTGCACCAATCCCTGTCCAAACAGCATAACCTGTGCCTATAGGAATAGTCTTAAGTGCTTGAGACAATAAATAAATACTGGCAATCATAGCACTTAAAGTAAATAGGCTAGGCCAAAACTTACTAAACCCCTCTGTGTATTTCAAACCCACTGCCCAACATATTTCAAATAAACCAGCAATCATTAAAATTATCCATGCCATCACTTATTTTAACCTCCAAGTAATAACCGCCTTAAGCGATAGTGCCAAGAATCAGGTAATTGTTTTTCTGCCCATCGCCCAAGTGGCGTATAGCGGAAACGTATCCCTATCTTTAATACTTTAATTATAACTTTCTTAAATAACCCCTCTGATTTTCTATCATAGGTAATACCTACTCCTAGGCAAGCAGCTTCATAAATTCGCTGAGATGAGACTTTATCTAGTGCAACCGTAGAGTCAGATAAATGATGCTGCTGATAATACTGTTTAAGCAGATGAGTAATATACTGTTCTTCTTCTAGATCCGGGTAACTATCTTGTTTTTTTACTAAAAAATCTTCTTTTTCTTTAAGCTGGGTTGCAATTTGCACCGTTTGATTCAGTATTGATTCTAGATTAGGCCAATTTTCCATAATCCAGCCACTGCCTTGCCTATTTTCTACTCGCTCTTTTAAGGCACCTATAGGCGGTACAAGTACCGGTTTATTTGCAACCCAAGCATCAGAAAGAGCATAGCAAAAAGTTTCTGGGCCAGTGGACGGAAAAACCACTAAAGAAATGCAATAGCAATTTAATAGATGAACAATATTTTCCTGCTGATAGGGACCATGAAGTGTAAATACATAATCTTTACTTTGATAAGCTTCATACTGGCGATCCGTATAACCAATCACAATCCAGCGAATAGGCAATTTTCTTTTTCTTGTTTTCTCCACTAACCACTCTAAGTTCCTAGCCCCTTTAATTCCACTAATTGCACCGATTACCCCAATATGAGTAACGCCATCTTGGGGAAGTAAAAAACATCGTTCCTCTCCAATCAAAGTAGGGGAAAAATCTACATTATGCAGATTAGGTACATGATTGATTAAAACACTAGGGAAATATTGAGCAAAAATATTCACTACCCATTGAGAAGGTGCCAATATAAATTTAGCTTTTTCCAAAAAATCCCTATGCTGGGATCGCCAATTATCAATGTCAATCTCAGCCAAAAAATCTTGTCCATTTAGGCATCTTTGGCATTGGCTAAGATCAGTGACTCCATAGCAAAATTTCTTTTTATCATTCAGTAAATTAATGGTAGGACAAGCTAAAAAGAAGTCATGGAGACTCACCCCATAGGGAATAGAAGTATGAGAAAAAACAAATAATAATCCATCTCGGCAACCAGAGATCTGATGAATATGACAAAAGCTAATATTTAACCATCCACATAGGGACTCAAATAGGTTTATCCATAACTCATCCTGTTGGCGCTTAAAGCAATAGCTTCGTTGCTCACCTTCCCTATCAATTTCTTTAATAATCCATTCATCATTGAGAGCAATTAAAAAATAATGCCGATATTCTTGAGTAGCATAAGCAATATTTCGAGCATATTTTTCAGTACCACCTCCGTGACCATGAAGCACATGAAGAATACCTAACTTGTTTGATTTAGCAAGTAAGTTAAACTGAGTTTGAATAATATGTCGAATAGGCTTAATGGGATCTGCTTTAATAAATTGAGTGACTTGAGAAAGGTAACTAGGATGCTTTCTCAATAAAGCCGCCATTTGCTTTTCTGCAAGGGCTTTTTTCTCCTCGCCAAAAGAGCTACTACCTACATGGACTACATAGGCATCAGGACATAATACATTTCGATATCCTTTAGCTATAGCACGCATACAGAAATCATTTTCTTCCCCGTAGCCTCGCCCAAAAGTCTCTTCATCAAATAAACCAATCGTATCTAATAAACGACGACGAATATAAAGACAAAACCCTACCCCCGTAGGAATATCTAGCTTGCTAGGCAGTAAGGCCATTTCCATCGCCTGAACCAGCAATTCTAAATTTTCTGGAACCGGATTTTCTTGGCAAAATTGAGGAAAAGAGCAAATTTCCCCATTATTAGAAAATGGAGTGATGGTACCAATTTTAAGGTCAGAAGCAGCACATTTTTTAAGTTTATCTAGCCAACCTAGGGTTACGATGGTATCAGAATTAAGAAGAACCACATCCCGATCGCTTGATCTCATTCCATAATTGACGGTAGCCACAAATCCTTTATTCTTTGGATTCTCAAGTAACAGGATATTGAGTTTATTTTTTGCTTTTAAATCTTGAAACAAATCCTGAATTCTAGGATCAGTCGATTTATCATCAATGAGAATAAGCCGATAATCCTTATCTTCTGTATGCTGCCAAACGCTCTCCAAACATGCGATGAGCTGATCATAGGCATTGTAAATAGGAATAATAATATCAATAAGTTCTTGTGTACCCATTTACTATCTTATTTAAAACTTAAGAAAGTTGATAATTTTCAAGTAATTTTTCCTTAAAGGTCGAAAAGGCCGGCGTAACCAACCTAGCCAACTATTTTGATAAGCAAGTTGAAATTCTAAGGATTGAATTATTTTATTTTGCTCATTGAACTGCTTATTTAAAGATTGAATTTGATCAGAAAGCAGAGCATATCGCGCTATCTCATCTAAAAGATAAACAATCCGTGAATCTTTTTCTTTGTTTTGTTGAGTGAGCAGATTAATCTGTGAATCTTTTTCTTCGTTTTGTTGAGTGAGTAGATTAATCTGTGAATCTTTTTCTTTGTTTTGTTGATCTTTAAGATTAATGACACTATCTTGAATTTTAGCTTGCTCTTGATGCCATTCAATCAATTTATCCTGTTCTATGATTTTACAATCTCTTTGGTTGATTTCTTGAGATAGGGCTAAAAAATCTGCTGACATAGGCCAAGATAGCTTTAATTCTAAATATCCTCCACTTTGAACAGATTTTAAATGATCTTCACTAAGAGGTAATTCAAAATAAGGATCGTCTCCAGTAAGCAAAATATTGGTATCAAAATTATTTATTACTTCATCTATAAAATTTATTTGATGAATTACATTGAATTGTAACTGTGCACTACTTTTTTTCCAATGCCAAACTTTATCATTAATTTGATTATATAGAATAATTTCATAGAGTTGTAAAAATCCAGGGCGATCTGCTAAGTCTACCCGAAAACCACTGGGCAGTTTATCCATTGGGGGAATAAGCAAAGAAATAGTTTGATGCTTCTCTCCAATGACTCCTAAAGCATAATTACTGTTTTTCTCTTTATAAGGTTCTTTGCCAAATTTCCAATAGACTTGGGTAGAAAAATGAAATTGATTCGGAAGATGATCATTTGCTAAGAGAGTCACTTCCTCATGCTGTCCTACTTTTGCTTCAACAATAAATTGGTAGGTTAAACTATCTGGATAGACTCTAAGCAAATTAAAAATTTGAGGCGGTAAAGTATCCACATAATATTGCCGAAATTCACTATCCCTTACATCACAAGATACCGTATCCATGGAGCATATCGCTAAATTATGGTGCGCTAAGAAAGCGAGGAGGGATTTACGGGTAAAAAATCGTACATGGGTTGTATCTAACAATCCTTCTAGGCTATAGGAAAAATCCCCTGCCAGTAAACCAGCGATTACCCCAGCATAGGCAATATTAGGAATGGAAAGCAACACCCTACCTTCAGGGAGCAATAGGTCAGGAAATTGGCATACGATTGCTTCTGGATTTCTTAAATGTTCCAGAATATCAGCACAAATAATATAGTCGTATTTTTGCGGAAATAATGCCCTAAGCTCTGCTTGTTCTAAATTAATTTGACAAAGCTGGCGATAAAAAGGCGTAGCAATTTTAGCTTGTACTTCATCTTTTTCTGCCCCATCTACCGTACAATGCAAGGTACGAGTTAAATACTGACCTAACACCCCAGGACCGGTACCTAGATCTAATATCTGACTATTAGGCTTTACTAAGCGAGCAATTTTAGCTAAGGAGTTATTAGCCTTTGGATCAAAATCCCGAGTATAAATATGTTGAGAACCTAGCAGGGTTGTTTCCATATTTTAAATAAAATTTCTCCAAAACCACCAATATTGCTTAGGTTTATGACCACGTCGATAGTGTTTTACTTTTGCAGGATTACCTATGGCTACGCCATAGGGAGGAATAGATCGAGTAACTACACTACTCGCTCCCACTACACAACCTATTCCTAAATCAACACCTTGCAAAATGGTTGCTCCTGCACCAACCCAAGCACCATGGCCTATACGAATAGGTGCATGCGTGATCTCATTATGAGAGACTACAGGGCTACCTTGATGAATTTCATGACCTGCAGATAAAATCCGTACATGAGGGCCAATGAGCACTTCTTCTTCAATAATTAATCCTCCTTCCCCAGAAAGATAGCACCCTACATTAATAATAGTTTTATCTTGAATGATTAATTGAGCACTGGGAAGTAATACCGTATCTCCAAGTACTAAGCGGATATAATCAAATAAAATCACTTGATTGCCGAGCACAATTTGTTGATCTGACTTAGATACACCTATACGCATAACGGTCACGGTAGGACTAATTTGGCAATCCTTACCTAACTTATCAATCCCCAGAAAAGAATCTACCACTCTTGGAAATCCTAATCGATCAGCCATTATTTAAGATCTAATGAAATTTATTGTTTTACTTAGGAGTTTTATTTTTAAAAAACTCCTGCACCAAATTCCAGCAATGCCATGCAGAGGGCGTTTGGATAAGTAAGTCGGAAAAATAACTTGCTAAACTATCTATTAGCGTTTGAGGATCATGATTAGGTAACTCTGGACTAATATGAAGTTGTCGAATTCCATTCATTAAATCCATCTGCATGCTAAAAGCAACGACAGGAATCTCCTCTCGTACTGCAAACTTGACTAAACCACTGGGCCACCAAGCTTGACGATTCAATAAACGAATGGGCAAACAAACACCTACTTCCCGAGGTGGCACATCAATTAATGCAGTAATTGCCTTACCTTCTTGGACTGCTACTTGCATTTGAGCAATACTGCCTCCTTTATAAATTACTGATCCACCACTTGCTTGCTCAATTTCCTTAATGCGCAGCCGAGTATACAGGTAGGCTATCCATCTTTGGGGAAAACTGGCTCTGTTAAAGCGAGCAGATAGATAAGTAGCACTTATACCTTGAGATTGTAAATGACGCAAAGACCACAATCCAGCTCCCCAATGAAAGGTAATTCCAAGAAAAGGAGGTTTAGGCCAAGTACCGGTAACCTTTACATAACGATTCAGCCAACCATTAGAGCGAAATCGGGATAAATATAAATCTCCTTGATCAATCAGCTGAATCAGTCGATAGGTCTGTAACCACTGTTCTGGATGATTAATCGTGATGACTTTTTGGGCTTCCATAAGGGCAATTTTCCCTTGGCTACTATAAAGCCACTGACAGTACGCTGTCGCCCATTTAAAAAAACGAAAAGCCCAAGACCAAGGCAGTCCTATTGCCACACTAGGTATCAGGATTCGTTCTAAAAAATCCTTAGCTTCCTGTTTAAATCGAACAGGCAAAAACCTACTACTGCCATTCATGGCTAAGCCGGCATAAGCCTAATTCTCGGGTTTGCCCAGTTACTTGAAAAGGTTGCTCCATAGTATCAAACAGCCGTACTCCTTCTGGATCCATCCCATGAACACGAAGAGTATATTTACCCGGCAATAAGGCAACATTAGGAAACACCAACTGAAAAGCAAAAAGATGATCCACCATCTGTAGAAGAGCAATTTGATCCCCATCAGAGGTGAAGCCATAAATTTCTGCTCCATTAGCACGAATGATCCCTATAGCTACCACTGGAGAGCGATTATCGGGAGAATAAATAGTTCCCTCGACTTTAAGTTGCCCGCCCATTCTCACTTGAGGATATTGACTTTGACTATCTCCTTCCACCATCAATTCTGTAAGATGATAGGTGGATGTGGTATTTTTTATAGGAATGTTAGAGGCTGAAATTTTAGCTCTATCTTTCTCTTCATGGTAACTTAAATAGGCTTGGGTCACCGCAAAGGCATCACCATAGTCCATGACCTGACCTTGATGAATCCAAAGGGCTTGACGGCATAGTTTCTGTACATGAAACATGCTATGGGAACAAAGTAATAAGGTACCACCTTGGATTAAGTAATTTTCAAGCCACTGAATACACTTTTTTTGAAAAGATTCATCGCCTACCGCTAGTACTTCATCGGTAATTAAAATTTCTGGTTTTAGGGCAGTCATTAAAGCAAACCCAAGGCGAACTACCATCCCAGAGGAATAATGTTTAATAGGGGAATCAATATAAGATCCAATATCAGCAAAGCTAATAATTTGCTCAAGGTTGGCTTTAATTTCCCTTTGACTCATCCCCATTAACGCACCAGAGAGCCATAAATTTTCCCGTCCAGTATATTCTGGATGAAATCCTGCACCCAATTCTAACAACGCACCCATGCGACCCAATATCTGCACCTTACCTTGAGAAGGTTGCACTACGCCTGCAATATGCTTCAATAATGTAGATTTTCCTGCCCCATTCTCTCCAATAATCCCTAGGGATTCTCCCTGGTATAAAGAGAAAGAAATATTTTGAAGTACAGGATGGGCAGGATAATTGTTTTTACCGCTTAAAATAGCTTTAAGGGCTTGAAATCGATGGGAAGTGGTGGAAAGTTTAGGATAAAATTTACTTAAATTTTCTACTTGAATTAATCGCTTTTTTTCCATAAGAAAAGAAACTATGGATCTTATATAAAAGCCTCAAACTGGCTGGCACAGCGGCGAAAAAACCATAGGCCTACATAAAAGAGAGAAAAGCTAAGAAAAGTGGCAACCCCATCGAGTAAAGAAAAATTGAACTGATCAAACAACAATAGTTCCCGAAAATGATCAAAAAAATAGCTTAAGGGATTCAGTAATAATAAAGTATGAAAGGGCTCAGGTACCAAAGAGATAGGGTAGAGAATAGGAGAAGCGTAAAACCAAAGCATGAGTACTGAAGCTAAGATATGCTCCATATCCCGAAAAAACACTTGGAGCGTAGCTAATATTAAGGCAAGCCCTAAGGTAAATAAAAGTAATAACCCGAGTAATAAAATGACCCAAGAGAGCATAGCCAGATAAATATATGCACCAGATGCTTTTAAGAGAATTAGAATGAATAAAAATCCTGCACCATGAACAGCATAACTCCCTCCTACACTGCTATAAATCAATAATTCTGATGGTAAAGCGACTTTTTTAATCAAAGCTCCATTATTGGTAATCGCGCCTAATGCTCGTTGAATACCTTCTTGAAAGGCCAGCCAAGGCCATAGTGCGATGGCAACAAACTCTACAAAACTATGCTGATCTAGTTCGGGAAATCGGACTTTAAAAATAGTAGCAAAGACCAATGCATAAAGTGCAAGCTGAGCAACAGGTTGAAAAAAGACCCAAAGATAACCGCTGATACTACCTAGATACCGGCTTTTAATCTCCCGTAGCCAAAGCTGATAAAGAATACTTCGGGATTGAAAAATAGACAACATTATCATTAAGGCATTTTATCATAGCCATAAAAAGAAACAGGGGGCTTTTGCCCCCTGAAGAATATTTCCTTAAAGGAATTTGTATGATTTCGATGTAGTGACTTAAGAACTACCGCCGGTACCTGTGCCTGTACCAGTGTTATCCCCTGATCCAGTGCCTGTACCTGTACCTGTGCCTGTACCAGTGTTATCCCCTGATCCAGTGCCTGTACCTGTACCAGTGTTATCTCCTGATCCAGTGCCTGTACCTGTACCTGTGCCAGTACCAGTGTTATCCCCTGATCCAGTGCCAGTGCCAGTGCCAGTGCCAGTGCCTGTACCAATGCCAGATGTTCCAGTACTACATACACCATTTGTTATGGTGCCATTAACACAGCGCTCATAGGTATGGACAAACTCAGCCCCAAAATTATTAAGCACCCCTGCTTGTACCACACCGTTTTGGAATCGCTCTACTGCAAATCCAATCACAGGTAAGCCAAGAAACGTATTAGTTCCTTTCATAGTATGGCCAGGTGTTAAATCAAGATTAACCCAACCACTAGGCTGCACATTACCACTACTTTGAATAACATTGAGTAGCTGGGAACCTAATACAGAGGTATTAGTTTGACTATTGAAGCTTAGCACCGTTACTGCATAAGGTAATTCGTTGCTCACCCCCTGGGATACAGGACGTGGAGAAAAACCGATGGTGCTGGTTTGACCAATAGCCACTTGCTCTTCTCTGCCATAAATGGTGGCATTGATAGGCTCTGGAGCTGTACCTTTCCCATTGGCATTGAATACAACGGTATAAGGAGCAACTGCTGAAGCAGGGGCACTACTTGGGTTAGAAACGCCTGCACTTGTACAGAAAGTATTTACATTACCATTTTGATCTCCATCAATGGTAGTGCCGCTAGAACCACCAGAACCGGAGCTACTTGGATTTTGAAATGGCACATAATACCATTTAGTAGGTTGGGTAATCACCCAATCGGTTCCAGCGTTTAAGCTAGTATCAATGGTATATTGATTCATAATTGCACTGTGCATTAAAGTTGCACTGACCGCATCCACCCCATTGGTAGGACAGCCATTCATAAGCACTGGGTGATTAGGCGTGGACAAGTATTTTGCAAATCCAAAATTACCATTCCAAGTATCAGTAGCAACTTGGCTAGATGCTCCTGGGGTAAAGACATTACTGATAGTACTTGCACTGGCCAGATTAGGCTCATCGGTACCTAGCGGTACATGGTTAGCTGTACCGACTCCTTGGAAGGTACGATCAATAGCAACCGCATTGATCCCGTAGTTGACCGCATCAGCCACATCAATAATATTGGCCTCTCCCATCAACCCACCGGTGGGCTCGCTGACTCCAGCAGTATTACCTGTGGTAGACCATATACCATTGGTCCATGCATTGACTAAAGCTTGGCAATTGTTAGGTGTCCCTGCACTATTATGCTTAGCCCAAGTGGCTGGGGTAAATTGTTGTCCTGAGCTTAAACTCGCATTAGTTCCCGTAGCAGCTTCGCTAGTATCATTGATAACCCCCATCTCTAGAATTTCTACATAGCCTTCTGTAGTACGATCTAACCCCTCTCCACCACCATCGGGGAAATAAACAGAGGAGCTCTGATTAGAGAATTCACTGGGAATAAATTCTACCCCCCCTTGAGGAATGGCAGGTACAGTACAGGATGTATCAGAGGTAGAGAGCATACCCCCTCCATTTGGACTCATAGTTAATGCACCGGTCCATACATCTTGAGGAGAGAGGTAGAGATCAAAGTCTAAGACTTCCCAGCTGTTTTTTCCTTCCCTAAAACGAACCTTGACTTCTTTAGTTTGATTGGTGGTATTGACAATTACGATAGAGGTGGTCATAGCACTGCCACTATCAGAAGTCCGTACAGTATAGTAAGGAAAATAGAGGGCATCGCCTGACCCATCAGGGTTTAGATTAACTGCTTGAGCACCCTGCCATGCTCCAGCACCTACTGTCGCTAAAGCTAAGGCAGTAGCTAGTTTTGTCTTTTTCATTCTATATTATCTCCTTGTTGGATTAATAATAGGTATCTATTTTTTGATTATTTTAGTAGAGAAGTAAAATTTATTAGGATTTGTCCTAAGAATTGCTATCTTTATTTTTTTGCTTCATGGACTGAATAAATTCATTAATTGCTTCATAATTAACTTCTACTTCTTTCGCTTTATTAATAGCTTCAATATGTTGCTGGGTAATTTGCTCTTTGTAATCGGTTTTAATACCTTGGATAAGTCTATCTTTAACTTCCGTAAAAGATTGTAATCGGGCAGGTTTGCGACCTTTTAAGGAAATGATATGATAGCCATACTTAGTTTTCACCACTGGGCTAATATCCCCTATTTTTTCTAGATCAAAAGCAGCCTCTTCAAAAGAAGGTACCGTATCCCCTTTTGAGATCCAACCTACATCCCCTTTATTTTCTTTTACGCTAGGATCTTGGGAATATTCAAGCGCTAAATCAGAGAAAGGTTGTTTTTTTTCAAGAGCAATAGTACGCACTTTTTCGGCAAGTTGGCTTGCTTGTTTTTCAGCTACCTCACTCTCTTCCTTAGGTTTAATAATAATATGGGCAACTTCTACTTGTGCAGGTAATTGATATTGATCTTTGTTGGCTTGATATTGTTCTTTAGCAAGAGTCTCATAATCTGGATCTTTAGCCAGTGCTTGCTGGCGTAATAGGTTTAACCTCGCTTTACCAAGGGCTGTTTCTATCGCAATTTGGATTTGCTTCTGCACTTCAGGATCTTGTTCTAACTTTAGATCTCTCGCTTCTTGAGCCAGTACTCGATATAAAAAAACATGATTGATAATATCATTAACTTGTTTAGTATGTTGTGCAATTTCTTCTCGATATTGGTAAGGATACCCAGCGAGGGCAGCTCTAAAATCTGCTGGAGTTATAGTGATATTTTTATATTCAATAAAAGGAATGATTTTCTGATTGTCAACAGCATTTGCATTTGTATAAAAATATAAACTTGTAGTAATTCCTAGGCTATAAAAAAATTTCTTTATTTTCATAACTTAGTTATAAATAGAAATTAAATGGATTATTATAATCTATAAAAAAGGCAGGGGAAATCCCCTGCCTTTGATTGGTATTGTTTGTTACTAATTTTATTAAGAGTTACCACCAGTGCCAGTACCAGTGCCAGTGCCAGTACCAGTACCAGTGCCAGATGTTCCAGTACTACATACACCATTTGTTATGGTGCCATTAACACAGCGCTCATAGGTATGAACGAACTCAGCCCCAAAATTATTAAGCACCCCTGCTTGTACCACACCGTTTTGGAATCGCTCTACTGCAAATCCAATCACAGGTAAGCCAAGAAACGTATTAGTTCCTTTCATAGTATGGCCAGGTGTTAAATCAAGATTAACCCAACCACTAGGCTGCACATTACCACTACTTTGAATAACATTGAGCAGCTGGGAACCTAATACAGAGGTATTACTTTGGCTGTTAAAGCTCAATACAGTGACTTCATAAGGTAATGCATTGCTCACCCCCTGGGATACAGGACGTGGGGAAAAACCGATGGTGCTGGTTTGACCAATAGCCACTTGCTCTTCTCTGCCATAAATGGTGGCATTGATAGGCTCTGGGGCTGTACCTTTCCCATTGGCATTGAATACAACGGTATAAGGAGCAACTGCTGAAGTAGGGGCACTACTTGGGTTAGAAACGCCTGCACTTGTACAGAAAGTATTTACATTACCATTTTGATCTCCATCAATGGTAGTGCCGCTAGAACCACCAGAACCGGAGCTACTTGGATTTTGAAATGGCACATAATACCATTTAGTAGGTTGGGTAATCACCCAATCGGTTCCAGCGTTTAAGCTAGTATCAATGGTATATTGATTCATAATTGCACTGCGCATTAAAGTTGCACTGACCGCATCCACCCCATTGGTAGGACAGCCATTCATAAGCACTGGGGAAGTAGGTGTAGATAAATATTTTGCAAATTTTAAATTACCATTCCAAGTATCAGTAGCAACTTGGCTAGATGCTCCTGGGGTAAAGACATTACTGATAGTACTTGCACTGGCCAGATTAGGCTCATCGGTACCTAGCGGTACATGGTTAGCTGTACCGACTCCTTGGAAGGTATGATCAACAGCAACCGCATTGATCCCGTAGTTGACCGCATCAGCCACATCAATAATATTGGCCTCTCCCATCAACCCACCGGTGGGCTCGCTGACTCCAGCGACATTACCTGTGGTAGACCATATACCATTGGTCCATGCATTGACTAAAGCTTGGCAATTGTTAGGTGTCCCTGCACTATTATGCTTAGCCCAAGTGGCTGGGGTAAATTGTTGTCCTGAGCTTAAACTCGCATTAGTTCCCGTAGCAGCTTCGCTAGTATCATTGATAACCCCCATCTCTAGAATTTCTACATAGCCTTCTGTAGTACGATCTAACCCCTCTCCACCACCATCGGGGAAATAAACAGAGGAGCTCTGATTAGAGAATTCACTGGGAATAAATTCTACCCCCCCTTGAGGAATGGCAGGTACAGTACAGGATGTATCAGAGGTAGAGAGCATACCCCCTCCATTTGGACTCATAGTTAATGCACCGGTCCATACATCTTGAGGAGAGAGGTAGAGATCAAAGTCTAAGACTTCCCAGCTGTTTTTTCCTTCCCTAAAACGAACCTTGACTTCTTTAGTTTGATTGGTGGTATTGACAATTACGATAGAGGTGGTCATAGCACTGCCACTATCAGAAGTCCGTACAGTATAGTAAGGAAAATAGAGGGCATCGCCTGACCCATCAGGGTTTAGATTAACTGCTTGAGCACCCTGCCATGCTCCAGCACCTACTGTCGCTAAAGCTAAGGCAGTAGCTAGTTTTGTCTTTTTCATTCTATATTATCTCCTTGTTACAATTTTTTAATGAAGAATAACCATGATTTTTAAAACTAAAAACCATATATAGCTATTTTGGGATATAATACCACCATTGGTTTTGCTCTTTGATCCATTTCTCCTTAATAATTTGCTGATGTTGCCCAGGCACCATTTGACCCACATGACCAGTATAAGTAAATGTTAGACTCAAGACTACCCTACACAGATTCTCTTCACTGCAAGTAGTCTCTGTTAAGCGAATATCTTCCCAGTGCACCGCATTGCCAAAGCGAGACTTATAGAGATCTAGGGAGTGAACTCCTCGATATCCGGGACTAAGATAATTATAAGCCCTTTGCCAATCTTGAGTAATTAAAGCCTGCCAGCGTGCAACCGCTCGTTCTCCTACTTGTTGTTCTTTAGGTACAGAAGTACACCCTATTAGGGCAAACGCTCCTAAGAGTAAGGTAAATTTTAATAAGTAAATAAATATTTGAATAAGGATTCGATTCGACAAAAGATGACTACTTTTCTAAATGGTATGGGTTAATGATGGTTGCTATAAGTTTTATTATCTTAAGCGATATTTATAAAAATTCAATAAATTTAAATTATAAATTTTATTTTCAGAAAATACAATAGATTATTGTACTAATCTATTAATTTATCGGAAATTAACCTGTTTAATTTATTACCAAACTTACTATATTTAGTATATAGACAAACCCTATTCTGAAATCTAGCTAATGATAGGTAGTATTTTGATCTAAATCTTTTTGTTCATTCGAGAGTGTTGAATCTTCATAAGGTACAGGACCATAACCAATGGGCTCTTGATTACCTATATCAATATCCCCCATATGGGTTCTTGTTTTCGTCTTTTGTACAATATTTTCATTTTTGATGATATCTTCAGCATATTTCATTTTTTTCCGCATTTCGCTCGTCACTAGGGTGGCATCGGTTTGGTTTTCTACTACTCTTGGTGTCATAAGTACGACTAGCTCCTGACGTGTTTTTTGATTAGAGGTAGTACCAAAAAGATTACCAATTAGAGGAAGTTTATATAATACAGGTACTCCTGATTTATTAAACTGATCATTAGTCTTAATTAACCCCCCTAATACAATAGTTTGCCCATCTTGAACGGTGACAACACTTTTAAAAGCTCTTTGCAAAAAGCTAGGGTTAGAAATACTTCCTGAGGTGAAAGAAGGGCCTATATCTGTAACTTCTTGATCAATTTCTAAGGTGACACGCCCTCCTGCATTTACTCTTGGGATCACAGCAAGCATTACTCCAGTATTTTTATATTGTACTTGAGAGGTTAAAGCTCCCCCTCCTGCAATCCCACCTAATGCAGCTTGACCAGAGAGAATAGGCACTTGGTTTCCCACCATAATTTGTGCCATTTGATTATCCAATACTAACAGCTGAGGTGAGGAAAGCACATTAAGTTTATTTTCATTAGCCAATGCTTGAAGTAACGCATTTACTTGAGCTCCACTTGTTATTGCATAGGTGAAGCTAGGTGCTGTTGTTATAGCACCTCCTGGCACAGGACTTGGTAGAGGAATTACATTTGAATTTACCGTACCTGTGCCACTAAAGTTATTATTAAATCCACGTCCAATGTTGTTTTTAAAAAACCATTCAATTCCAAATTGGAGATTTCCACCTAGATTTACCTCTGCAATAGAAGCCTCTACTAGTACTTGCCGTGGTGGAATATCTACTTGCCTCAGCACTGCCTTAATTTTTTCATACATAGGCGGTTTTGCTGCAATGAGTAGGGCATTGTTCGTAACATCCGGTACGATCCGTACTTCAGGCTCTTCTTGTTCTTTTTTACTTCCCTTTAAAGCAGCTCCTAATGCCTTAAGTTTACTCTTTGATCCACTTTCATCAGTCTCGGCTGGATAGGCAATCACATCTGAGTTTTCTGAGCTACTCATTTGGGTATTAGATGCTTGATGAGATGCATTTCCCTTTTTAATACCCGTGGATTTTTTAGTAGCCTTAAAAGAAGCCATCGTGCCACCGCCGCTCATACCACTACTACCACCGCCACTCATGCCCATACCACCACCCATACCCATACCACCACCCATACCCATACCACCACCCATACCCATACCACCACCCATACCCATACCACCACCCATGCCACTTGAGGATAAACCGCTTCTTTGCTGCCCGGGGGCAACTCGACCACCACCTTCCGCAGTACTACTTCCTTCAATACCAAAAGTTTGTTGAAGCAACATAGCTAAATCTTCAGCTACGCCATTTTGCACTTGGTAAAAATAAAAGTGTTCTTGATCTTCTTCTTGCTCACCTAAATCTAGGCGTTTAATCCAAGTCTCTGCCTCTTTTAGGTACTCAGACTGAGAGGTAATGACTAGTATTCCATTGAGCTGATCAAGGGGCACCATCCGAAACATACCCGCCAGTGGAGTATCTGCCTCCGGTCCAAATAGGGTTTCTAGCGCCTCGGAAATAGAAGTAGCATCACTTTGTTTTAATCGATAGAGTCCTACGGACATTCCTTTAAGCCAGTTCACATCAAAAATATTAATTGTTTCTTGCCATTGATCAAGTTCTTGATGGCTACCTGCCAAGATAATTAAACTACGTACTGGATCAACTCGTATTATGGATCCTTCTGGCACAAATGGAGTAAGAATTTTTTCCATTTCCCCAGCTCCAATATATTTTAAAGGAACAATCCGTACCTGATAGCCAATAACTTCCTGCTCAGAGGACACTTTTAGACGAGGAGTCAAATTACCTGGAATAGCTCGATTGGTCGGGATAATTTTATACATCCCTTGTACACGCACGAGAGCTGCTCCATTTATACCCAGCAGGGATTCTAAGGTGGGAATGAGCATACCTTTTTCTAAGGGACGACCCGTTTGTACCGTCACTACACCTTGAACTGCAGGGTCAATTACATAATTTTCTTCTAAAATATCTCCAAGAAGGGTTTTGACGACCTCTTGAATGCTTGTGTTTTCAAAATTAAGTAAAACTGCTCCTTCTACTAGCTGGAATTTTTGTGGTTTTTGAGCTACTTTTTGGTTAAAGAATTGATTATTACCAGGGTAGAGATCAGTTTTTGTTTTTTTATCTTCATCCTTATCTTTGTCTTTTTTAGCCATTTTAATCTCTCCATTCTTACTCAATCCTTCAGGTTGGCCTTTTTTGGGTAGATGTTGGAGGGATTTGTTTTCTGATAAGGACGTAGTGGTTGCTACTTGTGTTGCTTCTTTAGATTTTTTTAGATCTACACGGCTTCGTGTTGTTGGAGAGTGAGAGAGATGGCTACTGCAAGCAGTAAAAAAAACTAAAATACTTACAAGCACTCCATAAAATCGTAAGCAATTCCATTTTTTTGATATTTTTTTATGTAAAAATAGAAAAGCTAACAACTGAGGTGGCATATGATAGATAATCATTTTAAGATACTTGGCATCTGAAATTTTATAATATAAGAAATAGAATATGTCTATCGTTTGACAGGTTGAGTAGCTTTTTTAGGGTTAGAGGTAAAAATTCGCACTAAATCTAAAGTTTCAGTACGATTTTTTAGACTAAAAACTACACTATGAGAGAGAATATTCTTAATTTTCCAGTTCTCTAATTGCTCTCCTTGGGAAAGTCGCAGTATCTTTTTTTCCTTATGATCCTCTAACAGTGCTATTGCCTTACCTCCATCTATTGCTATTCCATTTAGAGTAAATCGATCTTTAATAGGTGGTTGCTCTACCTGTTTATCCTTGTTATTTCTTTTAGCACGCTCTTCAGGGGTAAGATTATCTTCATCTTCCTCTTCTGGGTCTAAGGGTCTACGATTTGGATGGAATAAAGGACGTTCAATGATTTCCTTATAATAGGTCAAAGGGGGAATATTATTATTCAAAGAATCTTTTTTTAAGCTTTGTTCTTTTTCAGATTCTGCTTCTAGCCCAGAAGATAAGGGTGAAGATGATTCTAAGCTCTTATGTATAGTAACTGGAAATTTTAATTCCCAAAGAATGATTAATATCATTAAAGCACATAGGCTAATTAACCCAAAAATAAGAATTTTATACCTAGGGGTTACTTGCCTCACTCATACCTCTCATATACCCATATAAATCAAAATTTACGGTTAACTCGGTTTTTTCAATAATATTTTTAGGATCAACACGGCTACGCTGGCGAATTTGTCGTCCTGAGATTTGAAGATTCTCTATAAAGAGTAAAGGGCGATGAGACTCCAGAGTATAAAATAATTGCCTTAGCATATTTACCCCTCCGCTTAATCGAACCTTAATCCCAATTTTAAAAAAATTTTTATTGTTAATAACTGGTAAATTTTGGGTGCTGGTTAAAATACCGCCATTTGATTCTACAGCTGTTTTTACCCATTGACGGAGTTGCGTAGCAGCTAATGCGTCCGATTGTTGTCCCAAATAAAGGTGATTGTGGCTTTGATCTTGATTAAGTTTTTCAAGCTTTGCGGTTAATTCTGGTTCGCGAGCAATAATGCGTCGATAGCGATTTAATTTCTGGATAGAAGCTTCAATATTATCCCGATAATACTTATGCTTATCTAAGATAGGTTGTAGTGTTATCAAATATAATAGAAATAACACTAAAAGCAATAGGCTGACAGCAACTACACTATGCCATTTTTTAGGCAAGTTATCTAGAGAGATAGATTTCATGAAGTTGCTTTTGGTAATAAAAGTCGAGCAGTAATGTGAAAACGGTCCCTATTTGTTACTTGGTTAGTGGTTACTGGAGATCGAAATTGTACCTGCTCAAAATAAGGAGTATTTTCTAGTAAGGTGATGAGAGCAGAAGCTTCCTGCGCTTCTCCTTGGATATCTATTTGATCTTTATTAATGGTAAATTGGTGAATCCAAATACTATCCGGGAATAAATGAGTGAGCTCATAGAGTAGATCTATAATAATAGGTGCTTGCTCTTTTTGGGTTGCAAGAAATTCTGAGTTTTCAACTGCTTCATCTGCTTGATCACGAATCGTAATTATTCTATTAGCTTGGAGATGTGCTGCAGCTGTTTCTGCCATAAGCTTAATTACTACTGAGCGTTCTTGCCATAGAGGCAATAATAATGCTGCAACAATAAGCAGAAAAGATAAACCTCCTAGAGCAAAGATAGTCTTGCTTTGTAGTGTTAGGGTTTTACTAGAGCGAAATTCTAAAGGTAATAAGTTAACTTTCCCCTCATATTGTGTACCTATCACATCTACTCTTTCTGGCTGCAAATCCCATTTTTCTAATTTAGTGAGCCATTGCGTTAAAATCTCTCTAGGTACTAGGGCAAGACCTACTACAATTTTTTTTTCTCGACTTGTATGGCGATTGATAATTGTATAGTCATAATATACTTGGTTGGCATTAAATGGCGTATGTCGCTCCATTTCAAAGGCTAGCACTTGACGAAGATTCTCTTCTGCAGCTAAGGGAAGCTCTATAGATTTGGTAAGGGTTTGTGTGGAAAATAAACGAAAAATGAGTTGATAACTATCCCCAAGTAGGGCTTTATCCCAATGCTGGATTCCATCATAAAATCCTAATTCCTCTTTTTGTCCCTTTTGGTTACGGATAATCCGCAACCCTTCTCCTTGAGGGAGGAGAATAATTTTTATTTTTTCTCTCCATAGAGATTTTTGTAAGGATTGAGGGATACAATGCTTTAATCCTTCCCACCACCAAGCAAAAAATCGATTTAATCCGGGAGAAGAAGTGAGAAAGCCTCTAAAAGAATTCTGTCCAGCTTGATTAGACCATTTTAGTTTAAAACTCATTGCAAGCAAAATATTTAGTAATCGAAATTTAAAACAGTGACAAATAAAAACTAATCACTTTTCCATTCAAGTACGCTAAAATTAGGCATCACAGACCTTGTTCCTACTCCTTGTACCGCAGTACCAGATCCTACGTTATTAACGGAGATAACCGCTTCAGCGATAGCACTGCCACCATTAATAATTTCAACCTCTGATCGTATTTTATAGGCTTGTCCTCCGTTTAAACCCTGAAATTCGGCACCTGTAGGAAGAACGGGAGGGCTTTGCCCTTGTAATTTTCTTGTTTCCCGTGCTTGCATATAGGATTCAATTAAATCTGGAGTAGTTCCTGGAATAGCCATTAATACTTCGGGAGGAGCTACACTTGGATTAACACCCCCTTGTTTAGAAAACACCGTAACAAAGGGAGCGATTTGTTGATATAAATCAGAAGTCATACCCAATACTTGTTGTAGTTCGATAATACTTTCAAAAGATCCGTTCTTAGGACCATAAGGTAACCCAGCTGCTATATAATCCTGTCTTTCAGCACCTTGCGGTTGGCGAATATCATCCGGATCGATCCAATCTTTGATTTTATCAATTAAAGAAAATATCTCTTCATTTGGTATACCTATAGTAATAAGCAATCCTATAAAAAGATTAACATTGCCTGTATTAATATCAATTAAACCGCTTACATCCTGTATTGAAATGGCAACAGCGTTATCATTGATTAACCAAGAATAAGGTGTTCCATCGGGAGTAAATTGGCGAGTACCCATAGGACGCTGCAAATCAAAAGCAGCATAAACAATTCCTCCTTCAGCCAGAGCTCTCGCTTCTGCTTGCTCTGTTAAGTGGGTAGCTAAGTTGGTTTCAATCCGAACTGTATAAGTAAAACTACTGGCAATGACTGCAACTAAGGTAATTACCCATAATACAATAACAAGGGCAATACCACAGTTTTTTGAATCTCTTGGTTTATTAACGACCAAAACGAATTGCTCCTGCACCTCCTCCCATCGTATTTTGCGGATCAGTCTGGATTTTAGCAACAATTCCAGGCCATTCTACATCATTGGCTTCAATTTTTAATTGTATTACTTGCGGGGGTTGATTAGGATTATCCCAGTAGTTATACCAATTAGGTCTTAAGTTTTGATTTAGAGCACCAAAATAGGAAAAATGAATAGCAGAAATATTCTCCAAGAGTACCTCCCGATCTGAGTTATTGATTTGCTGCTCGTTAGGACGATAGGGTCGCCAATACATAACTAATGCTGATTCACCATCCTTATAAGTTAGCTCATAGGTAATCCAATATAGCCCACCCAAATCTAGATCTTCTAAAAATGGAGCAACAAAAGAAATACTTTGTTCAGATCCAAAAAATGCCAACGCCCTTCCCCGGTTTGGTGCTATATAAAAAGGTAAGCTTAAAGAGCGAATTTGGCGGCGAAATAGATGATTGATGACTCTAAAGCGTTCAGTGGTGCTATTTTTATTTTCTACCCCTTCCCAACTGCGGGTAGCCAGTCGCAACCCAGCAAAAAGAATTACTATAATAATACCCATTAAGGTAATGGCAATGAGTAATTCTACTAAAGTAAATCCTGATACTTTCTGAGTATGGAAATGACTACCTTGATAAGTAATCATTACTGTAGACCTTCTGAATTAATTAAGCTAGCCACGGTCTGTGCTGCAGTAATAGTTGCAGTCTGGGTGGCTACAGTCATAGCAGCTTGATTTATTTCTGCTTGAGTTTTCCCTGCTGAAGCTGCTTGAGTAGCTGCAGTGGTTGCAGCTTGTTTTGCATCAGCGGTAGCAATTTGTACTGCTTCGACTACAATAGGCTCAAAATTAGGCTGGATAGGCTGATGAATACCTGTATTCGTTAGGGAACTTAGTTGAGTAGCAGCAGTAAATGCAGCTTGAATCGCAGCAAGTTTTGCTGGTTGCTCTGTAGCAGTTACTGCAGTTTTAATCATGGTCTCTATATCAGGGGTTGGGGTGATTATTGGAGGAGAGGGCTGATTTACATTGATAGGTGTATTGTTTTGATGGCATGAAGCAGTATCTGTGATAGAAATACAAGATTTAAAGCTATGGGTGTACGAACTACTGAAAAAGTTAGTAGCATCAACATGGCTACTTTCAAATTGCTGTATGCTAAATCCAATCACTGGTAAGCCATAATATACGGTACCGTCCTTAGCTTTTAGCTGGTGATGAAGATCAGCAGCTAGATGCACCTTAGCCCATCCGTTAAACATAGTTTTATTTATAGTGATGATCTCTGCTAGATGATTAAGACTGGATGATGTGTTAGTTTCAGCATCCAAATAATAGTCAAGAATATTAACTGCCCAAGGGGATAAAATTGTTGATGCATTATCTTGTACTTGCTGTTCTTCTTGATTAAATAAAGTAATTTTCATGTTTTCTGGGGCTCCCGTCGCCCCAAAACTACTGGTAAATGGGGCTATTCCAGTACTTGAGCTTAAATTATTTAAGGGCGTATAGTACCATTTTGTGGGAAAAGTAAATATCCATGAAGTTTTCCCAGCCAAGCTAGGATCAATAGCGACTTGATTAAAAACTGCACTGTTCATAAGTATTGCACTGACCGCATTGACTCCTTGTGTAGGATTACCTCGAATCATAGCCTCTTGATTAGGATTATCCGTATACTCAGAGAATGACTGACCTATATCGGACCAACTTGTCATGATTACTTTATCTTTAATCATCTGACTGGTTATATCAGCACTAGAGAAATCTGGTCCGTAAACTTGTGGCGGAAGATGATTAGCTGCACCTATATTATAGAAAGTGTGATCAATAATAACTGGTTTTACGCCATAGCTTGTTCCTTGTGCAATATTTATGATTATTTCGGTACCAGTGAGTCCTCCTGTAGGGCTAGATACCCCTGCTGTATGCCCTGAAATTACACCACCTACCCAAGCACCTTGATTCCAAGCATCAGTTAAGGCTTGGCAATTGTTTGGGATTCCACCTGTATGAGTTGCATCTGTTGCAGGAGTAAAATTTAGATTATTTTCTGGGTTATTAATTACCCCCATTTCTAATACTTCTATAAAGCCTTGAGTTAAGCGATCTTGGGGTGTATCTAAGCTGCCATCAATCGCTTCTATTGTTCCATTATTATTTTGAGTAAACCCACTGATTTTAAAAGGGAGTCCTTCTGGAGGGATAGGAGGAATAGTGCAGGATTTATCTGATGTATTCAACAACACACTACTATTACTATTATCAAAATTTAATGTCCCTATCCAACTATCTTTGGCTGAGAGATAGAGATGAAAACTAAGTACTTCCCAGCTATTTTCTCCTTCCCGAAACCGCACTTTAACTTCTTTAACTTGATCGGTAGTATTAGTAAGGGAAATGGATGTATTAAAACTATTGGCAACTGTGTAATAAGGAAATATTAAAGCATCTCCCATATTATCTGGATTTAAATCTATTCCCCATAGTCTAGGGGATACCATACACAAATTAATAGCAATAAGTATTGCTATCCTCACTTGCTTTAGATTTCTTCTTTTAAAGAACATGAAAATCCCTTATATAAGTACATTGAAGTAAGCATCAAACTTAAATATAGGATCAGTAATTAGAGTAATTTAGAGAGGGAATATATAGATTGGTTTAAAAAAATACTTATAAAAAAGAAAACGCTGGCAATATGCCAGCGTTCTCTAAAAGACAAAACTAAAAGATAAAGATTAGCCGCCAGTTACAAATGCAGCAATATTGGCCATATCATCATCACTAAGTGCTTTAGCCTTTGTATTCATAATAACGCCAGCACCTTTTCCTACTCTAGCTCCAGACTTAAATGCTTGAAGCTGTTCTACAATAAAGCTTGCATCTTTATCTTTGAGCACTGGAAACATCTTTGGATTGACGCTTTGCCCTTCACTACCATGGCATGCGGCGCAGCCGTTTTTTACGTAGGCATCTTTTCCAGCACCTGCATCAGCTGCTAAAACTGATGTGGAAGTCAGAGTAAGTGCAGTAGCACTAATTAAAGCAAAAAATATATTTCTTAACATTTTTCCTCCTATTAATTCTCAGCATTAGAATCTAGTCTCAACCATAACGCTAGATTTCAGTATTAGTCTAAAACTACCATTCTAGCTTAGAATAGTGTGCTAGCCAAAACTAATTTTTGGCTAAGCTTAGCACTAAAGTAAAGTTTTATTCAGAAAACACGATCTTAACTTTCAAAGAAAAATTGAGTATCCTTACCACTAAGGGGGATGTGCTTTTCTTTTTGCTCTAGGATGTGCTTGATCATATACTTTTGCTAGGTGCTGAAAATCTAAGTGAGTATAAATCTGGGTTGTACTAATATTTTCATGGCCTAATAATTCTTGTACTGCTCGTAAATCACTACTATTTTCTAATAAATGGGTTGCAAATGCGTGACGCAAGCGGTGGGGATGGATAGCTACATTAAATCCCTGCATACGCCCCCATAAGTTCAGGCGTTTTTGGATTGCCCGTGGAGAAATACGATATCCCCGTCGAGTAATAAATACTGCTTGTTCGCCGCTACGAATCCAAGCTGATCTTAAACTAAACCAACGGCTTAATACTACCATTGCTTGACGACCTACAGGCACTTCCCTGGTTTTAGATCCTTTACCTACCACTCGGACCATTCCAGAATTTAAGTCCAAATTTTCCCTATCTAGATGAGCAAGTTCGGATAAACGTAGTCCTGATGAGTAAAATAGCTCTAGTATTGCCCAGTCACGAATTAATAGTTCGTTATTTATTTCCGAGTTAATATTAAAAAGCTGGGCAATTTGATCGGTATCGAGACTATTGGGAAGCTTGCGATCTTCCTTTGGAGGGGTGATATTTTCTATAGGGCTGTTATCTATTCCATGTTCTTTTCGCAAATAGATATAAAAACTACGTGTGGCAGAAAGTAAACGTTGAATACTACGACTGGATAAGCCCTCTTTATAAAGACTAGTAATGAGTGCTCGCACTTCACGGGAATTTAACTGCTTCCAATTTGATATTTTTTCTTGATCACAAAAAGCCATCACTTTTTTTAAGTCATGGTGATAGCTTGTCATCGTATGGAGTGATAAATTCCGTTCGTATTTAAGGTGGTGAATAAAATTATCTACCCAAATTTTTTGATGGTTTTCCATAGCAATATAATAATTATATGAGTTTATAATAAACCTATAGTCAATAATAAAATGATCTATAGATGGTAGATATACTCTGTTAAATATTTTAATTATGTTAAGAGCTATCGAATAATTTTTTTTTCATCTCTATTACCTCTGATGAATAAAGAAATACCTCTAATTAAAATTAATTGCTTATATTGAGTGTAATTGAACCTTCAAAAACAACTTTTGAAGGTCCGGTCATAAGTAATGGGCTATTTTCTCCCTGCCAAATAATATGTAAAGATCCTCCAAGTAAATGTACTGAAACTGATTCATCAAGCCAGCCCTGCTTTCTACCTACTGCTACTGCAGCACAAGCTCCAGTACCACAAGCAGGTGTTTCTCCAACACCTCGTTCATAAACTCTTAAATTAATTTCGTGGGAAGATATTTTTTCTATGAAACCTACGTTAACTCGTTGTGGAAACAAGGGGTGGGATTCTAATTCTAACCCCCAAGCCCCTACAGGTGCTGTAGTAATATCTGGGACTTGTAATACGCAATGGGGATTACCCATGGATACTGCACCAATCTTTATAGATTGGTTAGCTACAGTTAATGGGTAAAATAATGCTTCTGCATTTACTTTAAAGGGAATTTGCTTGGGATCAAAACGTGGAATACCCATATCAACTGTAACACACTCGTTTTCCTCCCTTCGGAGTTGAATCACTCCTCCCTTGGTAGCTACACGCAGTATATTTTTATTACTTAGATCATGATGATGGATAAAGTGAGCAAAACAGCGTGCTCCATTACCACATTGTTCCACTTCTCCGCCATCTTGATTAAAAATTCGATAGCCAAAATCAACTTGGCTGGAGGGAGGAGGTGTAATGAGTAATACTTGATCACAACCGATTCCTAGTCGACGATCAGCAATATACTTAATTTGAGTAGAAGTAAGGGATATGGGTTGAGAAATAGTATTAATGACCACAAAATCATTGCCTAACCCTTGCATCTTAGTAAAAGCAATATCCATTACAATTTAGCCTAGCTTTATAGACATTTCTAAGCCCCCTTCAAATGGAAGGGTTTGAGTGGTATATTTGTGGGTTTTAAGATATGTAAAGAAATCAGTATAATCTTTACGGAAACTTTCAGTATTGTCCGCAATAATTACTGCACCTGGGCGTAAATATGGATCTATAATTTCAAGTGCAGGGTGTACCATGGGTAGCCATATATCCATTAGCACGAAATCTAAATTATGAGGAAGCGATTGAAGTGTTTGCCGTAAATCCCCTTCTCGTAGGTCAATTTGATCGACTAATCCCGCTTCAAGAAAATGTGCACGAGCTGCAGTAGCTTTAATTGATTCATATTCCGTAGCAATTACAGTACCACCACCATTATCTCGTATTGCCGCAGCAAGATACAAAGTTGAGACTCCGTATGAAGTACCTATTTCTACTGCTTTTCGAGTGCTCATTGCACGACATAAATGATAGCAGAACTGTGCTTTATCCTGATCAAGTGCCACCAGTTTGTCTTGCCAAAATACCCGTCCAGCTATCATATCGGAGGTAGTACCTGCTATAGATTTTGAGCCAGCTACAGCGATGTAATCTTGTATTTCTTCGTTTTGTGCAGTGCTACGAGCGTGTAGTCGCTTAAGTAATGTATATAATTTAATATCCTCTTGAAGACTATTCATTTATTTTCTCTGTGCATATTGCTATTTTGGAAGAATAGATTCCTCTTCATAAAGGGAAGAAATTGTTTCCCGCTTTCTTATTAAATACGTTTGGTTTTTATCCACCATAACTTCTGCTGCTCTAGGGCGTGAATTATAGTTAGAACTCATAGTAAACCCATAAGCACCTGCTGATTGCACTGCAAGTAAATCACCCCTTTGGCTATCAAGATATCGATCTTTTCCTAGAAAATCCCCTGTCTCACATACAGGTCCTACCACATCTGAGCATATAGGATTAAGTTCTGGTTTGATCTGTACTGGTACAATATCTTGCCAGGCATCATAAAGAGCAGGACGAATCAGATCGTTCATGGCACCATCTACAACAATAAAATTTTTGTCACCTGTTTGTTTCAGGTATTCTACCTGAGTTAAAAGAATACCATTATTACCTACAATAGCACGCCCTGGTTCAAGCCAAATTTCTATGTTCCGTGTTCCTAATTTTTCAAGAAGTGCGGCTACATATTGCTGAGGACTAGGAGGTATTTCATCACGATAAGTAATTCCTAGACCCCCTCCTAGATCTAAATGACAAATAGGAATTTGTTGTTGTTCTAGCATCTCTAGCAAGATGAGTACTCTGTCTAAAGCATCAATAAAAGGTGAAAGAGAGGTTAGCTGAGATCCAATATGACAATCTATGCCTAGCAAGTCAATATTTGATAGATTAATTCCATAATTATAAACATTTATTGCTTTGTCTATCTCTATTCCAAATTTGTTTTCATGCAATCCAGTAGAAATATAAGGGTGGGTTTGAGCATCAATATCAGGGTTCACTCGTAAAGAAACAGGTGCCCGGAGATTTAATGATTGAGCGGTACTATTTAACTGGATAAGCTCTGCTTGAGATTCTACATTAAAGCAAGCAATCCCTATTTGTAGAGCTCTTTTCATTTCATCAATACGTTTGCCCACGCCAGAGAAGACTATTTTTTTAGGATCCCCACCTGCAACTAATACTCGTTCTAATTCCCCCAAAGATACAATATCAAAGCCAGATCCAAGCCGAGCTAAGATATTCAAAACTGCAATATTGCTATTTGCTTTGACAGCATAGCAAATTCGGTGGGGATAATTTTTAAAGGCCTGATCAAAAGCTTTCCATTGATTTTCAATCCCGCCTCGAGAATAAACATAACAGGGTGTGCCAAAACGTGTAGCAATTTCCGTTAAAGGAACTTGTTCAGCCCATAAAATATTATGATGATAATTGAAATAGTGCATAATTTAGTTTAATTCATTGTTTTATGGGAGTTTTCTTTTTGCTTCGGTAAATATAAGGGTCCTTTTTGTCCACAAGCACTTATAGACAAGGTAATAAAAAATAATAAAATGATCTTTAATATTTTCTTTTGATATTTACACATATTATTTATTTTAAATTTCAATAACTAAATTATAATTTATTATAATAAACTTCATATATTTATAATAATTAATTATTCTTATGGTAAAAAATATCTTTTACTATATGGATGTATAAATTATGACACCATCGAAAGCACAAATTGCCACCTTATCCCATTGTCTTGCAAAACATAATTTATTAAGCGAATCAGATGCTCTACTTTATTATAAAAAATCTCTACAAGAAAATATCTCTTTTATCTCTTACCTAACTCAGCATAAGCTAGTCGATAGTTTGAGTATTGCTCAAGTTGCTTCTCAAGAATTTGGGATGCCTCTATTCAACTTAAATACTTTAGATATTAGCTATAGCCCTCAAAATCTCATTGAAGAAAAATTAGTCTACGAACATCGAATATTTCCTTTATTCAAGCGGGGAAATAAGCTATTTATTGCAATTGCTGATCCTACTAACCAACAACAGGCACTCAGTAATATTAAGTTTTATACCGGAGTAAGCACTGAACCTATCTTAGTAGAGGAAGATAAACTCTCTTCCATGATTGAAAAAATCAATCAGGATCATAGAAAAGTGCTGGCAGAACTAAGCAATACCTTGGAAACTGTTGCAAGTACTCAAAATGAAGATGAAGTAGAAGAAAATTTTATTGAGTCTGATAAGGAAGATGCTCCTATTGTTCGCTTTGTAAATCGTCTGCTTCTTGATGCTATCAATCGTGGAGCTTCAGATATTCATTTTGAGCCTTATGAAAAAACCTATCGGGTGCGTTATCGACAAGATGGTATTCTACACGAAGTGGCTACTCCTCCCGTAAATTTATCCTCTCGAATTACTTCTCGAATTAAAGTAATGGCACGACTGGATATTGCAGAGCGTCGGGTTCCCCAAGATGGGCGGATGAAAGCAAAAATTTCTGATAAAAAATCCATTGATTTTCGAGTAAGTACTTGTCCTACCTTATTTGGAGAAAAAGCAGTACTTAGAATTTTAGATCCTACCAGTGCCCAAATTGGTATTCACTCTTTAGGCTATGAATTAGAGCAGCAAAAGATATTTTTAGATACTATCCATCAGTCTTATGGCATGGTATTGGTCACTGGACCAACTGGAAGTGGTAAAACCGTTTCTCTTTACACCGCACTTAATATTCTAAATACAGGGAATATAAATATTTCTACCGCTGAAGATCCTGCAGAAATTAACGTACCAGGGATTAATCAAGTTAATGTGCATCCCAAAGTAGGACTTACTTTTGCCAGCGCTCTTAGATCTTTTCTACGTCAAGATCCTGATGTGATTATGGTGGGTGAGATTCGAGATTTAGAAACTGCAGAGATTGCTATTAAAGCGGCACAAACAGGGCATATGGTACTCTCTACCCTACATACTAACGATGCTCCTCAAACCCTAACTAGATTAGTCAATATGGGAGTGCCTTCTTATAACATCGCTTCTGCTGTTTCTTTAATTATTGCACAACGGTTAGTCCGTCGTTTATGCACTCATTGTAAAACAGAGGAGCATATCCCTGATCAGGTACTACTAGAAGAAGGATTTACTGAAGAGCAGATCGCAGATAGACCTATTTTCTATAAAGCAAATGGTTGTGATTATTGTGCTGGAGGATATAAAGGTCGTATTGGTATATACCAAGTAATGCCTGTCTCGGAAATTATGGGAGAAATAATCATGTGTGGAGGAAATTCAATGGAATTAGCAGATCAGGCAAAAAAGGAGGGTATTTCAGACTTACGTCAATCTGGGGTTAAAAAAATTATTTCTGGGGTAACTAGCTTAGAGGAAGTAAATCGAGTAACTAAAGAGTGATTTTGTTATGGCTGAAACAAAAAATAGTACTTTTATTTGGGAAGGAAATAATCGCCAGGGTCAAACAATAAAAGGAGAAATAGAAGGTAAAAATATTAGTTTAATCAAAGCTAATTTACGCCGCCAAGGGATTACATCTCTTAAAATCAAAAAAAAACCTGCTCCTCTTTTTAGTTTTTCCAAGAATAAAATTTCTCCAAAAGAAATTGCTCTATTTAGTCGTCAAGTAGCTACCATGATGTCTGCAGGTATTCCTATGATTCAGTCCTTCGATTTAATTGGGCGTAGTCATGAAAATGAGGCAATGAAAAGGCTTGCAAAAAAAATAAGAAAAGAAGTAGAAGATGGTAGTACATTTGCCGAAGCATTACAAAAATATCCGAAACACTTTGATAATCTATTTTGTAATTTAGTTCATGCTGGAGAACAATCAGGTACTCTAGAAACCCTACTAGATAAAATTGCAACTTATAAAGAGAGAACAGAATCGGTTAAAGGAAAAATAAAAAAAGCCCTATTTTACCCTCTTGCTATTATGGTAGTTGCTTTTATCATTACTGCAATTTTGCTTATTTTTGTTATTCCTAAATTTAAAGATCTATTTACGGGTTTTGGCGCAGATTTACCTGCAATTACTTTATTTGTCATGAATCTTTCTGAATTTTTTAAAACATGGTGGTGGGCAATTTTCTCCGGGATAGGAGTTACTATCTATGGCCTAATCACTGCGAAAAAACGTTCTAAGAGTATAGAGTATTTTTCCGATAAAATGATGCTTAAAATACCAATTATTGGCTCAGCATTGAATAAAGCTATTATTTCTAGGTACGCTCGTACCCTTTCTACCATGTTTACCGCTGGTGTTCCTCTGGTTGAGGCACTAAAATCTGTGGCAAATGCTTCAGGTAATATGATGTATACCGAAGGAATTTTAAAAATTCGAGATGAAGTATCCACTGGTAGTCGCTTATATGTAGCAATGCGCGATAGCAATCTTTTCCCTGATATGGTTGTGCAAATGGTATCTATTGGTGAAGAAGCAGGATCTATCAGCCAAATGCTTACGAAAATAGCAGATACTTATGAAGAGGAAGTCAATAATACGGTAGATAGTTTAAGTAGTCTTATGGAACCTGTAATTATGGCTATACTTGGGGTGATTATTGGTGGTTTAGTTATTGCCATGTATCTTCCTATCTTTAAAATGGGATCTGTCATTTAAATTACTTATTATAAAAATCATCTTACTATGGAATTTATATCTTTCTTTGATGATTATCCAAGCTTGTTTTTAATTTCATCATTCATATTAGGGCTAATTATAGGTAGTTTCTTAAATGTAATTATTTATCGCTTACCTTTGATGATAGAGAGAACCTGGAGATCTCAATGTGCAGAACTACAGGGCAACCCATTGCCTAAATCTGAATCATTTAATTTATGGCTCCCCCACTCCCATTGCCCTCATTGTAAAAAAATTGTTTACCCTTGGGAGAATATCCCTATATTGAGCTATCTCATACTTCGAGGGCGTTGTAGCCACTGTAAAGCTCATATTTCCCCTCGTTACCCTCTAGTAGAGCTCCTTACAGGAATGTTTTCGCTCGTGGTTGCACTTCATTTTGGTATCACTTGGGAAGGGTTAGCCGCACTTACATTAACTTATGCACTGATTGTACTAAGTTTTATTGATTTTGATCATCAAATCTTGCCAGATGATATTACTCTACCCTTTCTTTGGTTAGGACTCATTCTAAGTCTATTTGATCTATTTACCGATGCCTACAGTAGTATTATAGGAACTGTGGCTGGATATCTTTTCTTTTGGCTTATTTATCAGTTATTCCGCATTCTAGCCCGTAAAGAAGGTATGGGATATGGGGATTTTAAGCTCTTGAGTATGTTAGGAGCATGGCTTGGATGGAAGATGCTTCCGATTATTATTTTGTTCTCTTCTTTTGGAGGAGCTATATTCGGAAGTTTATGGCTTTATATTACTAAGCAAACAAAAGAAACCCCTCTCTCTTTTGGTCCTTATATTGCTGTTTCAGGATGGATAGCCTTAATGTGGGGGGATGATATTAATCATTTTTATTTATCTCTCTCTAAGTTTGGTTGATAAAGCTATTTATAAAATTGGGCTTACCGGAGGAATTGGCAGTGGTAAATCTACTGTAGCTCAGATTTTCTCAAATCTTGGAGTACCTATTATTGATGCAGACATTATCGCCCGAGAACTAGTCGCTCCGAACCAGCCTGCTTTAGCTGAAATTGTACAGATATTTAGTTCAGAGGTTCTAGATTCTAAAGGAGTTCTAAATAGACAATATCTTCACCAGAAAATATTTAGCAATAAGCAAGCAAAGAAAGAATTAGAAGCTATTTTACATCCTAGAATTATTAAGGAAATTTATCACCAAGCTCGTCAATATATGAGGATTAAGCCTTACTGCATTTTAGTTATTCCTCTGTTATTGGAAATAGGTCTAGAGAAATCTGTAGATCGTATTTTAGTAGTTGATGTTCCTGAATCTTTGCAGTTTGAGCGCGTTAAAAAGAGAGATGAATTTCCAAATGAAAAAATTAAATCAATTCTATATACACAATGCTCTCAAGCACTTCGTCTAAGTGCTGCTGATGATTGCTTAATTAATAATCAAGATTTAATTACTTTAGCAGAACAAATAAACTGCTATCATCAATATTATCTTTCCTTAGCTAAAGCATAAAAACTTATGGTGAGTAAATCGAGTAGACGTGCTATCCCCTGCCCTACCTGTAAAAAAGAAGCTATTTGGTCAGAGCAAAATCCCTGGAGACCCTTTTGTAGTGAACGATGCCGTTTAGTTGATTTAGGCGCTTGGGCAGGAGAAAAGCATTATATTCCTGGAGAAGAACGCCTAGATAAGGATGCTATCGAGAATATGTATC
Organism: Candidatus Nitrosacidococcus tergens; assembly: GCF_902810445.1. Taxonomy (NCBI): domain Bacteria; kingdom Pseudomonadati; phylum Pseudomonadota; class Gammaproteobacteria; order Chromatiales; family Chromatiaceae; genus Candidatus Nitrosacidicoccus; species Candidatus Nitrosacidicoccus tergens. The sequence continues at coordinate 87,539 of NZ_LR778175.1, read as the reverse complement.
CTGAAAAATGATATTAATCAAAAGAAGGTAATTTTAGCGATTTTCCCCATAAAGCACTTATCGCTGCAATCCCCTGCGCCCCATGATTCCAAGATTCTTGAATATGATTTAAGGTTAGCCCACCTAAACCATAAATAGGGAAAGGGACTGTACTTTTAAGCTTTTGAAAATGCTGCCAACCTATAGATAAAGTACTAGGATGGGATTGAGTTTTAAACACTGGCCCCAATACCGTAAAATCAATACCAATCTTAGCAGCATAAGCTAATTCTTCTTTATTATGACAAGAAGCAGCCACCCATTTTTCAGAATTTAAAGGTCGCTTGGATAAACTCATAAGTTGGGTACTCGTAAGATGAATTCCATCTACATTAACCGTATTTATCCATTCAAAGTGAGAATTTACTAGTAAAATTGCTTGGTAGTTCATACAAAGATTTTTTGCTTTTTCTGCTAAAGCAACATAATTAGTTTGGCTGATACTTTTAACTCTTAACTGTATTAAGCGTATTCCTGAATCTAAGGATCTCTTTAAGGTTGCTAGGAATTTTTGCTGGTTTTCTACAAAATCATTAGTAATTAAATAAATGGAAGGAAGGAGAATTGCTCTAATAATATGTTGGCTAGCTTGTGGAAAAGCATAATTTTTTAAATCCTTAGGGAAAACCCAAATAATAGGCTGACCTTCGCTTCCTTGAGGAATCCCTAAAAAACTACTGATTTTGTATACATTTAATTGAATTGATTTATCTGGATAGTGATAGTAAGTCTGTAATAGGGGTCGAGCATTAAGTACGGTAATATCTAATTCTTCTTTGAGCTCTCTAACAAGAGCTTCATAAGCATTCTCCTTTAACTCTAGTTTCCCCCCAGGGAACTCCCATAAATTCCCTTGATGTACATGAGGGGCACGCTTTGCTAAAAGCACTTGTCCTTGTTGATTGATAATTACACCAATCGCTACTTGGTGTAGCATAAAATGTTAGCTGTATATAAAAGGGAAGATGCCATGCAACGAATATTGATGATATTAGGAGTATTATTTATTTTAGTGGGGTTAGCTTGGCCATGGCTCACTAAGTTAAACCTAGGCCAGCTTCCAGGAGATATTGTAATTAAGCGGGAAAATTTCAGTTTTTACTTCCCTATTACAACTTCTATTTTAATTAGCATCATCATCAGTTTGGTATTTTGGCTCTTTCGCCGCTAATACCAATTTCTTAATAAGTATTGTGTTTTTTTGGATGAGAATGCCAGCCTTTTAAAATATATTGGGCACTACAGTAGGGACATTGACTTTTCCCTGTCTCAGTAATAGGGATATAAACTCGAGGATGGGAGTTCCAATTTTCCATTGAAGACATAGGACAAGAAAGGGGAAGATCTGCATAAGTAACTTCATAAGTGTGCTCTGCATTAGGCTGGATTTTATGGGTTGAAGTATTTTGGGCTGTTGTTTCACTCATAATTATTTTTTCTATATAACTTAAGAAATTTCAAGCATTCTATCTAGGGTTAAACGAGCAAGTTCTGCATCTTTTTCTGGTACTTTAATTTGGTTTACAACGTTATCTTGAGCTAAATTTTCTAAAGACCAAGCCAAATGCTGAGGATCAGTACGGAACATAGTCGAGCACATACACACAGTGGGCGACATGAAGTGAATCGATTTACCTTCGTGTTTAAATCGTTCATGTAGCCGATTGACTAAATTCAGTTCAGTCCCTACTAACCATCGTGTGTTTGGTGGACTTTCCGTAATGGTTTTGATGATGTATTCAGTGGATCCTACATAATGGGATTTTTGGCATACTTCAAAGCTATTTTCAGGATGAGAAATAATTTTTGCATCAGGATAGCGTTCAAGGAAGCGATCAATATGCTCAGGTTGAAACATTTGATGCACGGAGCAATACCCTTGCCATAAGATAATTCTTGCATCACAGATTTTCTCTGGCGTTAACCCTCCACGAGGTCTTAGAAAGTTCCATACTGCCATCTCCTCTAGAGAGATTCCCATTTTATAAGCAGTATTTCTTCCTAAATGCTGATCGGGGAAAAATAATACTTTTTCTCCACGTTCAAATGCCCAACTCAGCACAGCCTGAGCATTACTAGAAGTACATACAATACCCCCATGACGTCCACAAAATGCTTTTAGATTGGCTGCAGAATTAATATAGGTCACAGGAATAACTTTCTGAGTATCTATAATTCGACCTAGCTCTTTCCAAGCTCTCTCTACTTTTGCTAAATCTGCCATATCAGCCATAGAACACCCTGCTGCAAGATCGGGTAGTACTACTACTTGTTCAGGACGGGAGAGAATGTCTGCTACTTCCGCCATAAAATGTACACCACAGAAAATAATATATTTTGCATCAGAAGCAGCGGCTTGACGAGAAAGCTTCAGAGAATCTCCAGAATAATCAGCGAATCGAATGACCTCTTCCCTTTGGTAGTGGTGACCAAGAATAACTAACTTTGATCCCAATGATTCTTTCGCTTTAAGTGCTCGAGCTTGGCAATCCTCATCATTTAGATCCATGTAATTTTGGATTGCTATTGCTGCTTCAGCCATAATTCTAGCCTCCATTAAAAACTAGTCAAAATTACTTGTGAATTAAAATACTCATACCACAATCAATTCAATTTAGCACGGTAGCATCTTCTTAAGATTATAAAATTTTGGCTACTTATCTATTTTACAAGGGATGGTTGATTAATTATCTTAATTTTAAGCTCACGGAGTTGAGATTCAGAAACTGATCCGGGGGCTTCTGTTAATGGGCAGCTGGCAGTTTGAGTTTTTGGAAAAGCAATCACTTCTCGAATTGAGTTGCTTCTAGTCATTAACATGGCCAAGCGGTCTAAGCCAAAAGCAATACCCCCATGGGGAGGACAACCGTATTTTAGTGCATTAAGTAAAAAGCCAAATTTTTCTTGAACTTCTACATCATTAATTCCTAAAAGCTGAAATACTTGTGCTTGAGTTTTAGATTGAAAAATACGCATAGATCCCCCACCGACTTCAGTACCGTTGAGTACTAAATCATAGGCACGGGATCGGCAAGCGGCTGGGTTTTGCTCAAGTAAGGGTAGATCTTCTTCTTTGGGAGAGGTAAATGGGTGATGAAGTGCATGCCATCTATTTTCTTTTTCATCCCATTCAAACATGGGAAAATCAACTACCCATAATGGTCGCCAGCCCTGTTCAACTAAACCATGATCATGACCTAGTTTAACTCGTAGTGCACCCAAAGCTTCGTTTACGATATAAGATTTATCAGCACCAAAGAACAAAATATCCCCATCTACTGCTTGGGTACGATTTAAAATTTCTTCTACTACTTCATTAGGAATGAACTTAAGAATGGGAGATTGTAATCCTTCAGTCCCTTGACTACAGTTTATTACTTTAATATAGGCAAGTCCTTTAGCACCATAGGTTGCGGTAAATTTTGTGTAATCATCAATTTCTTTCCGACTTAACGTTGCGCCACCTGGTAGCCGTAATACCGCAACTCGGCTCTGAGGATTTTGTGCGGGCTCGGAGAAAACTTTAAATTCTACTTCCTGCATTAAATCTCCAATATCAATGAGCTTTAAAGGAATCCGTAAATCAGGCTTGTCTGAGCCAAATTGATTAAGAGCCTCTGTATAGGCCATCCGTGTAAAAGGAGTAGTAAGCTGAGTATTGAGTACCGTAGCGAACAATTTGGTAATCATCTGTTCCATCAGATCCATCAGGGTATCTTCATGGATAAATGAAGTTTCTATATCTAATTGAGTAAATTCAGGTTGCCGATCAGCTCTTAAATCCTCATCTCGAAAACAGTGAGCCACTTGATAATAGCGATCTATCCCAGCAACCATAAGCAATTGCTTAAACAGTTGAGGAGATTGAGGCAACGCAAAAAACTCTCCTGGATGGGTTCGGCTAGGCACAAGAAAATCTCTAGCTCCCTCTGGAGTAGACTTAGTTAAAATAGGAGTATCAATATCAATAAATCCTTGGCTGTCTAAAAAATTTCTTAGCTGCTGTACAATTAAGGAGCGAGTTCGCAACCGTTGTAAATTTTCAGGACGGCGAAGATCAATATAGCGATAACGTAATCTAGTTTCTTCTCCTACTTCCATTTTTTCATCTACTGGAAATGGAGGTGTCTCCGAAGCATTGAGGATTTTTAGATCCTGCCCCCACACTTCTATTTGACCAGTCGCTAAATCTAAATTTTCAGTTCCCTTTGGGCGAGGTCGTATTTGCCCTTTGACTTGGAGGACATATTCGCTTCTTACTTGATCTGCAAGGGTAAAACTTTCTGGGGAGTGCTGAGGATCAAAAACTAATTGAACGATACCTTCTCTATCTCGAAGATCGATGAAAATAACCCCTCCATGATCTCGGCGGCGATTTACCCAACCGCAAACGATAACCTCTTGATTCAGATGATTGATAGACAAATCTCCGCAGTAGTGGCTGCGCATGAATACTCCTCAAAATAAATATAGTTAAGCCGATAAGTGTAAGCGACAATACCTTTATTAATAAAGGTAAATACTAAAAAATATAAATTTTATTTGTTCGTTGATGTGGTAAGTGTACTACTCTCTTTAGACTGAGTTGTTGCTGGTCCAGCACTATCTTTACCACTCTCAGTATTATTTGATCCCTCCTTTGGGGCATCACTTGATGAGACTAAATTTCGTTTATTTTTATTACTTTTAAAGTCTGTTTCATACCAGCCACCGCCTTTAAGGCGAAAACCTGCAGCTGAAATTAATTTACTTAGTTGATACGTATTACAAGAGGGACATTGAGATAATGGTTCATCTGTAATCTTTTGTAAAACCTCTATCTCATGGCCACATGCTTGGCAACGATATTCATAAATAGGCATAGTTTCCTCCACTATTAAAATTTTAAATTTGACAATCTTAAATATCAGAATATTTTTATAACAATTTAACTATTAAATAATTAAAGAGTATTTAATAATATCTATCTTCCATAAACTTCATACACTAAACTAGGATTAGAGCTAGCTTTATGTGGTAATAACTATCTGATGGATACCCAGCTTCCAATACCTTTTATGGTAAAATTGCTGGACAAAAAAGTACTATAGATTCTTGTTTTTTAGCAAGATTAGTTTTTATTTTAATAGTTTACCTTATTAATGAGGGAGTAAAATGTATGAGCATAACAGACAACGTCGATCAAGGTAGACGTCGCCTTGTTACAGCGGCTGCTACTGCCGTTGGTGGAGTGGGTATAGGGTTTGCAGCTGTGCCGTTTATCCAATCTATGCAGCCAAGTGCACAAGCACAAGCTGCAGGTGCACCAGTAGAAGTTGATATTAGCAAGCTTGAAGAAGGTCATTTAATGACTGTTGAATGGCGTGGTCAACCTGTATGGGTATTTCGCCGTACGCCAGAAGAGCTAAAAGAATTAGATGAGATAACAAGTAGCGGAAAACTTCGTGACCCTAATAGCAATCAAGTATCGCAACAGCCCGATTCAGATAAAAATAATTATCGCTCTCTTAAGCCTGAAATTGGTGTGCTTGTGGGTATTTGTACCCATTTAGGTTGCTCTCCTAGCTATCGCCCAGATATAGCCCCTGAAGATTTAGGCGCTGACTGGAAAGGTGGATTCTTTTGCCCATGCCATGGTTCTCGTTTTGATCTTGCAGGTCGAGTATATGAGGGTGTTCCAGCTCCATTAAATCTAGTTGTGCCTCCTTATCGCTATCTTGCTGAAAATCGGATATTGATTGGGGAAAACGAAGGAGATAAGGCTTAATGAAAAATATAGTCGTTCAAGTATTTAATTGGATAGATGATCGTCTTCCAATATCCAAGCCATGGAAAGATCACATGGCGGAGTACTATGCACCAAAGAATTTTAATATTTGGTATTACTTCGGGTCTTTAGCACTGTTGGTATTAGTCATTCAGCTTGCCAGTGGCTTATTTTTAACCATGCACTTCAAGCCAGATGCAACCCTTGCTTTTAGTAGTGTTGAACATATTATGCGAGATGTGCAATGGGGCTGGTTAATGCGTTATATGCATTCTACCGGTGCCTCTGCATTCTTCATTGTAATTTATCTTCATATATTTAGAGGATTAATCTACGGATCCTATAGAAGCCCAAGAGAGCTTGTCTGGATTATTGGGATGATTATTTATGTCATGCTAATGGCAGAAGCCTTTATGGGTTATCTTCAACCATGGGGTCAAATGTCCTATTGGGGTGCTCAGGTAATTATTTCTCTTTTCGGTGCTATTCCTTACATTGGCACAGGCTTAGTCGAATGGATTCGAGGAGATTTTGTAGTATCTGATCCTACTTTAAATCGGTTCTTTGCCTTCCATGTATTCTTAGTGCCTATACTTTTATTGGCTATGGTAGTTGCTCATATTATAGCCCTCCATGAAAAAGGTTCTAACAACCCAGATGGAGTAGAAATTAAAGCTACTAAAGGTAAAGATGGTATTCCTCTTGATGGTATTCCATTTCATCCTTACTATACCGTGAAAGATTTATGGGGTTATGCGATATTTTTATTTATCTTTGCTGCCATTATTTTTTATTCTCCTCAGCTAGGTGGATGGTTCTTAGAAAATGATAACTTTGAGCCAGCAAATCCGTTAAAAACTCCTACTGAAATTAAGCCTCTATGGTATTTAACTCCTTTCTATTCTATATTACGTGCAGTACCCGATAAGCTCTTTGGTGTGATTGCCATGGGTGGATCTCTTGTTGTATGGTTCTTCTTACCTTGGTTAGATCGTAGCCCAGTAAAATCAATGCGCTACAAAGGAATATATTCTAAAATTGCTTTAGCTATTTTTGTAATCAGCTTTTTCATACTAGGCTACTTAGGAACAAAACCAGTTAGCCCTGAAAAGACTATGATTGCACGGATATGTGCTGTATTATATTTCTCATTTTTTATTTTTATGCCAATTTATACTAAGTTGGATAAGACTAAACCCGTTCCAGAGAGGGTGATCTACAAATGAAAAAGGCTATTGTTTGTTTATTATTTTTGATCTCATCAACTACTTTGGTATCGGCTGCTGAATCCCATTATCCGCTTGATAAAGTCAATATCGATCTGAATAATAAGGATTCGCTCTATAGAGGAGCAAAAATCTTTGTTCATCGATGCTTGACTTGTCACTCAGCACAGTATATGCGTTATAACCGAGTAGCCAAAGACCTGGGATTAGATGAAGAAGATGTTAAAAAGAATCTAATGTTCACCACTGATAAAATTGGTGATCCCATGACTATAACTATGCGTCCTGAAGATTCTAAGAAATGGTTTGGCGTAACACCTCCAGATTTAACCTTGGTGACTCGTTATAAAGGTGCGGAGTGGCTTCATACTTATTTGAGGACTTTTTACTTAGATCCTAAGCGTCCTACCGGGGTTAATAACCTTGTATTTAAAGATACAGCAATGCCAAATCCGCTATGGTCTTTGCAAGGTTGGCAAACTCTTATTGAAAAGGGAGATAAAAAAGGCAATCCTGAATTAAAAATATCAGAACCTGGCTCAATGACTCCTAATGAGTTTAGCGTTGCCTTGGATGATTTAGTCAATTTCTTAGCTTATGCAGGCGAACCTGCCCAGCTTGAGCGTCAAAAATATGGACCAAAAGTACTATTCTTTCTCGCTATATTCTGTATTGTCACCTACTTGCTGAAAAAAGAATACTGGAAAGACGTTCATTAATTTGCATCTAGACAGCTCTATTTCACTATAGTTAGAGCTGTCTAGTTATTTCATAATAGATAGATTATAACTAATAGCTTAGTTCTAAAGGAAAAACCCTGATGCCTATTGCTAATAGAAAAAAGGCAATCACTTTTTTTTCAGATCCCTTATGCCCAACATACCATTCTATTCAGATTATTGCGGCTGAAAAAGATATTCCGGTATCTATCGAATATGCGGATATTCATTATGCTACTTTAGCTCCCCTACTTTGGGGATTGCCTATATCTGGAATCGATTTCTCTCTTAAAACAAAGATAGTTGGGGAGTATGCTCATCGTATTTTTTCTAGACAATCTTTTCAAAAAAGCTTAAGTGATTTTGAGCGAGATATGAGAGCTGGATTCGCTATCTAACTTGGCAAACTATGGGTAACGCTTCTAATCCTCCTTTTGTTAGTTCAAGCCGTCCTTATTTAATTCGTGCTTTTTATGAATGGATTACGGATAATCAATTAACCCCTTATTTAGTAGTAAATGCTACTTTTCCAGATGTAAAAGTACCTGAGCAATATATTTCTGATGGAAAGATTATTCTTAACATTCATCCTTACTCAGTAAAAGACCTATCATTAAAAAATGATTGGATTAGCTTTTCTGGGCGTTTTTCTGGGATTGTGCATGAAGTTATCTTTCCAGTACAGGCAACTCTAGCTATTTATGCTAAAGAAAATGGGCAAGGTATGACCTTCCCTCAAGAAGATCTTCCGCCACCAACTTCACCTTCAGATAAAGATACTAAGGATAAAAGCCGTAAACCTATGCTACGGGTTGTGAAGTAATCTATCTAAAATTATATGAATTACTATGTCTAAATTTGAACGCCTAAATCTGAATCTACCTGAAGGGCATAGGAAATTATTACTTCATTCCTGTTGTGCCCCATGTTCTGGCGAAGTTATGGAAGCAATCACTGCATCTGGCATTGACTATACTATTTTTTTCTATAATCCCAATATTCACCCTATTCAAGAATATGAATTACGTAAACAGGAAAATATCCGCTTTGCTCAAAAGCATCATATAGAGTTTATTGACGCAGATTACGATGTAGATAATTGGTTCCACCGAGTCAAAGGCTTTGAAAATGAGCCAGAGCGAGGTGCTCGTTGCACCCTATGTTTTGATATGCGTTTTGAACGTACTGCTTTATATGCCCATGAACACGGTTTTGACACCATTAGCAGTTCTTTAGGCATTTCCAGATGGAAAAATATGGATCAAATTAATCAAAGTGGTACTCAAGCGGCAGCTCGCTATCCGGATATGATCTACTGGACTTATAATTGGCGCAAAAAAGGCGGCTCCCAGCGAATGCTAGAGATTAGCAAAAGAGAGCAATTCTATATGCAAGAGTATTGTGGTTGTGTTTACTCTCTACGGGATACTAATCGCTGGCGCCAATCAAAAGGAAAAGATCGCATTAAAATTGGTGTTAAGTACTATGGTGAAGATTAAACAATCCCTTCATTAGTTTCTCTGAATCCATTCAATAGCACGCTCCACACGACTAAGGGTTTTTTCCTTACCTAATAATTCAAGCGTAATATCAATAGGGGGAGAAATAGGTCGACCCATCACTGCCACTCTGAGTGGTTGAGCTAGCTTGGCGAGCTTTAAATTATATTTCTCCACTATTGAAGAAATAGCTTGATGAATTTCAGACGCTGTCCAAGAGGATACATTCTCAAAATGGGCTTTTAAGGCTTGCAATGGCTCTAAAATACTTATTGTTAGATGCTTTTCAGCAGCTATACTTTCATAGTCTTGAAAATTGTAGTAGAAAGGTACGCAATTTTGTGCCATTTCCACTAAGGTTTTTGCTCTCTCTTGTTGGGCTTTAATAAGATCAATCAAATTAGGTCCTTGAGAAATATCTATTTTCAGCTGCTCTAAGTACCAATATAAGTGTTGAGCGATATGATGCGGATCGCTATTTTTTATATAGTGCTGGTTCAACCATTGGAGTTTTTCTGGATTAAATACTGAAGCAGATTGATTGATATCTTTAATATTAAATAATTTAATCATCTCCTCAATAGTAAATACTTCCTGATCTCCATGAGACCAACCCAAGCGCACTAGGTAATTGAGCAACGCTTCAGGTAAATATCCTAAATCCCGATAACTCATCACACTCACTGCTCCATGGCGCTTTGAGAGACGCTGCTTATCAGTACCTAGGATCATAGGGATATGCGCATAACTTGGGGGTTCTTTGCCAAGGGCCGCAAAAATATTACTTTGTCGTGGGGTATTATTCAGATGATCATCACCCCGAATTACATGGGTAATCCCCATATCCATATCATCTACTACAACTGTAAGGTTATAAGTTGGGGTGCCATCGGTACGAGCGATGATTAAATCATCTAATTCACCGTTTTGGAATATAACGGTGCCTCGTACTAAATCCCGTATTTGCACTTGCCCATCTAAAGAATTTTTAAATCGAATGACATAAGGAATCCCTTCTTTAGGCGTAGTAAGGTGGCGGCACTTTCCATCGTATCGAGGTTTTTCTTTCCGTGCTATTTGCTCGGTACGGCGTATCTCAAGTTCCTCTTTGCTACAATAGCAGCGATAAGCATGACCAGAATCAGTGAGTTGATTAATAATCTCTTGGTAACGAGAAAACCGCTCTGTTTGATAAAAAGGTCCTTGATCGTAATCGAGACCTAACCAAGCCATACTATCTAAAATGGCATTAACCGATTCAATAGATGATCGCTCTAGATCCGTATCTTCAATGCGTAGAATGAAATTCCCGCCCTGCTTACGAGCATAAAGCCAAGAAAAAAGTGCGGTACGTGCACCGCCAATGTGTAAATAACCAGTAGGGCTAGGGGCAAACCGTGTGCAAATTGTCATAATGGATTCACTTTAATTAAAAAAAGCATAAAAATTTATTGTTTCTTATATTATAAATACTTAAACTGCTTTTTCTAAGATAATTAAAACTTACAAAGTTTTATAAGTGTGAGATAATCCCTAGCTTATAGTGGGAGTAGTAAAAGATGCAAATTGGGATACCAAAAGAACTTTATAGTAATGAAAAGCGTGTTGCTACTACGCCAGAAGTAGCTGTGCATTTACAAAAATTAGGATTTTCAGTAGCTATTGAGTCAGGAGCGGGGCTAAATGCCAACTTTTCTGATGAAGCCTATAGTCGGGTAGGCGTTACTATCATCCAAAATGCCAAATCCTTATGGGAAAGCTCGGATATTATCTTAAAAGTACGCCCCCCTGAAACATATATCAAGCCAGAAATCGATGAAATAGCACTATTACAAAAGGGCAGTACTTTAATTAGTTTTATTTGGCCTGCTCAAAATAAAGAATTATTAGAAAAATTAGCTGCTAAAAATGTTACTGTTTTAGCAATAGATAGTGTCCCTCGCATTTCTCGGGCACAAAAACTAGATACTCTAAGTTCAATGGCTAATGTAGCAGGGTATCGAGCTATTATAGAAGCCTCAAGTCATTTTGGTCGCTTTTTTACGGGGCAAATTACTGCTGCGGGTAAAATTCCTCCAGCTAAAGTTCTGGTTATTGGTGCAGGGGTAGCGGGTCTTTCTGCTATTGGTACCGCCTCTGGATTAGGTGCTATTGTTCGAGCTTTTGATACTCGTCCTGAAGTCAAAGAACAAATTGAAAGTATGGGTGCTGAATTTCTTGAGTTAGATTTTAAGGAGGAAGGCTCAGGATCAGGTGGCTATGCTAAAGAGATGAGTAAAGAATTTATTGAAGCAGAAATAGCTCTTTTTGCTCAGCAAGCTGCTGAAGTCGATATTATCATTACTACTGCTCTCATTCCCGGTAAAAAGGCTCCAGTGCTTATTACTGAAGAAATGGTCAAATCTATGAAAACAGGGAGTGTGATTGTGGATTTAGCAGCAGAACAAGGGGGAAATTGTGCCCTAACTAAAGCGGATAATGCAGTTACCAGTTATGGGGTGACTATTATTGGTTATACAGACTTAACTAGCCGACTTCCTACTCAGTCAAGTCAATTATACGCAACTAATTTGCGTCATTTACTCGAAGAACTTTGTCCAGAAAAAGATGGGGTACTCCACTTGGATATGGAAAATGAAGTACTTCGAGGAGTCACTGCAGTAAATCAAGGGAAAATTACTTGGCCGCCACCAGCACCAAAAATATCTGCTACTCCAGCAGCTAACCCAATTGACTATTCTGCTCTTCCTCCCATAAAGGAATATGTTAAGGAAAGTAAGTGTTCCCTTTCTAAAAAAGAGCAAAAGATTGTTTTATTCATGGGGCTAGGTGGCTTGGGCTTATGGGGATTGGGTGTCGCTGCCCCTTCTTCATTTATGCCTCATTTAATGGTATTTATTCTTGCTTGCTTTATAGGTTATCAAGTCATTTGGAATGTCACTGCTTCTTTGCATACTCCATTAATGAGTGTTACCAATGCAATTAGTAGCATTATTATCATTGGGGCTTTAATTCAAATTGCAAACTCTGGGTTCTTCTTAGGGTTAATTGCTGCTGTTGCAGTACTGATTACCAGTGTCAATATCACTGGTGGTTTTTTCGTAACCCAACGTATGCTACGGATGTTTAAGAAATAGGAGCTTAAAAAGGTGATGTCTCAAGGTTTAGTGACCGTAGCTTATATCGGTGCAACTATTTTATTTATTCTCAGTTTAGGTGGTTTAAGCCATCAAGAAACCTCCCAGCGAGGTAATTTCTATGGTATGGCAGGAATGGCGATTGCTATTCTAGCAACTATCTGTAGTGGTGCTATTCATGGTTTTTTTGCTTATTTAGCACTTACTACCGCTATGGGCGTAGGTGCTTACTATGGCGTTAAAATTGCTAGAGATGTGAAAATGACCGAAATGCCAGAGCTAGTTGCCGTGCTTCATAGCTCGGTAGGATTAGCTGCGGTTTTAGTAGGTTATGTTAATTTCTTTGGATCCAAAGCTCAATTTACCGGCATAGAGGAATCAATTCATAATGTAGAAACCTATTTAGGTATTCTCATTGGGGCTATGACTTTTTCTGGATCTGTAGTTGCGTTCGGCAAACTCAGTGGAAAAATAGATGGGAAACCCCTACTTCTTCCTGCTCGCCATTGGTTAAATTTAGGGCTTTTTATCTTTATGTTTTGGCTTGGAAAATCTTTTACAGGGACTGATAGTACAAGCTTAGGATTTCTTTATCTATTTTTAATGACACTGATTGCCCTTGGCTTTGGAGTCCATATGGTGATGGCGATTGGTGGTGCAGATATGCCAGTAGTTATCTCTATGCTTAATAGTTACTCGGGTTGGGCTGCTGCAGCAACGGGGTTTATGCTCGATAATGATTTACTCATTGTAATTGGTGCCCTAGTAGGTAGTAGTGGTGCAATTCTAAGCTATATCATGTGTCGTGCTATGAATCGTAACTTTGTTAGTGTGATTATGGGTGGATTTGGTACTGGATCAGGACAATCTAGCACGGTGACTACGGCAAGTGGTGGCGAAGTAGTTGCTGTTTCTGCAGAAGATACGGCCGATTTACTAAAGTCTGCTAAAAGTGTCATTATTGTTCCTGGCTATGGTATGGCAGTAGCTCACGCTCAACATATTGTCTATGAGATTACTCGTTTGTTACGAGAGAAAAAAATTAATGTACGGTTTGCTATTCATCCTGTAGCGGGTCGTATGCCTGGGCATATGAATGTACTACTTGCTGAAGCCAAGGTACCCTACGATATTGTGTTAGAAATGGATGAAATCAATGAGGATTTTCTAAACACTGATGTAGTAGTCGTTATTGGAGCTAATGACATTGTTAATCCATCAGCACAAGAGGATCCTTATGGTCCTATTGGAGGAATGCCTGTGCTCGAAGTATGGAAAGCCAAAACTGTAATAGTTTTAAAACGGAGTATGGCATCGGGCTATGCAGGGGTAGATAATCCTTTATTCTATCGGGAAAATACTCAAATGTTATTTGGGGATGCAAGAGAGAGCTTAGATACTGTCCTTTCCCATCTTCATGATAGATAATTTTTTATGATTTAACCCTAGCTCCTATGATTAATTAGGGGCTAGGCTAGTGTTCTTCATATCTCATTTTTAATCTAAAAATAAATAGCTATTTTCCCGAGAAAATTTGGGATCCCTCTTGGCCTATTGTCATTATTGCAGCAACTGCTCGTGCACTTGCTCAAGCCGCAATAACAGCTGGATATAAAAAAGTATTTGCAGTCGATTATTTTGGAGATGCAGAGACAAGAGAATCTGCTGTAGATTGGATAATAATCTCTCCTTCTATCACTATAGAAGACTGCTACTCATCCTTAATGGAAATGCTGGTAGTAGAAAAGCAGCCTATCGGATTAATATTTGGTGGAGGTATTGAGAATCATCTTGAATTACTTAAAGAATTAAGCAAAAAATGGATTCTTTTAGGAAATACCTATAATCAAGTTAAAAATCTAAAAAACCCTACCTGTTTTTTCCCTCTATTAGAAAAGCTTAGTATTCCTGCTCCCCAAACTCAACTTAATCCACCTAGTAACCTTGAAGGTTGGCTATATAAATCAGTATATGGTACAGGCGGTAATCACATTAGTCTTGCTAATCAGTGCACTTTAATTCCTAATTCTGGCTACTATTTTCAGAAAAAAATAAATGGTCAAGCGAAATCAGTCACTTTTCTTGCTAACGGTAAGAGCTGTCAGATTATTGGGTATAACCTGCTGATAACCGCACCTACGGAGACCATTCTCTATCGATATGGAGGAGTTTTTACTCTTTCTAAATTGAGTTATTCCAACCGCATTCTTTTACAAAAATATATAGAAAAAATAGTACTAGCTACAGAATTAAAAGGGTTAAATGGTTTAGATTTTATTCAAGATAAAAATGGAAAAATTTGGATACTGGAAATTAACCCGAGACCTCCTGCTTCTTTAGATTTATACCAAGATAGATTTAATCCTTTTATTGCTCATATTTATAGCTGGCTAGGCGGGCAGCTACCAATAAAAATGAAGCTTATTACTGAAGAAAAGGGTTTTTTTATTCTCTATGCTCCTTATAATCTATTAATTCCACCAGATATAATTTGGCCTAGTTTTTGTCATGATTATCCTAATGGAGGCATTGTTATTAACAAAGAAGATCCTATTTGCTCAATACATGCTCAGGGATCAAATATTAATTTCTGCTATAAACAAATAAATCAACGATGCACTCAATTATTAGCATTATTTTTCCCCTGCTAATTCTATGCCCTGTGTTGTTGTTTTTAATCATAATCATGGTTGGCATAGCCAACAGCTAGCATTTGCTCTAGCTCATTATGAGGTAGAGACAATCTACTCAAATCTGTCTCAATGTAAAGTAGATCTTAGCTTACCATTTGGACTTTATATTCCAGGGTTGAATAATCAATTGCCTGATGCTGTGATTGTACGAGGTATTGCTTCAGGTAGTTTAGAACAAATTAGCTTTAGATTAGATATACTACATATGCTAGAAAAATTAGGGATACCTATATTTAATAGTCCTTCTGCTATTGAACGCACCGTAGATAAAGCAAGAACTTCTTTGCTCTTACACCATAAAGGTATTTCTACACCTCGTACTTGGGTATACGAAGATAAAGAACAAGTGTGCATCGCAATTACTCAAGCAATACAAGAAAATCACCAATTGATTATTAAGCCGTTATTTGGTAGCCAAGGTCGAGGAATTCATTTTATTCATCATAAAAACTTAGATGAGGTTGTCCCCGAAGGTAATTTATATTATTTACAAGAATATATTCCACCAATTACTCCTAACTTATGGAAAGATTGGCGAGTGTTTGTAATTCAACATCGTGTTGTTGCTGCAATGATTCGCTGCGGACAGTCTTGGATTACCAATGCTGCTCAAGGAGCTGTATGTATTGCCGTAATAGATTTAGATCCAGAGATTAGCCAGCTAGCTTGCCGAGCTACCCGGGCTGTAGATGTAGATTACGGAGGAGTAGATATTATCCAATCTGTAAATGGCTATCAAGTATTAGAAGTAAATAGTATTCCTGCTTGGAAAGCACTTCAGAGAGTCACTAAAAGCAATCTTGCCCAAACATTAGTCAATGAACTCATTATAAAAAAACTTAAGCACTTTTAGGAGACTCTACCTCTACTAGATCTCTTGGATTCAAATGCCCGTAATGTAGAATACTAGCGATCAAAGCACCACTAGCATCCCAAGTCTTTAATTGCTGTAAATCTTCTAAAGAAGAAATTCCCCCTGCAGCAAATAGTTTCCCATTTTTAGCCTGCTTTGCTTTTAATTGAGATAAAAATTGCCAATTAAGCCCTTTTTGGCTCCCCACCGAATCTAAATCCATTCCAATAATAATTTCTGGCCATAGCTGGAATTTCTGGGCTAAGCCAGCTGAATCCACAAAGTGATTATTTTTATAATCTAAGGAAAGAATTATTTTCTTAGCGTAAGGTGTATTTTGTAACTCTTTCCACACCGTTAAATGCGTAATACTTTCTGTACCTATTACAGACTGAGTTATGCCTAAAGTAAATAATTGCTCAATCTCTATATAGGCTGTTACTCCTGAATCTAACCATAATTTCAGCTTAGGGAAGTTTAAAGCAATCTTAGCAACAATTGAATAGTTATCGCCTTGACTCATCAAAGAATCTAAATCAGCCAGATAGAGATAGGAAAAAGGATACCAATCTAGTAGGTTAGTTACTGTTTCTATAGGATCAGAGTGTTTCGTAAAGGGGGAAATTAAAGGTAAATAATTCTTTCGCTCTTTACCAGTAGCATAAACAACTTTACCTCCCATTAAATCAAGTACTGGAATTAATTTCATTTATCAATAATAAAAATAATGGAAATTTTAGTATATGAGCATATAACCAGTGGAGTCTTATGTGAAAGTCCTCTACCTGCTTCCTTAATGAAGGAAGGGGATTTAATGCTCCAGGCAATACTTAAAGATTTGTTAGAGGTTAGGGAAATAAAAATTACTATTTTACGAGATTTTCGCTTACCTATCCCTTCTTACATCCATTATTATCATACAATTTATACTCTTTCCCAGTTTCATCAAACTTGGCAGTACTGTTTAGATAAAGTAGATGGGGTATTACCTATCGCCCCTGAATCTGGAAATACTTTAACTAAAATTCAAGAGCAAATTATTAAATCAGGAAAGATCTTGCTTGGCTGCCATCCTCAAGCAACACAAATTGCCTCTAGTAAAATAGAAACAGAGAAATACTTAAGAACAGCTGGATTAAATACGCCGTATACCATAAGACTATCAGATTGGCAATTAGACAGAGTTAGTAAAGAAGAATCTTTGATTTGTAAGCCAGATGATGGTGCTGGATGCCTCTACACTTTTTATTTTAAAACACCTTTGAATCTACATTTGTGGAAGCAAAAAAATACCCTTGATACAAAAAACTATATTGTTCAACCCTATATTCAAGGACAAGCAATTAGTCTTAGCTTGCTTTATGATGGAAAAAAAGCAAGATTACTTAGTGTTAATCAGCAACAAATGAAAATTAAAAAAAATAGAATTTATCTTAATGCTATCTTAGTCAATGCTATTATGGCAGAAAATCCTATTTATCATCACCTACAAGAGATTGCAAATACTATTGCCAATACCCTACCTGGATTGTGGGGATTTATTGGGGTAGATTTAATCATCGTTCAAAACCAATCACCCATTATTTTAGAAATTAATCCTCGTCCCACCACAAGTTATGTAGGATTGCGAATTATTTATGGTATTTCTCCTATGCAATGGCTGATCACTTTATTATATGAAGGATTGGATAAAGTAGTATTACCCTCTAACCTTGGTTTTCAGCTCCTGATCTCTCTGAAAAAAAAGGATAGTAAAATAATTTATGATGGTTACAGTTAGCGGCTGGGATATTGGAGGAGCTCACTTAAAAGCGGCTCTTACAGACTCTCAAGGGAAAGTCATAGCATGTACTCAAGTAGTTTGCCCTTTATGGCAAGGATTAGATCAATTAACCACTGCTTTTGAGCAGATAAAATATAAGCTAGGAAGCATTGGGCATATTGCTGTCATTACTATGACTGGGGAGTTAGTAGATATTTTTAAGGATCGCTGCGAAGGCGTGGTCGCAATTTTAAACTATGCCCGTCAGTTTTTTACTGACATACCCATATATATATTTGCTGGAACCCATGGGTTTATTCAACTGGAGCAGTCCTATAAATTTACAACCTCTATTGCATCTGCAAACTATTTAGCTACTAGTCAGCTAGCAGCAAATTTTTGGCATGAAGGATTATTATTAGATATAGGTAGTACAACCAGCGATCTAGTTCCTTTTAAAAATAAAACTCCCTGCCTTCAAGGTATAGATGATCACACCCGATTAATCAGTGGGGAGCTAGTTTACTCTGGGGTAGTACGTACTCCTCTAATGGCTATTTGTGAAAAAGCCCCTTTCTATGGAAATTGGGTACGACTTACTGCTGAGCATTTTTCGACTACTGCTGATGTATACCACATGCTGGGATTGTTGCCTCAAGATGTAGATCTCTACCCAAGTGCAGATCATCGAGGAAAATCTCCTCAAGATTGTGCTAGAAGACTTGCCCGAATGATAGGCATAGACTATAAAAATAGGCCTCTTGATTTTTGGTATCAGCTGGCTGCTTATTTTTATGAGAAACAGTGCCAACAGTTGACCGTAGCAATTTTTCAAATTCTCTCTAAAACATCTTTAGTTGCTGAAGCTCCTATTATTGGTGTAGGTATTGGGCGGTTTTTAGCAATTGAGTGTGCTAAAAGAATAAATCGACCTTATTTTGATTTTTCTAAAGTATTAAAGTTAGGTGTAGATACTATAGATTCTAGCCATGGTCCTGCGGCAGCTATTGCCCAATTAGGTTGGGAACAATTACAAAAACATTAATTTTCTATGCATCAGCAACAGGTACAATGGGCTGAATTACCCTACTCTGAATGCTCGGTACCCCTATTTGAAATAATTTATTTAGAGCCATGGCCTATTTTTTTGGATAGTGGTTGGCCTAGTGATCGATCAGGTCGTTTTGATATTATTGCGGCTGATCCTTTTATTACGCTAAAAACTAGAGGATTAATTACTGAAATTAACTATCGCAATAGCAAAATTTTCAGTGCCCAGAATCCCCTTACCTTATTGCAGAGAGAACTAAATCGTTTCACCGGTAAACAACTCCCTAATTTTCTTTCTGAATCTCCGTTAGTGGGGGGAGCTATAGGATATTTCAGTTATGATTTAGTGCGTCGATTTGAAAATCTTCCTAGCATTATTACAAATATAGAACAAATGCCAGAAATGGCGATTGGTGTTTACGATTGGGTAGTAATTGTAGACCATCATTGCCAAGTAACTTTTTTAGTAGCACAAGGTTATGATCCTCGGACTCAAACTCATTGGAATTCTTTAAGAACACGTTTAAGTAAAGCAATAAAACCTAATAAATATTCTTTTCATATTGAGAATTACCCTCAATCAAATTTAAGCAAAGAAAACTATGATCAGGCTTTCGATCGTATTCAAGGCTATATCTACGCAGGAGATTGCTATCAAGTTAATTTAGCTCAGCGTTTTGAAACAAAAGCTTATGGCAATTCTTGGGCGCTATACTCCTATTTACGAGAAATTAATCCTGCTCCTTTTAGCAGTTTTT
The DNA here is from genome assembly GCF_902810445.1 of Candidatus Nitrosacidococcus tergens. Classification (NCBI taxonomy): domain Bacteria; kingdom Pseudomonadati; phylum Pseudomonadota; class Gammaproteobacteria; order Chromatiales; family Chromatiaceae; genus Candidatus Nitrosacidicoccus; species Candidatus Nitrosacidicoccus tergens. The sequence continues at coordinate 68,036 of NZ_LR778175.1, read as the reverse complement.
TTTCTATTCCTGAAGGTAGCATTTTAAGCACCTCTCCAGAAAGATTTTTAAAAGTATCTGGAAGTAGAGTTGAAACTGCTCCAATTAAAGGAACACGACCTAGAGATATGAATCCAATTATTGATGATCAATTGATAACTGATCTTCGAAATAGTGGTAAAGATCGAGCAGAAAATATTATGATTGTAGATCTATTGCGTAATGATCTAGGTCAAGTATGTACCCCAGGATCTATCCAGGTGACGCAACTTTGCACTATTCAATCTTTTGCCACGGTACATCATTTAATCAGCACTATTCACGGACAACTTGCTTCCGGGAAAAATACCCTTGATTTATTACAAGCTTGCTTTCCAGGAGGATCTATAACAGGTGCCCCTAAAATACGTGCTATGGAAATTATTGAGGAACTAGAACCTCATCGTCGAGGAGTTTATTGCGGTAGTTTAGGTTATATCAGCTTTGAGGGAAACATGGATATTAACATTGCGATACGCACTCTTGTATATAACCAAAATTCTCTACGGTTTTGGGTGGGTAGTGGAATTGTAGCCGATTCAAATAGAAAAGCCGAATATCAAGAAACCTTAGATAAAGCTGCTGCTATTTTTAAAGCACTTAATCAATATCTCTCTAACTAGAGATGCTTCAAAAAATCTGGGTTATTAAACTAGGAGGAAGTCTCTATAATAATAGCTACCTTACTTTCTGGCTCGAGCAAATAAAAAATAAGGGTAAAGGAAAGTATGTGATTGTACCGGGAGGCGGTCTTTTTGCTGATCAGGTTCGTGTTGCACAAAAACAGTGGAAATTTGCTGATTCCTATGCCCATAATATGGCTTTGCTTGCCATGGACCAATTTGGTTATCTATTACAAAGCTTAGCTCCAGAGCTCTCTCTTGCTACTCGTATAGAAGAAATAAATAAAGTATTAGAAGAAGATCAAACACTTATTTGGTTACCTTCAAAGGAGCTCATTAACCATCCAGATATTCCTCAATCTTGGGAAATTACCTCAGATAGTTTAGCTCTATGGCTAGCCTGCCAATTAATAGCCAGCCGACTTATTTTAGTTAAAAGCATAAAATTAGCTCAATCTCAGGTAAAGGCTACTGATCTTGCAAAACAGGGGATTATTGATCCTATGTTTCCTATATTACTAAATACACAGAATATTCCTTGTTATATTCTTTATGGCGATCAATACAATCAGCTTTCTAATACAGGTGCATATTTCAAAATTATAAACAGCTAACTTGTTAGTTACATAATAAATTATGTCATATTCATGATGTAGCTATAAATAATTATAACTATTTAATAATTATTTAATTTTAATGTAAAAAATAGCTTTACTATATGACAAAAATAGTCACATAATATAAAAATAAAGTCTATAACTTTTATTATTATAAGAAGGCTTAATTTATGAAAAAGATATTGATAACCATCATTTTATTTGTAATTTCTAGTACTTCATTTGCAATCCCACTAGGGTTACAAGATTACTCTTTACTCTCTACTCGTGGAAATACATCTATAACTAATGGGAGTGGAGTTTCTGGAAATATAGGTAGTAGTAATACTCTTACCATTGATTCAACTGCGACAATTTATGGAGATGTATTTTATGGCAATCTTTTAGATAATACTACTACAATTCAATCACCCTATACTGCTAATCAAAACGCAGATTCTAACTACTGGAATAGTCTTTACGAAGATATTTCTGCTGCTTCTAGTACTGCTGGTAGTATGACCGCTGATTTAAGCAATTCTTTTAGCAATATTACGGAAAATACCGTATTAAACGGTACAGGAAGCACGGAACCCTCTGTATTTAATATCTCTGGTAATATAGACCTAGGAAATGGTGATACTCTGACTCTTAGTGGCTCGGCTAGTGATCAATTTATTATTAATGTCGATGATGGTGCAACCTTTGGTCTTGCATCCTCTATTGTCCTTGATGGTGGTGTCACCGCTAATCACATTCTTTTTAATATAAAAAATGGTGACCTTGAAGGATTGGGAGGCACTAAATTATTTGGTACTTTTCTTTTACCGAGTGGTAATTTAAATTTATCCGGTGGTGCAAATTTAATAGGTAGTGTTTTAACTGGTGGTGCTGGTACAGATAATATCTCAAGTGGGTCGATGATTAATATGTCAATTAGTCCTGGTACATCAGGAATCCCCTATACTGGTCCTACTGCTAATACTATACTTCCAGAATTAATATCAGAGCCTTCTCCCCTATTCATGATCCTACTAGGATTAATAGGTCTTAGCGTGATTATCCGTATGAGAAAAACAATCTACTATCTATAAGGGACTAAACTAAAAAAATTATAAATACTCGCTTAGGCATAAATAATCCTAAGCGAGATTCCGCATTGCTTTACTCTTTCCCTCTTCTTTTTGCAATTTATCTTAATTTTTAAAATTAAATCTAGACAGCTAGTTACAGCTTATTATTAAAATAAGCCAGCTCTTAAAGAATTTTTAGACAGTTACTCCTTACTGCCGACCTTTTCTTTTAAAGCTATAAATTAAGAATCCCTAAAATTTCAAAATGACAATTTGCGTCATATATTTAAGCTATTAAAGTAAAATAAAAAATATTTATGATTAATAATCATTTATATGACTTATATGGAATAAAAATTGCAATCTAAATTATTGCTATTTAAACATATAAGAAATATAAAGGAATAATTATGATTATAAATAAAAGATTATTAATATTAATTCTATTTGGAGCTTCTAGCATTACGCTTGCTTCTCCTATTAGTTTAGGCAATGCAGGAAATTTTGCTGCACTAACTACAGGAGGTGGAATAACAATAAGTGGTAGTAAAACTATAACGGGAAATGTAGGCACCAGTGATGATTTAAAGCTAAGTGGTAGTAGAACTATTAACGGAGATACAGAATATGCTAATAATTTTAGTCATACAGGTACAAGCACCGCTAGTAGTTATACTCAAAAATTAGACAGTAGTTATTGGAATGACTTGTATAGTGATATACAAGATGCTTCTAACGCTGCCAAGAGTATTCCTGCAAATGAAACTTTAACTGGCGATATCAAAAAAAATACTACACTTAGTGCGACTGAACAAGTGTCTGTATTTGATATTTCAGGCAAGATAGATTTATCAGGCTCGAAAACATTAACACTCAGTGGTTCAGCAACAGATGAGTTTATTATTAATGTAGCTGGTGATGTAAGCCTAAGTGGATCTTCTGCTATTATTCTTACTGGGGGCTTAACTGCCGATCATGTATTATTTAATGTAATAGGAAACTTTAGTGATAGCGGATCTGGAACTGTTGCGGGGACCTTCCTTCTACCTAATGGTAGTTTTGATATAAGTGGCAGTGGGGTTGTAAACGGTAGCATTTTGGCTGGAGGTAATAGCAAGAGTAGTATTACTGGTAGTGCTACTGTAAATTATGTTTCTTATAGCGGGTTTATTAGTGATAATAGCAATCCTAACGATCCAGGCGATTCTAGCAATCCAACTGTACCAGAACCTTCCTCATTACTCATGATGTTACTAGGTTTAATTGGTCTTAAATCCATCATTCGTTCTCAAAAAGCTATAGCATTTTCTACAATTTAGTTAATATCATTTTGAAATCTGGCTTAGGAAGATAAACGCCTAAGCCAGATTCTACTCCTCTCTTACGCTTTTTCTTTTCAAGAATTTAATTTAATCTTTCTTTGAATGCTAGTACTGTAAATAAAAGCAGTAAGAGTTTTTTATCTCTAAAAAATATAATTTTTAATCTAGATATTTCGCACGATAGTTAATATAGTGCTGTTGTCACACTTATTTCATTTTTAACTTCAAAAAGACCATCTTATTATTGCCGTATCAGAACTCTAGCACCAATGGCAATCTGTAAGACAATACAAATCAAATCTAATCTGATACGAGATAATAGGCTATAGTCGATAATTTTAAGTGGATACAAATCTATCACCATTCCAGCTTGTTGTATCTCTATAAGTTAATCTCTCCTTTAGATTACTACTTTATAAATTATGCAGATCCGCAAGCTAGCACATCTTCTTCAAAAAAATCTACTTATCAACGAGCTAGAAAGCAGTCAGAACACTTAAAATTATTGCGACTCAGGAGTTTTGAGGAGAAGAGGTGGAAAGTTGGTAATTTGTAGAATAGCAGAGGATATCTTTTACAGATTTGTAGAATAACCATATTCATGTCGGAGAAACCGTCATAGTGTGTGGAGTATTAAAGCAAGTCAAACAAGCGTTTAATCAGATGTATCTAAACCTTGATAACCCATACCCAAAGCAGAATCTAAGCACCTTAGTATGGAATGATGATTACCCTAAATTTCAAGAACGCTTCGGTAATCTCAATCAGTTTGTAAATACACGAGTTTGTGCAAGAGGGCTGATTGTTGACTACAAGGATAGTCTTCAAATAAATGTCAAAAACCCTCAATTTTTTAGAATTATGAAGTAGATCAGTACGTGGGTATTTATTATTGGTTTTATCGTACTTGGAATTATTATTGAAGTTTATAACTTTTTAGAAAAGCAAAAGCAAAGAAAAACATAAATTGGAGCTAGAGTACAAATAAAAAACTCTAGAAACTAAATACCAACATAGACAGAGATCAAAGCCATGATTTTTAATACCTATAGAATTCTTCAATAGTTTCTTCTAATAAAGAATATGGAAAATCACTCGTAACTACTGCTGCTCCCAATTGTTTAAGCAATACTAATCGTAATTGACCATTGGCTACTTTTTTATCTACTGCCATTAATTCTAAGAAACGTTGTGTATTCATTTCTTTCGGTGGTTGAATAGGAAGCCCTACTTGGGTGAGTAGGTGAGTAATTCGATTTACATCATGATGAGATAACCAGCTCAATTGGTGAGATAAATTTGCTGCCATTACCATCCCTACACTAACAGCCTCTCCATGGAGCCAAGTACCATATCCTATCCCTGTTTCTATAGCATGACCAAAAGTATGACCTAGATTTAAAGTAGCCCTGCTTCCTGATTCTTTTTCATCTGCTGCAACTACTGCTGCCTTATTTTGGCAAGAACGCTCAATAGCCTGTATAAGAATATCTTGATTTCGTGCTAATAGCTGATCTATATGATTTTCTAGCCATAGAAAAAAATTAAAATCCTGAATTAATCCATATTTAATGATTTCTGCAATACCTGCTTTAAATTGTCTTTCATCCAAGGTATTTAGAGTATTAATATCGGCTAAAACACATAGGGGCTGATAAAAAGCTCCAATCATATTTTTGCCTAAAGGATGATTGACCCCTGTTTTTCCTCCGACTGAAGAATCCACTTGTGCAAGCAGTGTTGTAGGAATTTGAATAAAGGGAATACCCCGTTGATAGCAAGCAGCTGCAAATCCTGCCATATCACCTATAACTCCACCACCTAAGGCAATGAGCGTAGTTGATCTAGAGAATTTATTTTTGAGGAGCTTATCAAAGATTGGCGTAATTCCTTCTAAGGTTTTATATTGTTCTCCATCGGGTAAAATAATTTCAGTACACCGATAATCTCTTAAATGATTGACTACTCTAGATAAATACAAAGGTGCAATTGTTTCATTTGTGACAATCACAATTTCAGATCCACCAATATGACGATCTAATAAGGATTTTTGGTAAAGTAAATTACTTCCAATATAGATTGGGTAACTACGATCTTGAATATCAATTGAGAGCGTTATCATTAAGGATTATTCAATGGGTTTTAATCGATGGAGAATTTCATAAGTAATTGTTTTTATTGCTTTCTTTTCAGTGCAAATAGTTATATCTGCAATCTCTCGATAGAGTGAATCTCGCTTGTGAAATAATTGAGTTAAATAATCTAATGGATTATCTTTTTGAAGTAACGGGCGATTTTTATCATAAGCAATACGGTGATACAAAAATTCCACTGGTGCATATAAATAAACTACTAAGCCCTGTGTTGCTAGCAGCATTCTGCTTTTTTTATTGAGAATTGCCCCTCCTCCAGTGGCTAGTACAATATTGTTTAGTTTTACTAGCTCAGTAATTGTTTTATATTCTCGTAATCTAAATCCCTTTTCCCCTTCTATATCAAAAATAGTAGGAATACTCGCTTGTGTATTTTGCTCAATCTCGTGATCGCTATCATAAAAAGCTTTCCCTAAAATTTTTGCTAAAGATCTCCCAATAGTTGTTTTTCCTACACCCATTGGACCAATAAAGAAAATATTTTGCTGAACCATTTTGGAGATAATTTTGCCAATTAGCTAAATTGAGCAGATTCTTCGATAATTTTAGGTGTTATAAAAATCAGTAATTCACTTTTTTGGGTACTATCTACAGTACCACGAAATAATGCACCAATGTAGGGTATACCTCCTAAAAAAGGTACTTTGTTTTTTTGCCTATTACCTTGCTCTTCATATATTCCACCTAATACAATTGTCTGGCCATTTTCTACTTGTATTTGAGTCATAAGTTCTCGAGTATTAATACTTGGTATGCCACTAAAAATCGCACCTACGGCATCATTATTTACTTTTAAATCCATAATAATATGATCATCGGGAGTAATTTGAGGAATAGCCATTAAACTTAATACTGCTTCTTTAAATGAAATAGAAGTTGCTCCACTTGAAGCTGCTTGTTGGTAAGGAATTTGAGTACCTTGCGTAATAATAGCCATTTTATTATTGGCAGTAACTACCCGTGGATTGGAGAGAATTTTGCCCCTTTGTTCTGTTTGTAATGCAGAGAGTTCCAATTCTAATAAAGTTCCTAAAGGAAGCTTGGTAAATGCAAGAGCCATTTGTGCAGCATTTACGCCTCCTGTTGATGGGGGTGCGGGAAAATTAACATTTAAACGGTTTGCAAGATCCCCTGCAGCACCACCCGTCATTATTGTATTTGTACCATCTAGAGATCCAGAAGTAGTTACATTATTAAATGCTCCACCTCCAGTGCTAGATTGCTTATTAAGTCCAAATCTGACTCCAAGTTCCTTGCTAAACTGGGTACTTGCAATGACAATTCTAGATTCAATGAGTACTTGGCGTACTGGGACATCTAACTTAGCGATAATTTTATGGATTTGATCCAAACTCTCTTGAGTATCCATAATAAATAGGGTATTAGTGCGACCATCTATAATAATTTTTCCTCTTTTAGAAATAAAAGAATTATCTCTACCGTTACTGCCTGCACCGCCACCCATCATGCTACCGCCTATACCACCACCTATACCACCACCTATACCACCACCCATGCCACCGCCTATACCACCACCCATGCCACCGCTCATACCACCGCCCATACCACCACCCATCATTGCCATCATCCCCATAGGGGAGTTATCTATAGGACTTATTCCTGAGGTAAGTAGGCTAGCTAATGACGTTGCTTTAGTAAATTTAACTTTAATAAATTCAGAACGAAGTGGTGCAAATTCTTCACTTTGTTTTTGGGATTTTAATTCTTGTTCCTGATTGATTACTAACTCTTCACTGGGTGCAATCAAGGTAATATCTCCCTTATGGCGTTTTTCTAACCCTTTAGTCTTTAAAATAATATCTAGGGCTTGATCCCAAGGTACTCTTTTTAATCTTAGAGTAACATTGCCTTGCACTGCATCGCTGGTAACTAAATTAAACCCAGAAAAATCTGCTAGTAACTGTAATACAATTCTTGTCTCAATATCTTGGAAATTTAGAGAAAGTTTCTCTCCTGTATATTCATTATCATCTTCCTCTCCTCGTTTTTTACTCTGTTTTACTTCTATTACCAAAGTGTCATCAGTTTGATAGGAAAGATACTCATGATCAGAAGCTATAGGAATAATATGAATTCTTGTTCCCTTTTCTCTAGGGAAAATATCTATAAACTTGATTGGTGTTGCAAAATCTAATACATCTAAGCGTTGCTTAAACTTATCAGGTAAATGAGTATTAGAAAAATCGGCAATAATATCTCCTCCCTCCTCTTTAATATCAATAGGTATCTGAGGATTAGAAAGCAACGCAATAATACGCCCCTCTCCATGTTCGCCTCTACGAAAATCAATATTTTTGATTTGGTATGGGTAATTACTAATTAACTTTGAATTTGGACGGAAATTAGCTTCAGTATCTTGTATTAATAATTCAATAATATTTCCTTTTTCTTTAATTTTGAAAGGTGCGGAATGAGTTAAATTTATAACTACCCTTGTTCGATTTGTATCTTCAGCCATAATAAGGTTATTTACGACTCCTAATCCGACGGATCTGGATTTACCATCTAAGGCAATTTGTGTCTCTGAAAAATCCAATACGATCCTTGAAGGATCTTCTATAGTAAAAAATTGCGGATAGGATACAGATTCTGAAAATATAAATTGAATTTGAGTTTGATTTCCCGTTAAAGAAGTGTATTTTATATCTTGTAGTCGTGTTGAAGCCCAAGTATAAATAGGTAATAAAAATAATCCAATGAATAGTAATAGTAGAAAATAATAACTAATATATATTTTTTTAAGATATTGATGGATTTTATTCATTTTTTAATTTTCTATAGTACTTAGCTCTAGCTTTACTTCCCGTTCAAACCAACTTCCATGCGCTAAGAAAGTCTCTAAAATTTCAATTTTTCCATCGTCAATACGTGTTATCTTTCCATAATCCTTTCCAATGTAGTTGCCTGATTGAGCTCGGTATAAATGGCGATCTGGAGTAAGGACTAGTGCCCATATTTCTCCTCTTTGCTTTAAGATACCTACCATTTTAAGAGTACCTAAAGCATATTCTTCTAGAGCTTCTTTAGAGCGGTTCTGATCAGGGGCAACAATGTTAGATGGATTAGCTTTTTCCTCGGTCGTATCTAGAATTGGTACGAACGGATCACGAATCTGCACAGATTTATAAATGGATTTTTCGTAAGGTTTTGCTTTGGGTAAAGATTCTAACTTTGCAGCAGGACGGGACTTGATCGTTTGCGTATATTGTTGTAAATCTGCTATTCCTTGATTTTGATTACTACATCCGAATAATCCAGAAAAACTAACGACAATAGTACAAGTACACATAGTCAGTAATTTATTTTTCTTTTTGTAACCCAATGAAGCATTCATAGCTTATTTTTCTTTTTAATTGAATCTGCCTCGTTCGCCTGTCTCTCTGTGTCATCAAGATAACGATAGGTTCTTGCTGTGGCAGTCATCACTAAAACATCTGCTTTTCCACGTTTGATTGAAAAATTATGGAAAGTGACAATATGAGGTAGGGCAGCTACTTTACTTATGAATTCTCCGAATTGATGGTAATGACCAAGCACTTGAATTTGTATAGATAATTCTGCGTAAAATCTTTCAATTTTTTCCTGACCTGGTCTAAAAAATTCAAACTCTAACCCGCTTACTTTCCCTGCCTGTGAAATGTCTGTGAGTAAACTACTAATTTCAGCTTTATCTGGGAGTTGATGTAACATTTCATTAAAAGATGTTTCTAAATTCCCTATTTCTTCTTTATAGTTGGGTAATTTGGAAGCCTGTAGTTGTCTAGTTTGAAATGATGCTTTAAGCTGCTGTTCCTGATTTTCAAGGTTTTTAAGTTGTTGGATCTGATCTTGAGTAAAAATAAAATATCCACCAACAGCAATTATCAGGCAAGTACATAGAATAAAGATGATCTTTGTAGTGATTGACCAATTATCAATATCATTAAAATCGAGATCCATAGCGTCTGATTACTATTTCTTTAGTGAACCTTTATTTTCTTCTTTAAGATCAGAATCTAACCATTTCTCAGTAGTATCCAAAGTAAATTGTTTATAAATAATAGCTTGATCCTTTTTTATTTTTTCTACCCCTTTTAATTGTGTCTTTTCAAATAAGGAAGAATCATCTAAATGGCGTATGAAGGTAGAAATTTTGCTATCCGACTCGGCTAGCCCAGTAAGCGTAATCGTATGACTTTTACGCTCCATACTTTCTAAATACATCCCATCAGGAAGAGATTGTGCTATGTTGCTAAAAATTTGTACGGTAAGCGGTCTGCTTACTTGGAGCTGTTGAATAATTTCAATATAAGTTAAAATTTTTTCTTTTTCTTTATCTAATTTATTCACTTCACCCATTACTTTAGTTGATTTGTTAATTTCCTCTTGTAAGTAGTTATTTCTTTGATTTTGATTATTAATTAAGCTGCCAATATGAAAATTAATTAAAGTAACTACACTCACTATAAGTGCTGCACAAATACCTAGAGCAATATAAAAATTCTTCTCTCGTTGCTTTCTTTGAATAGCTCGCCAGGGAAGTAAATTAATTTGAGTCATTAGGAAAAATACCTTAAGGCTAATCCGCAAGCGATAGTTAATCTAGGAGCATCGTTAAATAACAATTTAGGATTAATTTTTGATCCTAACGTCATAGAACCAAAAGGATTGGCAATTGAGGTAGGTATTTTAAGTGAAATTTCAATCATTTCTCTTAACTTAGGAACGGTAGCACAACCACCACATAATATAAGGTGGCTAATATTGTTATAATGAGTTGAGGAAAAAAATATTTTTATAAGATTTTGTATCCTTTTTATAATTTCATTTTCAAAAGGAATAAGAATTTGATTAGTATAGCTTTCTGGCAGGTTTCCTCTTTGTTTTGCCAAATCTGCATCACTATAGGATAAATTATAGTGGTACTGTATATTTTGGGTAAGTTGATTACCTCCAAAGGCTTGCTCTTGAGTGTAGATGATTTTTCCGTTGTGAAATACATTCATGACAATCAATGTTGCACCTACATCTATAACTGCAATCGTACTATTTATATCTTGATTTGGAATGGTTTCTACAATAAAAGGAAAGACTCTCTCCATAACGTAGGTGTCCACATCTATAATAGTAGGTATTAAGCGAGCACTTTTTAATGCAGTAATTCGAGTACTAATATACTCACTACGGCAAGCGACAAGTAAGGTATCCATATAATCTGGATCTAACTCTGAAGCGCCTAGTACTTTGAAGTCGAAATTTATTTCTTCCCTCAAATAGGGAACATGCTGTTCTACCTCAGTTTCAATGTAGGCTTCTAATTCACTCCCTGAAAGATCAATAGGAATTGGTGCTATTTTATTAAAAACATTTGAGCTAGATATGGCGGTTGCTACCTTTCTAGTACGAGTTCCCAACTGCTGAATGATATCTCTCAGTGCTGTACTAAGCTTATCTATATCTTCTATGTTATTGTCAATGATAGTGTTTGGTGGTAGAGGCTCTATTGCATAGTGTTTAACATAAATTCCATTACTGCCTTGAGCAAGCTCAATTGATTTAATTGCAGATGAACTAATATCTATCCCTAATAGAGGGGGAATCTTTTTAGGGAAAAATTCTGATATTTTGTTTTTAAGGGAGGATAGAGTGTGTTTAGTAGTGCCTACTAATAAATAAGGCATAGCAGTAAAATCACTTGGTGAAGATAGAAGATGTATATTTTGTTAGTATATTTTTAGTTTCTAACTAGATTATAAAGCAGTTAAAATATTTTTTAACTAAAAAATTCTTCATCCTATTATTTATATTAAATATAAAATTTATTTTTACTTTCTATGGCTGGGCTACTTTTTATCTTTCGTTGGGTATTTAATTTAACATTAGCAGCTGCCTTATTTATTTTTTTTGCTGCAATCGGAATATATTTTTATCTCACTCCCCAGCTTCCACCTATAGATGCTCTTAAAGATATTCAATTACAAGTTCCCTTAAGAATTTTTTCTAAAGAAAAAAAACTGATTGCTGAATATGGAGACAAGCATCGTATTCCGCTAACATTCGAGCAAATACCTCCCTTAATGGTAAAAGCCATATTAGCTGCAGAGGATGATCGATTCTATGAGCATCCAGGAGTAGATTATCAAGGTATTTTGCGTGCTGCCTACTATTTACTTAAGACCGGAAGAAAAGCCCAAGGGGGCAGTACGATAACCATGCAAGTTGCTCGAAATTTTTTTCTAAGTAGAGAAAAAACTTATTTACGTAAATTACAAGAAATTTTACTTGCATTTCAGATAGAGCAAAAATTAAGTAAAAATGAAATTATTACCCTTTATTTAAATAAAATTTACTTAGGTAATCGAGCTTATGGCGTAGGTGCAGCTGCTCAAGTATATTATGGTACTACTATAGATCAGCTTACTCTTCCTCAATTTGCTATGATTGCAGGGCTACCTAAAGCACCCTCTGGGTATAATCCTGTGGTAAACCCAACCCGAGCACTACAAAGAAGAAATTATGTACTTCACCGCATGTATGAGGTGGGCTATATTACGGAAAAATCTTATAAAAAATCAGTTAATACGATAATTACAGCAAAATACCATAAGCGATCTATTGAAGTACAGGCACCATTTATTGCAGAAATGGTAAGGGTTGAATTATCTAAGAAGTATGGAGCTGATATTTATACCGCTGGGTATAATGTATATACCACTATTCAAGCACAACACCAGAAATCTGCAAATAGAGCATTATATGCAGCATTACTTTCTTATGATAAAAGACATGGATATCGAGGCTCGAAACACCATGTAGATATATCTGATAATTCTACAGATGTTTATAATCAAGTATTAGATAAATACTATTCTATTGAACGTTTACATCCTGGAATTGTACTTAAAGTAGGGATACAAAGTGCTCAAATTTACATAAAGGATAAGGGAAAGTACACAATTCCTTGGAGTGGGTTATCTTGGGCACAACCTTATATTGATATAAATAAATTAGGTCAAAAACCGACACAAGCTGCAGATATTCTAAATCAAGGAGATATTATTTGGGTAGAATCTCAATCCGATAGCACATGGAAATTAGCTCAAATACCAGAGGTAGAAGGAGCTTTAGTATCCTTATCTCCTACAGATGGAGCAATTACTGCTTTAAGTGGTGGATTTGATTTTAACCAGAGCAAATTTAACCGAGTAATACAATCAAAACGTCAACCTGGATCAAGTTTTAAACCTTTCCTTTATTCTGCTGCTTTAGAAAAAGGATACACTGCTGCTAGTGTAGTTAATGATTCACCCATTGTAATTGATGAACCTCAGTTTGAAAAAGTATGGCGACCTAAAAATTACAATGGTCGATTTTTCGGACCAACTCGGCTGAGAGTTGCCCTTACTCACTCTAGGAATTTAGTCTCTATCCGACTACTAAGAGATATTGGTATTGATTATACGATAGATTATATAGAACGATTTGGATTTACTTCAAAACAGTTACCCAAAAGCCTATCTTTAGCATTAGGTAGTGGTGATACCTCTCCATTGGAAATGGCACGAGGTTTTGCAGTCTTTGCAAATGAGGGGTTTTTAATTACTCCCTATTTTATTAATCAAATAGAAACTTCTCGCGGTGAGGTAATATTTCACGCCAATCCTCCACGAATTTGCCAAGTTTGTAAAAATCTAAGTATAGAAGGAAAGACTATCGACACTCAAATATTACCAATAGAGGAAATAGAAACTGCACCTATTGCTCCTAGAGTAATTACCCCACAAAATGCCTATATTATAAACACCATGTTACAAGATGTAATTCGTATCGGAACTGGGCAAGGTGCTAAGATACTGGGTAGGAGCGACATTGCTGGTAAAACTGGAACGACTAATAATCAATATGATGCTTGGTTTGCTGGATTTAATCCAGACATCGTTGCTGTAAGCTGGGTTGGTTTTGATCAACCTGAATCTTTAGGAAATTTAGAGACTGGAGCACGGGTAGCCCTACCAATGTGGGTGGATTACATGAGCTCGGTACTCAAAGATATACCTAGCCATAATTTTATAAAACCTTCTGATATAGTTACAATACGTATTGATCCTACTACTGGATTATTAGCTGGATCTAATTCAAAGGGAATTTTTGAAGTTTTCAGCTCTGGACATATACCTACTGAATATGTAAGTAATCGCCAGAAAAATAATTCTAGTGATCTTGAACTAAAGGATTCATCGGCAATAGATCAACTTTTTTAAAAGTTTATGTCATCCCTAAATCATTTATGCCATCCCTAAATCAGCAGATAAAATCATATATTGCACTTGAGGCCGCTCGGCTTATGGTAGAGCATGGCATTCAAAGTTATTATCATGCTAAAACTAAAGCTGCCGCAATACTAAAGGTGTCCGATCATAGAAATTTACCAACAAATTTAGAAATTGCACAAGCTACTCAATCTTATTTAGGTATATTTAAGTTTGAGATGCAAGCTAAAACTTTACGAGAAAAATATCAGGCTACATTGAGAATTATGGATTTTTTCTCTGCCTTCAATCCTAGATTAACGGGGGATATCCTGCAAGGAATAGTGTCGAAATACTCTGATATTTATATCCATGTTTTTGCAGACTCGGAAAATGATATTGCCTTATTTCTTACAGAGTCATATATTGATTTTAAATTAGAATCCAAAACATTCTCTTTTACTACAGGAGAAAGTAAATCTTTTCCTGTATTTCAGATTATAATAAAAAATTTAATAATAAAATTAGTAGTATTCCCTACCTTAGGTATTCGTTTCAGCCCTCTTAGCCCAATAGATAAGAAACCTATGAAACGAGCTAAATATAAAGAAGTAGAAAGATTATTTAAATCTTATACACAAAAATAATTATAAATTTTTTTGGGCAACGCCAGATTGGATAGCTGCTTGACTAATAGCTGAAGAAAGTACAGGCTTTAAGCGAGGATCTATTATCTTAGGAAGAATATAATTGACTCCAAAAGCTAATTCTTGCTCCTCATAAGCATTAAGTACCTCTTGAGGTACAGGATCTTTAGTTAATTTTATGAGTGCTTGCACCGCAGCTATTTTCATTTCATCATTAATACGTGTAGCTCTTACATCTAATGCTCCTCTGAACAGAAAAGGAAAAACTAAAGCATTATTAACTTGATTAGGGTAGTCACTACGACCAGTAGCTAAGATTAAATCTTCTCTAGTAGTATAGGCTAACTTTGGATCAATCTCCGAATTAGGGTTAGATAGAGCAAAAACAATAGGGTTAGGAGCCATAGTTTTTAGCATCTGTGGCGTTAATAAATTAGCAGTAGCTACACCAATAAAAACATCAGCTTCCGCAACTGCTTCTGCTAAAGTACGTGCAGATGTTTGAGCAGCAAATTGATGGCTATAGGCATGCAAAGGTGGATCGTCCTTGTGGATAATTCCTTGCTGATCTACTAATAAAATATTATCTTTTGGGGCACCTAATAAAACTAATAATTGTAGAATTGCAATTCCTGCTGCCCCAGCTCCTACACAAGTAATTTTAGCTTGAGATAGGGTTTTTCCTTGCAATTCTAGAGCATTTTGTAACCCAGCGGCTACTGTAATTGCAGTGCCATGTTGATCATCATGAATAACTGGAATGTTCAGCCGCTTGATAAGTGCTTGCTCAATTTCAAAACAATGAGGAGATGCAATATCCTCTAAATTAATTCCTCCAAAAGTTGGGGCGATACGTACTACTGTCTCAATAAAATCTTTTGGACAATCTGCTTCAATTTCAATGTCGATAGCATCTATCCCAGCAAACATTTTAAATAAAGCAGCTTTTCCCTCCATGACAGGTTTACTAGCTAAAGGACCAATATTGCCTAAGCCAAGTACTGCACTACCATTAGTAATTATCCCAACTAAATTACCTTTTGCAGTGTATTTATATGCCTTGCTTGGATCAGCAGCGATCTCTTTAGCAGGAACAGCTACGCCAGGGCTATAAGCTAAACTTAATGCTTTTTGCGTATTTAAAGGCTTAGTGATACTAATGGCAATTTTTCCAGGCTGGGGATCAGCATGGTATGCAAGTGCTTGAGATTCTAAATCTTCTATAAGCATTTTTTAATAAGTGCAATAGATAAAAATTTTGATTATTTATTCTCATACCTTTGGCGGAATTTATCTACACGTCCTGCAGTATCTACGAGTTTTTGAGTACCTGTATAGAAAGGATGGCAGGAAGAACATACTTCTATGTGAAGCGCTCCTTCTTTAGTGGAACCAGTAGTAAATGTATTACCGCAACTACAGGTTACTGTAACTTTATTATATTTTGGGTGAATATCTTTTTTCATATTTCCTCCTTTATAAGATTCTAAAATTAAAAAATGGCTACTGCTTCCAAAATATGGGTGTCATAAGCACAATGATGGGAAAAATTTCTAAACGCCCTAGTAGCATAGCAAAACATAAAGTCCATTTAGAAATGATATTAATGTTCTCATAGTTATTAGTTG
This sequence comes from Candidatus Nitrosacidococcus tergens, assembly GCF_902810445.1. Classification (NCBI taxonomy): domain Bacteria; kingdom Pseudomonadati; phylum Pseudomonadota; class Gammaproteobacteria; order Chromatiales; family Chromatiaceae; genus Candidatus Nitrosacidicoccus; species Candidatus Nitrosacidicoccus tergens. Next base: position 51,727 of record NZ_LR778175.1, on the reverse strand, counting down.
CTTCTCCTAGCCCTACCCCTACATTATTTAAACAGGAAGTTACCGCAGAAAAAGCCGTTATCATATCTAATCCAGTAGCTAATAATGTTAAATACAACAAAATAAAACAAACCATATAAATAGCCATAAAACCACTTACACCCTCTATGATTTGATCTGGGATGCTTTTATCCCCCATTTTAATTGAAATCGTAGCACTTTGGTAAATTAATCTTTTTATTTCTCGCGTTCCTTGCTTATAAAGTAATAGTGCTCGAATAACTTTCATTCCACCACCAGTGGAACCACCACAAGCACCAATGTAAGCAACCATTAATAATAAAACAGGAAAAAAACCAGGTAAACTTCCATAGCCATCACCAGTACTAAACCCTGCTGTAGTGCCGATTGAAATGGTGTAAAAAAGCCCATTGCGAAGAGCTGAATATGGATCAGAAAAATCTTGATAAATCCATAAGTAGATAGATGAAAATAGTGTTACAAGTACAAGGATAAATAAATAGGCTCGACACTCTTCATCTTTCCAATAATGCTTTATAGCATGGTTCCTAAGAGTAAAAAAATGAAGGGAAAAATTCATACCTGCTAGAAATATAAAAAATACTGCAATTGCTTCAATTAAAGGACTATTAAAGTAGCCAAAACTATCATCATGGGTCGAAGATCCACCAATCGCTATCGTTGAAAAACTATGAGCTACAGCATCAAATAGACTCATTCCTGCAAACCAGTATGCTGTTGCACAAGTAATCGTCAAACCTATATATATTAGCCATAATGTTTTTGCCGTTTCAGCAATACGGGGGGTAAACTTATCTGTTTTCATAGGGCCAGGAATTTCTGCTCGATAAAGTTGCATACCTCCAATTCCTAGCATAGGCAAGATAGCAACCCCGAGCACAATTAATCCCATACCTCCTAACCACTGTAGTTCTTGACGGTAGAAAAGTAAGGATTTAGGTAATCCGTCGAGTCCATTAATGACAGTTGCACCTGTTGTGGTTAGCTCAGATACTGATTCAAAAACCGCATCAGTGAAAGATAGGTTTGGGTTTTCTGCTAAAAAAAATGGCAGCGATCCCGAAAGACTTAAGACCACCCAAAACATAACGACAATAATAAATCCATCTTTTCGCCTTAAATCTCTACGATATTTATGCCTTGGAAGCCAAAATAATAACCCTAATCCTACAATTAGACTAAAAGCCACTAAAAAAACTGACATTGCATCATCATGGTAAAGCCAAGATATGATTACAGGTGGAATTAATACCGTGCTAAATAAAATAAGAAATAATCCTAAAACTCGCTGTACCATAATGACTAATTAATAGGCTGGCGATTTTTGATAACACTAAATATAAAGCTCACAAAGCATAGCCCAATAATAAAACTATTACCCCAAAAAACATAAGGTGTTTTACCTTCCCTTGGTTGAATGATTCCTGTTAGAGTAGTAGTAATAAATTGATCTGTTGTTGCTATCAGCCGTCCCTTAGCATTGATAATAGCTGAAATCCCATTGGTAGTAGCTCGTGCTAAATCTCGACCTACTTCTAATGAGCGCATTTGAGCAATTTGTAAATGCTGGTGAGGAGCTAAAGAATCCCCATACCAAGCATTGTTTGTTACGTTGACTAGAAATTTAGCTTCAGGTAATTTTTTAGTGATTTCTTCACCGAAAGCATCTTCATAACAAATAGATGCTGCTACAAGATAGCCAGCAACCTGTAATAAAGGTTGCTGTTTCTCCCCGTGACTAAAAGAAGATATAGGTAAATTAAAAAAATCAATAACTCCTTGTAGGTAAGAGGAAAGGGGGATGTATTCACCAAAAGGGACTAAATGATATTTGTAGTAAAAAGATCTTTTAGCACCAAGATTGAGTAACCCATTATAATACTTTCCACCTTCTTGATTATAAAAAGGTAGTCCAATTAATAAATCCGTATGATGGGTTTTCGCTTCATCTTCGAGATCACTTAAATAACCCTGAGCAATTTGATGATATAGCACAGGTAACGCGCCTTCTGGCCAAATAATCAGATCGCTATCCCAGTGCTTCTCTGTAAGATCATGGTATTTTTCAAGCGCTAATCTTACTTGATTAGGTTCCCATTTTATATCTTGAGGCGTATTTCCTTGAATTAAAGTTACTTGAATTTGATTACCTATAGGAGTGGTCCATGGTATAAAAGATAGAAAAAAGCTAAAAATCCACAGCGATCCTAGCCCTCCAATAGCAATAAACCGTGTAGAATTTCCCCAGTAACACGCAAGTATAATCAAACTAGCACTTAATACGACAGCTAAAGAAACTCCGTACACTCCTAAGATGGGGGCTAAATTGGAAAGAGGGCTTTCAAACTGACTATAGCCTAGGCTTAGCCATGGAAACCCTGTAAAAATCCAACCTCGAATCCATTCAATAATTACCCATAAAGTAGGCCAAACTAAAAGGTATTTAGTTTTGTTTTCATTAGGGAAGAGAAACGTGATTAACCCTGCTAATAATGCAGGAAAAAGGCTTAGAAAAGCGATAAATAACCCAGTGATAGACAAGGCTAAAACAACACTGGTATGACCAAAATCGTGGATAGCTATATAAATCCAAGAAACCCCTACTCCAAAATAACCTAAACCAAATAACCATCCATACCATAGCGTTTGTTTAACTAGTGCATTACGGCAGATAGCAAACAAAAAAATAGGGCTAATAATTGCAATTATATAAATGTGATAGGGTGCAAAAGCAAGTGGTAGTATTCCTCCCGCAACCAGTACTAGAATACTCTTTCTATTTCGTTTCATAAACATAGCTCAATAATACTGGTTTGTAGAGATTCTAGTACTACTCAAGGCGAGCAGCATAATGCTCTGCAAGTGCAGCACATACCATAAGCTGTATTTGATGAAAAATCATAATAGGTAACAGAATAGGACCAATTGTAATGGCACTGCTACCCCCTCCAAACATCACCTGTGCTATAGGTACGCCAGAGGCAAGGCTTTTTTTAGAGCCACAAAATACAATAGTAATTTCATCTTCTTTATTAAAATGAAAATAGTGAGCCAGCCAAGTTGTGGCAGTTAGCACTATAGCTAATAAAATGCTGCAAGTTATAGTGAGAATAAAAAGAGACTCCATAGGTATTTGGTGCCAGATTCCGTTTATGACCGACTCATTAAAAGCAGAATACACGATAAGCAAAATAGAAGTTTGATCGATAGAATGGACTAATCTAGCATGGGTTTCTACAAAATTTCCTATTAAAGGACGCATTAAGTGTCCAATGAGGAATGGTAATAATAATTTTTCACTAATCTCAATAATAGGTGTTAGTAATGGCTGATTCTCATTTGGATGAACTTCTACCATTAAACTAAATATAAGTGGGGTTAATACGATACCAATAATACTAGAAGCAGAGGCATTACAAATTGCAGCGGGTACATTACCTCGAGCAATAGAAGTAAATGCAATAGCAGATTGTACAGTACTAGGTAGTGTGCATAAAAAAAGTACACCTACTGAAAGGCTAAAACCGATCAATGGTTCTATAAAAGGAAGCGTAATAAAACCAATGAGAGGAAAAATACCAAAGGTAAAAATAAAAATAAGGCTATGTAATCGCCAATGGGTAATTCCAGCAACAATAGCACTACGAGATAACTTAGCCCCATGCATAAAGAATAATAATACAATTGCAAAGGTAGTTATTTGCTCTAGAATAACTGCATCACTACCACTAATAGGAAAAAGGGTAGCAAAAATAACAATTCCTATTAAAAGTAAAGTAAGTCCGCTAAATAACAAACGGAGTAGCTTTAGCATGAAAGAGACTCTTTTATACTTGGTATTAAACGCAATTCTAATAGGTGGAGACAGCAGTTATCTCCTCGTAATACTTTAAATTCAAAGTTATCAATGGTAATTTGTTCGCCCTTTTTAGGCACATAACCTAATTCATTAAGTACTAAACCCCCAACCGTATCTAAATCTTCATCATTGAAATTAGTTTTAAAGTAATGATTAAAATTCTCAATTGAGGTAAGTGCTTTTACAAAATAACTATTATTTCCACAAGGAATAATATGGTTTTTTTCCTCTGAAAAACCATGCTCGTTTTCAATATCTCCCACAATTTGCTCTAATATATCTTCAATGGTCACTAGCCCTGAGGTGCCTCCATATTCATCTACTACAATCGCAATATGGTTACGACTAACACGGAATTCTTTTAATAAAGTATTAAGACGTTTATTTTCAGGAATAAATAAAGCCGGTCTAATGACATCAGCTATAGTAAAAGAAGCAAGCTTACCGCTATGAAAGTGAGTTAGTATGTCTTTAGCCATCATGATGCCAACAATATCATCTCGATTTTTACCTATAACTGGAAATCGTGAATGAATAGATTGGGTAATTTTTTCAAAAATCTGCTCTGGTGACGCTCCCTCTTCTATCATTTCTATTTGAGTACGAGGCACCATAATGTCACATACTTGTATTTCTTCCAGAGTAAGTGCATTTTTAATGATATTAAACACTTCAGGATCAAAAAGATCGCGTCCTGAAGCGTTGTATAAAAGATTGATAAATTGCTTTCGATCTTGTAGCGTTCCCAGTAATGCTTGCCCTAATCGTTCCCGCCAAGAGGGATGATCTAGAGCATGACTAGGTCGATCTTTGTTCATAAATTACTCACTATTGATTTCATAAGGATGGGAATATCCCAACTGTTCTAGGATAGCTATTTCTTTAGCTTCCATATATTGGGCTTCATCTTCATATTGATGATCAAATCCAAGTAAGTGTAATACCCCATGGATGGTTAAATGAGCCCAGTGGGCTTTTTCATCTTTGTTTTGTTCTAAGGCTTCACGAGCCACTACAGGAGCACAAATTATTAAATCTCCTAGAGGGATTTTGTAGGAAGCTATAGAGAGAGTATCGCTGATAGGAAAGGATAAAATATTTGTTGTTCCTTTTTTGCCACGATATCTCCAATTTAGATCTTCCATTTCTTGGGCATGTACAATACGTATTGTTACCTGCGTATTCTTTAAATGATCTGCTAAGGTTGTTTTTACCCAAAGCTTAAAATCAAGTTTAGATGGAAAATTTTTTGCGTTAGGTATAGTGTACTGAACGTGAGTTGTGACCTTCATAGGGTTTAGAAAGGTTGTTTATCAAAATGATCATACGCCTGTACTATTCTTTGGACTAACGGATGTCGTACTACATCTGTAGATTTAAAAAAAGTGAAACTAATTTCTTGCACATTTTTTAATACCTGAATAGCGTGGCATAATCCGGATTTTTGTCCCTTAGGAAGATCGATTTGCGTTATATCTCCTGTAATTACTGCAGTAGACCCATACCCTAAACGAGTAAGAAACATTTTCATTTGTTCAATTGTTGTATTTTGAGCCTCATCTAAAATGATGAAAGATTCATTGAGTGTACGGCCACGCATATAGGCTAAAGGAGCCACTTCAATGATATGGCGTTCAATAAGTTTATTAACTCGCTCAAACCCTAACATGTCATAGAGTGCGTCATAAAGAGGGCGAAGATAGGGATCTATTTTTTGCGTTAAATCTCCGGGAAGAAATCCTAATCGCTCCCCTGCTTCTACCGCAGGGCGGATAAGGAGTAATTTTTGAACTTTTTCCTGTTTTAATGCTTCTATAGCGCTGGCTACCGCTAAGTAGCTTTTGCCAGTACCTGCTGGGCCAACTCCAAAACTAATATCATGATGTGCAATATTAAATAAGTAGCATGTTTGTTGCGGGTTTCTTCCTTTAATTGCTCCTTGACGAGTTTTAATTGAAATTTCTTCTATATGTTGTATAGATACATCTGATTCTTGAAGAGAGAGATGTATATAATTTGGGCTAACGTAATTCCTACTCGCTCTATCATATAAAGATTTTATAATCTTAGTTGCTTTCTCTACTGAAAAACTATCCCCTGTAATTTGAAATCTATTACCTCGGTTATTGATTTCTACCCCTAAGTTTTTTTCTATATAACGTAGATTATTATCAGATTGGCCGCAAAGATTAGCTAATCGCTGATTACTCAGCGGCTCCAAGATAAATCTACTGGTATTACTAGTGTGGGGAATAGCGGATTTGCTGTTATCCAAGATATATCAGAAATGATATGTGATACTAAAGATTAAACTTTAAAAATCATTAAGGAAATAGTATTGTGGCATTCTTCTTTATTGATAAATTCTACCACGGAGAGAATTTGAAAGTGCTTCAGTAATTTGTATATTCATAAAATTACCAATTAACTCCTTATTAGCAGGAAAATTTACTACTCGATTATTTTCAGTACGCCCAGATAGTATAGTAAAATCCTTTTTAGAGGGTTTTTCAACAAGTACTCGCTGTATCGTACCTATCATATTTTGGCTAATCACTTGTTCTGAGGAAAGAAGTAGCTCTTGTAATCTAGAAAGACGCTCTTTTTTTACTTCAATAGGTGTTGAATCAGGAAGACTAGCTGCAGGTGTACCTGGTCTAGGACTGTAAATAAAGCTAAAAGAATGATCAAAACCTATTTTTTTTACTAAGTCCAAGGTAGCTTGAAAGTCATCTTCAGTTTCTCCAGGTAATCCAACAATAAAATCACTAGAAATGCTTATATGGGGTCGCGCCTTACGTAATTTTTGAAGTTTGGCTTTGTACTCCTCAATAGTATGCCCTCGCTTCATTAAGCTAAGCATTCTATTTGATCCGCTCTGCACTGGTAAGTGTAGATGGCTGACAAGTTCTGGAACTTCAGCAAAAGCTTGAATAAGACTATCTGAAAATTCTACTGGGTGAGAAGTTGTAAAACGAATACGATCTATTCCATCAATTGCAGCAGCATAATGTATCAGTAGTGCTAAATCAGCAATATCTTTATCATTCATTAGACCCCTATAGGCATTTACATTTTGCCCCAGAAGGGTAACTTCACGTACTCCTTGCTCTGCTAAACTTACAATTTCAGCAAGTACATCGTCGAAGGATCTGCTAATTTCCTCTCCACGGGTATAAGGGACTACGCAAAAGGAGCAATACTTACTACAACCTTCCATAATAGAGACAAATGCAGTAGGTCCTTCTGCTCTAGGTTCGGGTAATTTATCGAATTTTTCAATTTCTGGAAAAGAAATATCAATAACTGGTTTTCTGGTTTCCCTAGCTTGGGTAATCATCGCAGGTAAACGGTGAATCGTTTGAGGACCAAATACAAGATCCACATAAGGAGCACGTGCTCGAATCGCTTCTCCTTCTTGGCTAGCAACACAGCCTCCAACCCCAATAATTAGCTTAGGATCTACTTTCTTTTGAGCTTGCCACTGCCCTAGTTGGGAAAATACTTTCTCTTGTGCTTTTTCTCTAACAGAACAAGTGTTAAGCAACCATACTTCAGCTTCATCAGGGTTTGAAGTACGTTCCAATCCATGGGATTTATAAAGCATATCTGCCATTCTTGTAGAATCATATTCATTCATTTGGCAGCCGTAGGTTTTTATATAAAGCTTATTTCCCATAGAAGCACTATTTTGCTTAAAATTCAAAATCAATAAATATATAAGTAGTTCTAACTATTTTTAACACTCGATTCTATATTCGGTATATTTACCATAAATTTATATAATAAAGCTATATAAACAGGTATTAAAAATTAAAATTTTATGGCAATAACTGATTGGCCTATAGAAGAAAGACCTCGGGAAAAGCTTCTACAGCGAGGAGCAAGTGCTCTATCTGATGGAGAATTGCTTGCTATTTTTTTACGTACTGGTATTTCTGGAAAAACTGCAGTTGATTTAGCTAGAGATCTTTTGGAGCGTTTTGGTGGGTTACGGTCACTGCTAGAATCTAACCAAAAAGAATTTTGTAATGTTCTTGGCCTAGGGATAGCGAAATATACCCAACTACAGGCGTGTTTGGAAATGAGTCGTCGTTATTTAGCATCTACCTTGAGTGAAAAAGATATCTTGACCGATCCTCAAAATACTAAACGATATTTAGTAGCACATTTGCGATCTTATCCATTTGAAGTTTTTGCTTGTCTCTTCTTAGACAACCAAAACCATATACTTGCCTTCGAAGAATTATTTAGGGGCACTATTAATAGTGCAAGTGTTTATCCTCGTGAAGTAGTAAAAAAAGCATTAAACCATAATGCAGCAGCAGTAATTTTTGCCCATAATCACCCCTCTGGTATAGCAGAACCAAGCCAAGCGGATAAAAAAATTACGCAACACTTAAAAGAGGCTTTAGCACTGATAGATATAAGGGTATTAGATCATATAATTGTGGGCGATGGAGAGAGTTCCCTTTCTTTTGCAGAACAAGGGATTATTTGATCAGGCTAGCTTCACTAATTTGATGAAATCATAACTATAAGGGTTTCTTTCATTAGGATGATAGGATTCTTTCCAAACCTCGCTCCATACTTTCTTATCAAAATAGGGAAACCAACTATCTCCATGAAATTCTCCATGAATATGAGTTAAGTAAATATTCTGAGCATAGGTAAGCATTTGCTCATATATAGAAGCACCGCCAATTACCATGAGTTTTTTTTCTTGAGCGATCTGTAATACATCTTTTAAACTATTTATTATAGTGCATTTTTTCACAATATAGCGAGAGTTATTGGTAAGAATAATATTTTCTCTACCCTCTAAGGGATGTCCAATACTCTCATAGGTTTTTCTTCCCATAAGCACTGATTTCCCTATAGTTAATTTGCGAAAATATTTTAAATCAGCAGGCAACTTCCAAGGTAACTTATTTTGATTGCCTATTAAACAGTTATTATCCATGGCTACTACAAGAGAAATTGCCATTTTAATTTATATAGAAATAGCTGCTTTAATTGTTGAGTAGCTTTTATAGTCTAAAACCTCTAAATCTTCGTAGGTATACTCAAATATAGAACTAGGTTTTCTTTTAATATGAAGTTTAGGCAGCAAGTAGGGAGTACGGGTAAGCTGCTTTTCTGCTTGGGCGGTATGGTTTTGATAAAGATGTATATCACCTCCTGTCCAGATAAATTCTCCTACCTCTAAATCACATTGTTCGGCTATTAGATGAGTAAGAAGAGCATAAGAGGCAATATTAAAGGGTACGCCCAAAAATAAATCAGCACTTCTCTGGTAAAGTTGGCAAGATAATTTACGTTCTGCAACGTAAAATTGAAATAAAGCATGGCACGGGGGTAACGCCATTTTATCTATGTCTGCAGGGTTATAGGCTACGACCACATGACGACGGCTATAGGGATTATTTTTAACTTGATCTATAGTGCTTGAGATCTGATCTAAAGTTTCTCCATTTGCTAGAGGCCAAGCACGCCACTGTTTGCCGTAAACAGGTCCTAGCTCCCCATGAGTATCTGCCCACTCATCCCAAATAGTAACATTGTATTTATGAAGATATCGAATATTAGTATCCCCTTTTAAAAACCAAAGTAACTCTACAAAGATAGAACGAGTATGCAATCTTTTAGTAGTAACTAAGGGAAAACCCTGTTGCAGATCAAATCGCATTTGATGCCCAAAAATTGATCGAGTACCTGTTCCCGTCCTATCTTTCCGATATTTACCAGTCTCTAAGACTATTTTAAGTAAATTGAGGTATTGCTGCATATTTAAAATCTACAAACTTAAGAAGTACGCTTTAAATAAGCCCATCCGAAAAGAGCAATGCCTAGGGTAATCATAGGCAAACTTAGAATTTGTCCCATAGTAAGCCAATTAAATGCCAGATAACCTAGCTGAGAATCAGGTATCCGCACGAACTCCACTGCAAATCGAAATACCCCATAGCAGGTTAAAAATAAGCCAGAAACTGCCTTAGTAGGTCTTTTTTTTGCAGAAAAAAACCATAAAATTAAAAATAAAATAAGACCCTCTAAACTAGCTTCATAAAGTTGAGAGGGATGACGGGGTAGATCTCCTGCTCTAGGATCAGGAAATACTATACCCCAAGGAAGAGTGGTTACTTTTCCCCATAGTTCACCATTAATAAAATTTCCAATACGCCCCGTTCCTAATCCAATGGGAATTAAAGGTGCAATAAAATCTGTAACTTGGAAGTAGAGCTTTCCTGTTTTATACGCATAAATACCCATTGCTGTAAGTACACCAAGTAATCCGCCATGAAAGGACATACCCCCTTGCCATACTTTAAAAACACTCAATGGGTTTTCAATTAAATAATCAAAACTATAGAAGAGCATATAACCAATACGCCCTCCTAAGATAATCCCTAAAACTATATAGAAAAGAAGATCATCTACTTGCTCTTGAGTCCACCCTGATTGAGGCTTCTTAGCTCGAATTCGTCCCAACCACCAACCAGCAATAAATCCAATCAGATACATAAGACCATACCAATGAACTTGAATTGGTCCTAAAGAAACCGCTATTGGATTGATGTTAGGGTAGCTTATCATGGTAAAAATTATCGTATTTACAAATATAATTCTTATTTTTAAGTGGCTAAAATCAAGTAATGACAAAAGAAATACTTATTCAACAAATCACTGCTCAAACCGCTAAAGATCCTAACCAAGATCATCTTCTAGAAAGGGCAGAATCTATAATTGATAATTTATCTACTTCTATCCATTGGAAGAATGGTAAAAGTATCCCTGAAATAATTTGGAATCATAGAAGTAAAGAAAATAAGGAATATGACTGGCAGAACTTATCTTTTAAAGAGACGGAGTTAGAAACTGTAATTACTGACTATTTAAAGTTTCCCCAAATCCATTGTCAGGAGTTAGATTGGTTAATAATGGATATTCTGATTTATAAAGATTGTTTAAATGCACTTGATACTATTCGAGTCCGAACCATGCCCCATAGCCGTTATCAGTCTAAAAAATCAGGTAACTCCACGTTTAGAATTTTAGCAGAACTTTGGCGATTTGGATTATTTATCTTAAAAATATTGGCATGGATAATTATTTTTTCATTTACTACTATTCCTCCCTATTCACTAAATACCATCTTTCTTCATTTACCTATTACCCCCATCCTATGGATAGTAATTACCCTCGGATGGTTAGGAAAAAAATGGATTGATTATAGAAAAAATAATAATTACTTAAAAGTTCTATTTAACACCTATGATATTTTAAAAAACTCCCTATTTAGTTGGTCTGAGATTCAAGAATTATTAAAGAGGAGTCAAAAATTTGGGATGATGTGGAACAATTTGATATATCAACTAGTCAAAGCAAGAGTTTGAATACATTTCATCGTAATAGATATAAGCGATAGAGCTGTTTTCTTAACTAATTTTCATTTTTAAATGCTATAAATACTAGAAGGAGTGTTCAGTGAAAACTATTTTTTTGCGTAATTTGTTAATAGTTGGTGGTGCACTGTTTTTAATATTTTCTACTCCAATATTTGCTGCCTCATCTCAAGAAGGAAACAGAGGAGAGTGGTTCAGCAAAATGGATTCGAATGGAGATGGTAAAATCAGCAAAGATGAAGCTCAAGGCTCATTAAAAGATCGATTTGATAAAGTTGATTCCAATAATGACGGGTATATTACTCAAGATGAGCTTGGCTCTTCTATGAACAATGAAAACAAAGGTAATAAGCACCATGGTAATTATGGGAATGAAGGAGAAGAGCACCATGGTGGCAATCGTGGAAGTTGGGAAAAACATCATAGAGATGCAGACAACAATAATTAGTTGGATGTATCGCTAGATAATATTTTCTTTATTTATTTTTTAAATCTTAAAAGGAGTATTCTAATGAAGATCACCTCTATTAAAATGTTACGTAATTTATTCATTTTCGGTGGTGCTTTATCACTAATATTTTCTATTTCTGCTTTTGCTGACTCAGATAAGGAAAGTAGACATGAAAAACATATGGAAAAAATGTTTAGTAAAATGGATACAGATGGGGATGGTAAAATTAGTAAGCAAGAAGCACAAGCAGCGGCTACTGCACGATTCGATAAAGTAGATGCTAACAAAGATGGATATGTTACTAAAGACGAAGCGGCAGCAGCTGCGAAAGAAATGAAGAAAAAACACCAGCATTCAGACGATTAGTAAATTGCTTTACTAACACTTTAAAAATTAGCCTTACATCTTTTTGTAAGGCTAATTTATGCTCTCCATTTCAAGTCTTTCCCTAAAAATATTTTCAGTACTCTCTCTTTACTTTTCAATAAATTTTCTTGATTTTTTGCAGATGCTGTCTAATCTTAATTGATGAGAGAGACACTCATTCCTATGATAGAAGTGAGTACAAAATAAGGAGAGACGTTATGAAAAAAAGAAATTTGAAAAATGCTTGTTGCTTAACAATTTTTAGTGGAATTCTTGCTATTAGTGTATCTTTTTCTGTCTTTGCTGGTGATCGACCCAGTTCTGATTCTAGTTATAAATATAAGGTACGGGAAGAAACTCAAGGAGAAAAACTCTATAGGGAGTTAGATATAAATAAAGAGCAATTATTTAAGGAATTAGATATAAATAAAGATGGGAAAATTAGCCAGCTGGAAATTGATCTAGCAGCAAATAAGAGATTTAAAAATATAGATCTCAATGGAGATGGTTATCTTAGTGAAGAGGAGCTTTATATTGCTCAGTTAAATCAAGAGGCTAACTATACTAAAGTTGCCCAATCTAGACTAATTACACCTGATAGTACATATCAAATACTTATAAGTATGCTAGCCGAGAATTAACTGAAAATAGGCTAAGTAATATTATTAAATTAACAAGACAATTATTTCATAAAAAATAGATACTTGTATCTACTAAGAATTCTTAGTAGATACAAGTGTTTAAATTCTGCGTTTTAATTAAGCGATAGCCCTCTTCCTTATTTATCTCCTATTGAAATTGTTTACCCGCTAGTAAACCGACCCAAACTGCAATAATGCAAGTCATCATATTGATAAGAAATAAAATAAGTAAATTATGTAATTCCTGTTTGAATGTATATCCTTCAGTAAGGAGATATAAAATAAAGTAAAGACCAGAGAATGTAGTAAATAATCCTGTCAGTATCACCATAATAGCAGCTCGGTATTCAGTTGATACTGCTATTTGCTGTACAAGTACTTGTGTAAAAAGACCAATTAAAAAAGCACCAATAAAATTTATAAAAAGAATACCATAAGGTAGAAGCCAGCCAAATAAACGAACAGCACCACTCTTATAAAAAAACAAAACTCTTCCAGAAAGAAGTCCTATCCAAGTAACAAATAGACAAGAACTAACACTGATAACAATATTGCTCATTGCTCTTAAGAGATAGCCTCGTTCGATTAAATAGATAGTCTCTAAAGAGAAAGTTGAAAAAGTGGTGAGCGCACCAAAAAGTCCTACAAGAATAGCGGGGCGATAAGTAATTGTAAGCCCACTGGGTGGTTGTAGTAAAAGAACTTCAGTTAATAAACCCATTAAAAAGCAACCTATCAGGTTAACTGCTAAAGTACCATAGGGGAATACACGGCCAAGCCCCTGATAAACACCATTTGAAATCACAAAACGCAATATGGCACCTGCTGATCCACCTAAAGCAATAGCAAGTAACTGCTTCATCTCTCTACTCCATCATACTGAACTTGATAAAGCTCAAAGAGAGTAGTGCGATCTAGTTGTCCCACAGCAGCAAGATAATTCATCTGAGCTAGATTGTATGCTGCTATTGTCTTTGCCGCATTTAGTTGTGCTTGTGCCAATCTATCTTGGGCAAGTAGCACATCAATTAACAATGTTTTTCCTGCAAGGTAACGTGCAATAATTAGTTTCAAAGTATCTTCTTCAGCAGTTAAACTCTCTTTAGCTAAAGGAATTCGTTCTAAAGTTGCTTTAATATCTTGAGTAGCTTCTAAAATCTCTGCTCTGGCTTGATCATTAAGCTTTTCAAGCTGGACTCTTGCCAAATCTGCTTTTCGACTTTGCACTTTAATTTGATCCCAATCTGACCAAGAGAAATCCCAAGAGAGGGCAGTAAAATATCGTTCTCCTGAGTCTAAGTTATTAGTTTTATCACCCAACTGAATGTAGGCAGCTCTTAGCGAGAGTGAAGGTCCCCAAAAATCCCATTGAGTAGCTTTTTTCTGTTCATCAGCAGCCACACTTGCCCATCTTGCTGCTTTAATATCGGGGCGCTCGGCAACTTGAAACTCAGGAGATAATGATCTTAATACCTGATATACACTAGGTTGTGGTATTAGTACTTCAGAGGGTATCAGATTAATATTAGGATCCCATCTTAATAGATGAGCTAGCTGAATACTCACCTGTACCCATTGATTTTTAGCTTTAACTATTTGTTCCTTATTAGAAGCAAGCTTAGCTTGAATTTGTATCATATCAGAAGTTAATGCTACTCCTGCTTCAGTTCGTGACCTTATGATGTTAAAGACTTGGCTACTGTTTTGAGTGAGCTGTTCAGCAATCCTTATACCCTCTCTACTCAGTAAAAGCTTTTGATAGAGCTCACTGACAATAAGTAATATTTTTTGCCTAGTATCTGAGATCTGAAATCGAGAACTTTCATATTCATTCCAAGCGGAACGAGATAAGTATAGCTGCTCACCAATATTTAAATTAAAGTTTAATGAAACTTGTGGCTGGTAACGAGAAAAATTTAGATCTCTAAAAATCTGACCTGTAGAACTTTGTGTTTGCCCACTATTACGAAAAAATTCTCCTCCTGCACTAAGAGTAGGAACTAGAGCATGTCGCTCGCTTTGCAAACGATGATAAGCCATCTCTTCGTTTAAAATTGATGATAGGATATCAAGATTAGTCCGTAGTATCTCATTCACCACTTCTAAATAATTTATATCTTTATTAGGATCTTGTGCCCATCCTATGCTGCTTATTAGTAATAGTAGCACTCCTAAAAATGAGTACATAAAAAATAATTTTAGTTGAAACAAATGATACTTCATCTTCTTTAGGGACTCGATAGAAAAATTGCGATCACACCACGTAATCCTGGATGTAACCCTTCCTGTAATTTAAGATCTGCTTCAATGTGCATTTCATGATTACTAGAAGAGATAAGCCCTGCAATACGGCTTACTTTACTTTCAAATACTAGGCCAGGTAAGGAGTTAAATCGGGCTTGAAGGGTATCTCCTATCTGGATATAAGGTGCTACTCGCTCTGGGATATTAACTACTAAGCGTAATTTTTCGACTTGAATAAGTTCAATGAGTGGCTGGCTGTTTGAGTTTCCTGCTACTATAAGGCTACCTGTATGTATAAAACGCTGAGTAACTACACCAGTAAACGGTGCAATCACCTCTTTAAATGATAAATTTACCTTGAGATTCTCAAATTTAGCTTGAGCAACTTTAATAGCTGCTTTACTAACAGCAACTTCACCCTCAGCAGTGACTTTTTCAGCATCAGCAATATCAATTTCATCTGCGGTTACAGCCATTTGCATACTCTTATAGAGTCCATGGAGACGCTCTGCGATTCGTGCTTTGAATTTATAAACTGCCTCAGCTTGGCTAAGCTTAGCTTTTGCTTCATAGAGATAAGCTCTTGCCATCCGATAATCTGCTTCAAGATCAGGAACACTAAGTTGGGCAAGAACCTCTCCTTTTTTAACACTAGATCCTACATCTACATAAAGTATATCTAGATAGCCAGTTGTTCTTGCATAAAGGGCAACTTTCTTGTAGGGCTCTAGCCAGCCTTCTAAACTCACAATTTTCTGTTCAATATTTCTATCAATCCAAGCCTGTGGTATTTTGGGAAAAGAATTATCTGCTGCAGCTATCGCAGATTTCAAGATAAGCACTTGGCTGAATCCTAAAATCAGAATGAAATATAAATCACACCAGGATCTAGTGAGCGATAGTTGAAATTTCACTTATCCAATTGCCTGAATAGACTTGCCGATCAGAGATATACCTGAGATAAATAAAAATCCAGCAAAAATTTTGCTATATTGCTCGTTGTTAATTTTGGTATAAACTAGATGATCTGCAATAAAGAACGCACTAATACCAGCGGCTAGGTAAGTTAAATGAGACCAAGAAATGTTAACTTCCTTAAGTGCTACAGCAGATAGTGTAGCTAGCTGAAAAATAGCAAATGTGCCATAAGAGATAGCCGCAGTTCCTCGCATTCTATCCTTACTTCCTCCTGTAGCATGCACAGCTGCGGTAAGTAAAGATCCTCCTAAATTAGTCAGCCCATGCACTATTCCCATAGCGATAAAGTAGATTCGCTCATAATGCATCAGTTTTTCTACCTTTACCGCAATATACTGAGAGGTGCTCTTTAAAGCCACAAAAACTAAAAATAACCCTATAATAAGCCCTATATTAAGGCTTATGCGGGTTACTAAATAAAGGAAAATAACTACGAAAGGAATGGTGTAGAAAAGAATTTTTTTATAAAATAACCAATCAATATTAGGGTAATTCTTTATGATCTGAAGTAGATTAATACTAATAGAAATGGGTAAAAGAATAATCAATGCATCGATAAAGGGATAGTCAATCAATAAAAGCAGAGGGGTACCAAAAAGTAAAACACCCACCCCAAAGAGAGCTTGAATGCTTGCTGTAATTACAATGATTATAAGGATAGTAGATAACATCTCTTCTCCTAAATTAAATTTATAGGGACGAGTAGAAGAGAGTCTATGAGTAGGAATATAGCTATAGATTAATCTCCTCTCGCCTTTTTAATATCTTCCTAGGAAAGAAATAAGAGGGAGGGCTATAGCTAAAGATACAGAAAAACACCCACCTCTCCCATTCTTAGGAAGTTGTAGGCATTATTAGCCATAATGGCGGTTATAGGAGAATGCCATCTCACTAGTTTTGATAACTAATTTACACAAAAAAAAATTTTTTTCAAGATAAGATAGCTACTTTGTATGCATAAAAGGGTAGCAAGATTAAAAATAAATGCTGATTTCCCGTTAAATTTAAAGCTAAACAAAACGATAAGCTTATCTATTATTTAGATATTTACTTCAATGTAAGGTGTTTTTCATAAAAATATCTCTTTCATCGTCTTGAATTTTTCATAATAGATCCTATTCTTAGGGCGGATGGATGTTTATAAATCCTTCCATACTAAAAAGGAGAGTACATATGTATATGAAAAATTCAAAATTTATCAGCTATTCAGCCATTCTTGGTGGAGTTTTCGCACTAACACTAACCATTCCTAGCTCTGCTCAAGATCAGACATCTGCTAATGCGACTTATAAAAATGCACAGAAAGAGGTTAATGAACAATTCTTTCAAGAATTAGATATAAATAAAGATAGCAAAATCAGTGAATTAGAAGTAGATTTAGCTGCTGATGATCGGTTCCATGCAATCGATCTTGACGGAGATGGTTATCTTAGTGATCGAGAGCTTTATTTAGCTGTCTTGAAACAAGAGGAAGCTTATCGTGTAGGGATCAATTAGAATATAATCCTGCTAACTGATTTTAGATTTTTAGTAGGTAAATAATAGTATGGTATATTTATGGTATATTAATCTCAATAATATATTATTTATCTAGCCAATCTGTCTATTTTTGCCCTGCAGTTAAAAGCTGCAGAATAGGAATAATTATTATATAAGAGAGTAAAAAGCTCATGGAAAAGATTATTAGGACAATAGGTAATTTTACTCTTGGTGGGCTTTTTTTATTGCCTTTAGCTACTTCTTCCATTTTTTTATTTCCTTTAACTGTCCCTTCAGCTTTTGCTACTGGTGGATTACCATTCCCTATGGATCCTGAATATGTCCCTCCAAGCCACCCGGATCGCCCTAAGTACGATGCAGAAAAGCGTAGAAAAATGATTCATGAATTACTTCGATCTCTAGACAGAAATGGAGATGGAAGAGTAAGTATAGAAGAGTTTGAAGAAGGTACTGAACGTAATTTTAGTCACCTAGATACTAATGGGGATGGCTATATTAGCAGAGAAGAAATGGGTGTTATTCATAAATAGTAATAATAAAAATTTAAGATTAAACCTTACTCTAATTCCTTAGAATTAAGAACTAGAAGAGAAATAAGCTATGGGTAAAGCTCTCTTTAGAGTTTTTGGAATTTTTCTACTATTTGCTATTTATCTAACTACAATAGTAGGTACCCCAGATCGGGCTATTGCCACTGGTGGGCTGCCATTTCCTATGAGCCCAGATTATATACCTCCCGATCATCCTAAATACCAAGAAGAAGAGCGCAAAAGGGCGGTTCATAATTTACTTAGATTGCTCGATAGAAATGGAGATGGAAAGGTGAGCGTTGAGGAATTTGAGGCGGGCACTGAACGTAATTTTGGACACTTGGATACTGACAGCGATGGGTATATCAGCAAAAAAGAAATGGGGGTCACAAATGACTAAAAATATAAGAATTACCTACTTTATTGGGTTTTTACTTTCATCCCTATCAGCTTCTAGTTTAAGTGATAGCGGATCTAATAATAATGAAAGTAGATCTAACAATGGAATAATGGATAAATCTAAAGAGTACAATAGGGCTCTATTTAAAAATATGGATAGAAATCAAGATGGAGAAATTAGCGAATTAGAGAGGGACTTATATAATAAAGAATTATTTGAAGACATGGATAAAAATAAAGATGGAAAGATAAGTGAGTTAGAGATAGATCAATATAGCAAAACTCTATTCAATGATATGGATAGGAATAAGGATGGAAAAATCAGCGAGTTAGAGATGGATCAAGCAGCTGATGATCAAACTCAAAAAACAGAATAACAAGAATATTAATTTTACAAAAAATAATTAAAAAGGTAGCTATATAATTAGCGAATATATAGCTACCTTTATCATTTTTAATCTGCTTTATTCTTAAGCTCTACAGCTTTATCTTTTGTAGCATCATAAGCTTCCACTGTTCTGTCTTTTATTTTCTCTCCAAGACACTTCATAGTACCATCTGTACAGGTTGCTTCCTTGGCTCTGTTCACTTTTGTTTGAGCTGCTCTTTTTGCATCATTAGTTTTTGCTTCTAGTTTTTCAGTAGTAGTTTCTTCTGCTAATGTGGCAAATGACACAGAACATAATAACAATACGCTTAAAGTAGTTAATAAAGATTTCATCTACATTCCTCTCCTCATTAGTTGTAAATTAACATCTTAATTATAAAACTAAACTCCTGTTTTGTCTTTAGTCTGCCTTACATCTAAGCTATATTTATCGCCACCATAGCACATTAATAATAACAATCCACCAGAAATTGCTATATTTTTTGTAAAGGCAATTACTTGCATTTGATCGGAAAAATTAGCATGAAAAAGTACTGCAGCTATTATCGTAAAAACAGCTAAAATTAATGCAGTCCAGCGCGTTAAGAAGCCGAGAGCTAAAGCTATGCCTCCTCCTAATTCGATAAATATCACTAAAGGTAGCAGCTCGCTAGGAACTCCTACTGAATTCATATATTCTTGGACACCTGTATATCCCGTACCTATCTTAGAAATCCCAGCTAAAATAAAAACCTGAGCGATTAATACCCTTGCTATAAGATTTGCAATCGGTTTCATAAATTTTTCTCCTAATACAATAAAAAAGGCCCTAGAAACTTTTCTAGGACCTTCCTTAAAATACTAACTAAGATGGGCTAAGTAGGAAGCTACATCATTCCCATATCGCCCATACCACCCATACCTGGAGCACCACCACCAGCAACTGAACCTTCATCCTTAGGTGCCTCTGCAATCATAGCTTCCGTAGTAATCATTAAACCAGATACACTAGCGGCTTTTTGTAGTGCAGTCCTAGATACTTTTGTAGGATCTAAGATCCCCATAGCAATCATATCACCAAATTCACCA
The DNA here is from genome assembly GCF_902810445.1 of Candidatus Nitrosacidococcus tergens. Classification (NCBI taxonomy): domain Bacteria; kingdom Pseudomonadati; phylum Pseudomonadota; class Gammaproteobacteria; order Chromatiales; family Chromatiaceae; genus Candidatus Nitrosacidicoccus; species Candidatus Nitrosacidicoccus tergens. The sequence goes on along the minus strand of NZ_LR778175.1, from coordinate 31,876 downwards.
GTAGCTGCATTATAGCCAAAATTCCCTGACCCTTCTTTAACGGTGTTCACGATAACTGAGGCTTCTTCTCCAGCATTATGCACAATTTGGCGTAATGGCTCTTCCATCGCACGGCGAGCAAGATTAATTCCCACATCTTGATCATGATTTACCCCTTTAAGATCTTTAATAGCAAGTAAAGCACGAATTAAGGCAACGCCACCACCAGGAACAACTCCTTCTTCCACTGCTGCACGAGTGGCATGAAGTGCATCTTCAACACGAGCTTTTTTCTCCTTCATTTCCATTTCAGTAGCAGCACCTACCTTGATAACTGCAACGCCACCAGCTAGTTTAGCTACTCGCTCTTGAAGTTTTTCTTTATCGTACTCAGAAGTAGCTTCTTCCATTTGAACACGAATTTGCTCTACTCGAGCTTTAATGTTATTTGTATTACCTGCCCCATCAACAATTGTAGTGTTTTCTTTGCTAACGCTAATTCTCTTGGCTTGGCCTAAGTCATCTAATGATGCTTTATCTAAGGACAAACCTACTTCTTCAGAAATAACAGTACCACCAGTAAGCACAGCAATATCTTCTAGCATAGCTTTACGGCGATCTCCAAACCCAGGAGCTTTAACAGCACATACTTTCACAATACCTCTAATAGTATTTACCACTAGCGTAGCTAGAGCTTCTCCTTCTACATCTTCAGCAATGATAAGTAAAGGTCTACTTGCTTTTGCTACATTCTCTAAGATAGGAAGTAATTCCCGAATATTAGAGATTTTTTTATCATGGATGAGGATATAAGGATTATCTAGCTCAGAAGCCATAGACTGCTGATTGGTTACAAAGTAAGGAGATAAGTAACCACGATCAAACTGCATTCCTTCAACTACATCTAGTTCATTTTCTAAACCAGATCCCTCTTCTACCGTAATTACTCCTTCTTTACCTACTTTCTGCATTGCTTCAGCAATAATATTTCCTACAGTTTCATCAGAATTAGCAGAAATAGTACCTACTTGAGCGATCGCTTTATTATCTGCACAAGGCTTAGATAATTTCTTCATCTCCTCAACCGCCGCTATAACTGCTTTATCAATGCCTCGCTTAAGATCCATAGGGTTCATACCAGCAGCAACTGCTTTCATCCCTTCCCTCAACATACTTTGGGCTAACACTGTAGCAGTGGTTGTACCATCACCAGCAACATCAGAAGTTTGAGAAGCAACCTCTTTAACCATTTGAGCGCCCATATTCTCAAACTTATCTTTAAGTTCAACTTCTTTAGCGACGCTTACTCCATCCTTAGTGATAGTAGGAGCACCAAAGCTTTTTTCTAAAACTACATTACGTCCTTTAGGGCCTAAAGTAACTTTTACCGCATCGGCTAAAACATTAACTCCACGCACCATACGATGACGTGCATCTTCGCTAAATTTTACTTCTTTAGCAGACATACTTAATTTAATCCTCTATTACAATTAATTAGTTAAATAAACTTACTTCTACTGTTTAGCCATGAAAAACTGCCATGATATCGTCTTCGCGCATCACAAGTAGTTCTTCACCATCTACTTTCACTTCTGTACCAGAATATTTACCAAAAAGCACTTTATCTCCAACCTTAACATCAAGAGATCTAGTTTGCCCATTTTCTAGGATTTTACCATTACCTACGGCAATGACTTCTCCACGAATGGGTTTTTCGGCAGCTGTATCTGGAATCACAATTCCACCAGCAGAGGTTTTTTCTTCTTCTGTTCTGCGAACAATAACACGATCATGAAGCGGGCGAATCTTCATTAATTTTTCCTCACTACTTTAGAATGTCTATAAATGACAGAAATTTTTTAGTTACATTGTTTTGTTATAGGGATACTCTTTTTTACTTTCAAGAGAGTATGCGCTATTAGCACTCACCTATAATGAGTGCTAATAATAGATAAAATTTAAAAATAAGTCAATTAAAAGAAAAAGAATAAATATTTATTCTTTTTCTTTTTTAGCTTGTCCTTCAATAATACGGGTTTTATTTTGATAGAAAGTGTTCTGTGTTCCAGCACTATACATTGTTACTTTAGAAAAGTTACGAAAGATAAAATAAGTAATAAATAGCTTGCGTATACTAGGTATTAATCCTAAAAGAGCTAAAAAATCAGTAAAAAACCCTGGAATGATTAGAAGAATACCAGATATAAGAATCACTACACCCTCTAGCATCTTAAGTGCTGGGGTCTCTCCTCTGGCTCCCATAAATTGCACATTACGTAAAATAGAAAACCCCTGATGCCGGACTAAATTTCCTCCTAATAATGCGGTAATAAAGCAAAGTAGTATTGTAGCTCCTGCTCCAAGTTTACTACCGATTACAATAAATAAATAAATTTCAATAAAGGGTAATCCAAGAAGAAATATAGGTAGGACAGGAAACATAAATCACCTTGGTGAGTAAAAGATCTATTCTAGCTGATATAACTGTTGATACAATCTTGTTTAATAATTCATATGTGATAGTATATGGGGAATAATTTTTATCTAGCGAGGCCAGGTAGCTCAGTCGGTAGAGCAAGGGACTGAAAATCCCTGTGTCGGCAGTTCGATTCTGCCCCTGGCCACCAACCTAATATAAATAGCAATTGTGGTATTTCTAACTATTTTCTTGAGTTAGAATACGACTCTTCTCTGCAACATATACCCTAATAATAATAACTGCAGCAGGTACAAAAAGAATTTGTCCTACTGTTTTAAGTAAAAAAGCAAAATTCCCTATAGTAATATTAGGGATAAACATTTGATTCCCAAATATTTTGGGATGAAGTGCTAGGTACTCTCCACTAAAATAAAAGATAGAACAAGAAATGATACAAATAATTATAGTGATCTGTAACCTAGCTGAATTTATCAAGGTTATCATTTTTATTTGAAGACTATTCGTAGAACTTGGTGGGCCCAGTAGGACTCGAACCTACGACCAAGGGATTATGAGTCCCCTGCTCTAACCAACTGAGCTATAGGCCCTACTTAACTTACTTTCTACCTATATCTAAAAAACTACGTAATTGCTCAGAACGAGAAGGGTGACGCAATTTACGCAGTGCCTTTGCCTCAATTTGACGAATCCGCTCTCGGGTAACATCAAATTGTTTCCCTACTTCCTCTAAGGTATGATCTGTACTCATATCAATTCCAAAACGCATTCTCAATACTTTAGCTTCTCGAGGTGTTAGTCCTGATAATATTACCTGTGTTGTCTCCTGTAATCCAGAAAAAATTGCAGAATCTGCAGGAGAAATTGTATCTATATCCTCAACGAAGTCCCCTAAGTGAGAATCTTCATCATCGCCTATGGGAGTCTCCATTGAGATAGGCTCTTTTGCTATTTTTAATACCTTACGCACCTTATCTTCTGGCATTTCCACTCGTTCAGCAAGTTCTTCCGGAGTGGGTTCTCTGCCCATCTCTTGTAGCATTTGTCGAGAAATTCGACTTAACTTATTGATTGTTTCAATCATATGCACAGGAATCCGAATAGTCCGCGCTTGATCTGCAATAGATCTGGTAATTGCTTGCCGTATCCACCAAGTAGCATAAGTAGAAAATTTATATCCTCTGCGATATTCAAATTTATCTACTGCTTTCATTAAGCCGATATTACCTTCTTGAATTAAATCTAAAAACTGAAGACCGCGATTAGTATATTTTTTAGCGATTGAAATGACTAAGCGTAAATTAGCTTCAACCATTTCCTTTTTAGCCCTTTTAGCTCGAGCTTCACCGATAGATAAAGATCGGTTTGTTTCTTTAATTTCAGTAATACTCATAGAAGCGGCTTTTTCTAAAGCAACTAGTTTTTTCTGGGTTTCCTGAATAATATCTTTATTATTCTTTAAAGCAGAAGAATAATTCTTTTTTGATTTAATATGAGTTTCTACCCAGCTCAAATCATTTTCATGCCCTTGAAAGGAAGACAAAAACTCTTGCCGTAGCATTCCTGACTCATGTACGGCAATCTGCATAATAACTCGCTCGTGCTCACGAATTTTTGTAACAATTGAATGCAGCTCATCTGTAAGATCTTTAAAAATATTAGGTACGAGTTTAAACTCTAGAAAACATTTACTCATTGCCTCAAGTGCTTTAACTCGCTTTTTATCATCTCCGCCTACAAGGGTATCTTGATAACGCTTATATACTTTTTTAAGCTGGCTAAATTGTTTTTTAACTTTTTGAGGATCAAGTTGACTGTCTTCCTCTTTACCAATATTTTCTGAATCTTCAGAATCCTCTGAAGCTACTTGAGTAGTAGTATTGTCATCTAGATCATGAAACCCAGATATTACATCAGATATACGAATCTCTCCTGACTCTACTTTTTTGTATTGCAGTAATAGCTTTGCTGTACTATCTGGAAACCGAGATAAAGCACTGTAAATCTGATACATGCCCTCTTCAATTTTCTTAGCGATATGAATTTCCCCATCACGGGTTAAAAGTTCAACGCTACCCATCTCTCGCATATACATACGAACGGGATCAGAGGTTCGAGAAAATTCTCCATCAGAAACAAGAGCAGCAGCAGTTTCTTCTACAACTTCCTCATCAGCAATATCTGCCGAATCCATGAGGGTTAGATCATCTGTCTCTGATATATCCTCATGAACAGTAATCCCCATATCATTAAACATAGTAATGATATCTTCTACTTGTTCTGGGTCCATAATATCTTCAGGTAAGTGATCATTGACTTCACTATAGGATAAGTAACCCCTATCCTTTCCTTTAATAATTAGTAATTTTAACTGGGATTGGCGATCTTGTTCCATTTTTCAAACTTTATATAAAGTTATATATTTATATATTAGTTTACATTAAATATGTAGTTATCATATACCTATAGAACTATTTAACAGCTAGTAATGCACGTAATTCATTTTGCTCTGTATCGCTTAAAGCTAAATGGTTAGCTAATATAGTTGCCTGTTTACCTGCAATCTGTTTTCTTAAACAGTTAATTGTACTTTCTAATTCAATCGCTATGTCCTCATCAGTAATAAATAATTCCTTCTTTACTAGCTGTCCTAAATAGGGATATAACTCTGAATTTCTCCAGTATTCAAGCAGAGCGGCTGTATTTAAGTTAGGTTTATCTATTAGTAGCTTAATGATATTATTAAGCAGCTCTACATCTAACTCTACGACTCCATCTAGTGAGAAATCTTTAGGAACTAATGTAATTAAATGAGGGTTTTGAATAAGAATAGTGAGTATTTTTTGAGCTGGTGTAGATATATTTTCTTTATTTTTATTTTTTTTTAGCTCTTGGACAGTAATTGTAGAGTTATTTTTTGCTCTTAATCTATTAACTAATACGTCGTATTCTATTTTTGCTATTTCCGCAAGATGTATAAGTAGCATATCTTGGTAGATACCTGAAGGAATTTTACGTATTAGAGGCCAAATCAATTCAATGAAGCGAGCTCGACCATCGATACTATATAAATTTACTTTCTCTTTTATTGTGTTCAATAATACCTCAGATAGTGGCTGTGCCCCTTTAACATATTCCTCAAAAGTACTACGCCCTTTACTTCGAACTAAGCTATCAGGATCCTCTCCATGAGGTAAAAAAATAAACTGGACTTCCCGTCCTTGATTTAATAAAGGTAGTACAGTTTCGAGGGCATGCCAAGCTGCTTTTTTACCTGCGTTGTCTCCATCAAAACAAAATACAATTGTAGAAGTAATTTGGAATAGACGAGTTAAATGATCTACAGTAGTTGCAGTACCTAAAGTAGCTACAACATATTCTATACCGTAATTAAAAAGTGTAAGTACATCCATGTACCCTTCAACCACTAGTAATTTCTTATGGCTATGTGATGCTTGAATAACTTGATATAGACCATATAACTCCTTTCTTTTATGAAAAAGTGGTGTTTCAGGAGAATTTAGATATTTTGGATATGTAGGATGATTTTCTAAAAGCCGCCCACCAAAACCTATTACTTTTCCTTGTCGATTATGAATAGAAAAGATAAAACGGTTCCTAAACCGATCATAACTGTGTGTTTCTCCCTTATCAATTATTAATCCAGAGGGTTCAATATAGGGCTTTAATGGAGAAGGAATGGCTTTTAACAAATTATCCCAATAAGGAAGAGCTAATCCAATTTGAAACTTATCAATAATAGAATAAGTTAATTCTCTTTTTTGAATAAATGCTTTAATATATGGGTTATTAATATATTTTTTCAGTTGGGCTGCATAAAAATTAGCCGAAAATGCAAGCAGGTCATATAGTTTTTGGTTAGAACTTAGAAACTGCTTATTCTCCCCGGGGATAAGCATACCTGCTTGTCTGGCCAACTCTTCTATTGCTTCAACGAAATTTAAGTGATCAAAAGCAATAAGAAAGCTAATGGCAGTACCATGAGTACCGCACCCAAAACAGTGATAGAATTGCTTTTGTGGGCTTACAGTAAATGATGGGGTTTTTTCATTATGAAAAGGACAACAAGCAATATATTGATGACCTGATTTACGCAAAGTAACTCGACTGCCAATTAAAGATACAATATCGGTACGCTCAATAAGATCGTCAATAAAAGCCTGAGGAATTTTTCCTTTCATTATCTGAGTTAGAAAACTTCCTTAAAAATTTATATTTAAGCTGTAAGTTTTCCTTTTATTTGATCACTTAACATTTTCATGTCAGCTCGACCTTGGATAAGTGGTTTAAGTAAATTGATTACTTTCCCCATATCTTTAACCGTTGTTGCTTGTACCTGATCAATCGCTTTTTTGATCATCATTTCAAGCTCCTCTTCACTTAACAAAGTAGGCATATAGTTCTGTATTATAGTTTGCTCAAATAGCTCTTTTCCTGCTAACTCTTCCCTACCTGCTGCTTTATACTGTTCAGAAGATTCCCGTCTTTGCTTCAGCATTTTATCTAATAATGCAATAATTTTTTCATCATCTAGTATAGATCGTGTATCTACTTCATACTGCTTAAGAGATGCCATTATCATTCGCAGAACGCCAAGTTTAGCTTTATCTTGGGCACGCATTGCGATTTTAACATCTTCTTGTAAACGAGATTTTAATTGGCTAGCTTCTGTCGTCATTAATTCTTATTCTATGTTGTTCCAGAACAAATAATTAATATAAACGAATATATCTTGCTCGCTCTCTTGCTACTTTTTTCATTGAGCGTTTCACAGCTGCAGCAGCTTTACGTTTACGAACAGAGGTAGGTTTTTCATAAAACTCACGACGGCGAACTTCTGATAGAATACCTGCTTTTTCGCAAATTCTTTTAAATCTACGAACAGCAATATCAAAAGGTTCATTTTCTTTTACTCTAACATTTGGCATGAAATCTCCTTAACTTATATAAAAATGTATTGAATAGGCATCTATAATAATAGATTAAAACTAAAGAATTCTACGGATCATTAATTAAAAAATCAATTGTATTTTATACTATGCGGATATTAGGGATAGAAACCTCTTGTGATGAAACAGGAGTTGCTATTTATGATGGTAAAAAAGGAATACTTGCTAATTTTCTTCATAGCCAAGTAGCAACTCACGCTAAATATGGAGGAGTTGTACCGGAGCTAGCTGCTCGAGATCATATTCGTAAACTTTTACCGTTAATTCGTGAATCTCTAGCATATACGCATCTTAATAAGCAAGATATAAATGCCGTTGCATACACAGCAGGGCCAGGATTAATTGGAGCTCTTTTAGTAGGAGCATCTGTAGGTCGAAGTTTAGCTTGGGCATGGAATATCCCAGCTATTCCAATTCATCATATGGAAGGGCATTTACTTTCACCTATGTTAGAGCCAGATCCTCCCAAATTTCCTTTTTGTGCTTTATTAGTTTCTGGTGGGCATACGCTATTAATTGCTGTAAAAGAAATAGGCAAGTACCATGTTTTAGGAGAATCTCTTGATGATGCAGTTGGGGAAGCTTTTGATAAAACCGCAAAACTACTAGGTTTAACTTATCCCGGTGGTCCAGCACTAGCAAAGCTTGCTGAGTTTGGAAATCCGCACAGATTTTATTTTCCTCGACCGATGCTTGATCGACCAGATCTTAATTTTAGTTTTAGTGGTCTTAAAACCTATGCACTCAATACGTTTAGAAAGTATGGAATAGAGTCAGCCCCTGATATTGCTTGTGCCTTTCAAGATGCAGTAGTTGATGTACTTGTTTCTAAAAGTTGTCGTGCACTACAACAAACAGGATATAAATGTTTAATTATCGCAGGCGGGGTAAGTGCTAATCAGGCACTAAGAAATCAATTCTCTGCTATAAGTAAAAAAATGAAGATTAAAGTATATTACCCTAGATTAGATTTCTGTACTGATAATGGTGCTATGATTGCGTTTGCAGGCTATCAATCACTGATTTCAGGTCGAAAAATAGATCTTAATTTCAAAGTACGCCCTAAATGGTCATTGCGTGATTTATATTTAACCTAAATAAAGCTTTTAAAATCTATCTTCTTGGCGATTTAACATTCTAGTAATATTGGAACGATGTCGCCAAAGGGAAAGTAATGCCATTATTGTAGTTACGATACAAATAGCAGGTACTGAAGTTAGCCACCATGAAAGAAAAGGTGCAGCAATTGCTGCACTAAGCGCAGATAGAGAGGAAATTTTTTTGTACCCAAAAACAGACAGCCAAATCGCAAGAACTAATATACCTAAAAACCAATTAAAACCTAATAGGACTCCTAATCCAGTTGCAACTCCCTTTCCTCCACGGAAATTAAAAAAAATAGGATAGAGATGACCCAGAAATGCAGCTAACCCAGCACCTGAAATTACCCAAGAATAATCACTTATATATCCCGTAATCCATACTGGAAAGAACCCCTTTAGAGTATCTCCAAGAAACACGATTACAGCAAGTCGTTTACCACCTACTCGTAATACATTGGTTGCTCCAGGATTACCTGATCCATAACTCCTAGGATCTCCTAAGTGAGCTAGTTTTGAGACAATGATTGCACTAGAGAAAGATCCTAGAATATAGCTTGCTACAAGCAGAGTTAGATAAATAAGCATGTTATGATTAACAATTTATGTATAAATTATATGTGAGCTAAAAATGGATATCGTTTATTTAAATAATTTACGCATTGAAACTATCATTGGTATATATGATTGGGAGCGTAAAATCAAACAAACGGTTTCCCTAGATCTAGAAATGGTAACCGATGTAGCTAAAGCTGCAATGAGTGATGACATTAATGACGCTTGTGATTATAAAGCTGTGGCAAAACGACTGATTGATTTTGTAGGTAATAGTGAATTTTTCCTTATTGAGACTTTAGCAGAACAAGTATCTCAAATTATATTACAGGAATTTAAAATCCCTTGGCTACGTCTTAAAGTAGATAAGTTGGATGCGGTTCGAGGTGCCCAAGGTGTTGGGATAATTATAGAACGCTCTCAATCTTAAAAATTCATACTAACCTATCATAACTATAGCTAGCTTATAATTTAAATAGCATGGCACGTGCATATGTGAGCATTGGGAGTAATATTGAAAAAGAAAAAAATATTCGTGCTAGCATTTATTTATTACAAAATCGATATTCTCCACTTACAATTTCACAAATTTTTGAAAGTGAATCTATAGGGTTTCAGGGAGATAATTTTTACAACTTAGTAGTGGGCTTTAATACTACTGAATCAGTAGAAGATTTAGTATCTTACTTTAATAAGATTGAACAATTGTGCGGTCGTAAACAGAATGGTACTCGATTTAGCTCCCGCCCTCTTGATTTAGATCTATTGCTTTATGACGATCTCATACTTAATCTTCAGCAGCCTAAAGTTCAAATTCCTAGAGAAGATATTATTCATTATGCTTTTGTACTACAACCACTTGCAGAGATTGCTCCTAATGAGGTCCACCCAATTCTAAAGAAACCTTATATGGAGCTTTGGCATAGTTTTAATAAATCCCTAAGTAGTTTATGGCCTATTGAGATAGCATTATAGCTATTATGCCCATAGCTTCTTCTAAAGGTCTACCTCATCCCAGTCCAGAAGCAATTATTCATAGCAAGAAATTACAAAGCTTAATTCGAGAAAATATTCACCAAGCAGGTGGAGCAATCCCTTTTTCTCACTTTATGGGGCTAGCACTTTATACGCCAAGGCTGGGATATTATATGTCTGCATTGCCTAAAATTGGCCATCCAGGAGATTTTATTACTGCTCCTGAAATTTCCCCCTTATTTTCTCGTTGCTTAGCTCTGGCAGCACAAGAAATTTTAGCAATCTTAAAAAAAGGCAATATTCTAGAAATTGGTGCTGGATCAGGGCGTATGGCAGCAGATATTCTTATCGAATTAGCAGATAGGGATTGTCTCCCTGAGCAGTATCTTATTTTAGAATTAAGTGCAGATCTTCGTCAACGACAACAAACCTATTTATCTCAGAGAATTCCACATCTTATGCCAAAAATTACTTGGCTAAATAGGCTGCCCGATTCTATTCAAGGTATTATTTTTGCTAATGAAGTTTGCGATGCAATGCCAATACATTGTATTCAAATTGAAACGGACTGTAGTTGGGAGCGTTATGTAGGTTATGATCAGAAAGGAGAATTTATCTGGGAAAATGGACCATTGAGTGATCCCATCTTAGATAATCGAATTAATGATATCAGACCATTCCTTAATTTTGAGCCTAATGCTGAATTTAGTTATATTTCCGAAATTAATTTAATGATGGAACGCTGGATTGCTGAGCTTGCTCACTGTTTACATCAAGGGGTTGTTTTTATCATCGATTATGGATTTCCACAGCATGAATACTATCATTGGCAACGATCAGAAGGGACGCTAATGTGCCACTACCAACAGTATGCTCACTCAGATCCATTTTTTTTTCCAGGATTACAAGACATCACTGCTCATATAGATTTTACTGCTCTTGCAGAAGCAGGGAAAAATAGCAATCTTAGTATTACAGGCTATTGTAGCCAAGCAGATTTTTTGCTCTCTTGTGGTTTAGATAAATTAATTGCTAAAGAGTCACAAGAATCAATGCCTACTATGTTAGAAATAAGCAATCAAGTAAAGCGGCTCATTTTACCCAGTGAGATGGGAGAACTATTTAAAGTACTTGCTTTAACTCAAGGAATTGATCAACCCCTTTTGGGGTTTAAACTTAGGGATCGGCGTACACGTCTTTAATTTTATTTTTCTTGTTGTAATTCCAACATATATTCCTTAAGTTCAAAAAGTACTTCTTTAATACCAGAAAGATCTTTTTTCATATTCTGAATATCTAATTTATTATTATTAATATCCTCTAAGGCTTTTGCACTGATTTGGGTATTGCCTGTACCACTCGCTTCACTTTCTGCTTTATTATTTGAATTTTTAGCCTCTGCAAGAATAGTAGGTACGTCCAAAACCAGCCAATCTTTTCTCATTTTATTGCTCTTATAGTCTAAATAGAATGCTTTACCATCTCCTAGAGTGATTGTAGTAGGTATTTTAGATTCAAAGCGACGAGATCCTACTGTAAATGGATGTAAACGACGATCAATGCTTTCACCAGTTTGACGATCCCTATCTCGAACTTCTTCTTGTAATTTTCCAAAAATAATATTTAATTTGTTGTCCATAAAAAATACCCGTCCAGTATTTACAACTCTTTCCTTAGCCATAATTCCTTTTTTAAACCCCATTATTACAAAAACAATATCCTGATCTGAATCGGCTAAAGCAAGCCCCTTAGGCAAATAAGTACTTAATTGTAAAATTTCAGCAGAGGAAAAAATAGGCTGAATCTCTTCTTGAACAAGGAGTTGACGCTTCGGCACTGTCAGAGATTCTAAGATAGTGCGCATATCAGATTCTGTAATCGAAACTGGATGCTGGTTACTTGTAACCCTATCATCAGTATTTAAACTTATATACTGATCACCTGAATTCCAAATAACCTTATCTTTACTATCATTGCTACTTTCTTCTTTTTTAATTGCTTTTTTATGAAAGCTACATGCCATTAAGCTTAGGGATAATAAGAATAGAAGAAATAGTTTTATTAGTAACAAAAAGGAAAATTGATATTTTTCATTGCTCATTGTTAACTTAGGTATGTTCAGGTTTTTGTTCCCTATTTAAAAGCATTTCAACTGCCTTTTTAGGATCCTGACTACAATATAATACCTGATAAACTTGATCTATAATTGGCATCTCTATATTCACTTGTCTTGCCCTCATAGATACAAGCTTAGCAGCCTCTATGCCTTCAATTACTTGATCAATTAAAGTGAGTGCTTCACTTAAAGTTTTTCCTTGAGCTAGAGCTAAACCTAAACGACGATTACGAGACTGGTTATCAGTACAAGTTAAAATCAAATCACCAAGGCAAGATAACCCCATTAATGTTTCCTTTTTTGCACCGCTTACTAAAGCAAAACGGATTAACTCAGCAAGCCCACGAGTAATTAGAGCTGCCCTAGTATTAGATCCAAAACCAAGGCCATCACTTATACCAGCAGCAATTGCTAAAATATTTTTTACTGCACCACCTAGCTGTACCCCAATCAGATCATCGCTTGTATAAAGACGAAAAGTATTACCACGTAAGCAATAGGCAAGATAGGTGAAAACCTCAGGGTAAGTAGTTGCTACAGTAACTGCAGTAGGGAGCCCCATTGCAACTTCATGAGCAAAAGTAGGTCCAGAGAGAATAGCTATAGGATAGTCTGATCCTAAAATTTCAATAGCAACTTCATGTAATAATCTTCCTGTACCTAGCTCCAATCCCTTAGTCGCCCAAATAATAGGAGTTCTTGCAGGTATGCTTTTGAATATACACTCAAGGGTGAGTCGAAAAGCGTGGCTAGGAACTGCGATAATAATTTGGTTAGTATGTTTTAGTGCCTGCTGTAAATCATGTATAGGTATTAACAAATGAGGAAAAGAAATATTAGGTAAATAACGCTGATTACAACGCTCATGAGTCATTGCCTCTATTTGTTTTTTATCTCTTCCCCATAAATAAGTAGGCGTTTGATTTCGTGCTAGCAACACGGCAAGAGCAGTACCCCAAGATCCAGCACCTAATACAAGGGTATTTTGACTACTAAAATTCATAGAACAAAGGATTAACTACTTAACACATGTAGTATTAATTTTTAACTGTATCTACAGATGATTTTTGCTGTTGTAGTTGTTGTGCGTAAAAAGCATCAAAATTAACAGGAGCTAACAATAGCGGAGGGAATCCTCCTTTAGTGACTAAATCTGTAACTACCTCTCTGATAAATGGAAATAGAATGGCTGGACAATAACTGCCTAATAGAGGTCCTAAATTTTCTTTGGTATACCCTACTAGATTAAAAATACCCGCTTGTTGTGCTTCAGTTAGAAATGCAGTTTGATCATTTATCTTAGCTGCTACAGTTACGGATAGTACCACTTCGTATATATGCTCAGCAATCTGCTCATTTTTACTACTAAGCTGGATATTTATTTCAGGTTTCCACTCTTTCGTAAAAATATGAGGTGAGTTAGGTGCTTCAAAAGATAAATCCTTAACATATATCTTTTGGATACTGAATTGAGATTGTTGGTTTTGTTGCTCATTATCCTCTTTTTGATAGGTACCGTTTGTTGCCATGCTAAATTCCTAAAGTTTTTTTGATTTATAACGTTCAAAATGCCTTTTTATATTGAGGCAAATAGATCATCTAGTTTCCTTTGCTGATCAAGAGAAAAGAGATCAGCACAACCACCGATAGCCTCATTATCAATAAAAATTTGAGGTACGGTTCTTCGACCACCACTTTTTTCAATCATAATCGATCGTTGCCAAGGCTCAAGATCAACTCGAATTTCTGTATAGTTAATATTCTTCTTACTTAATAACGCTTTAGCCTTAATACAGTAGGGGCACCAAGCAGTGGTGTAAATCACCACTTTAGAGGTTTTCCTATTCATAGGCTACTTTTTTATTCTTATGTTTTTTAGCTTTTTTCTTAGATTTATTGATTATAGAGGATTGATGATTGTCCAATTCAGATTCTGGTGATATCTGAGATTCAGAACCCTTTTCAAGGGTTATTTGATTTTTTGGCTTATCTTTATGGTGATGATCTTTATCTCTACCACTAAACAAAGGCATATCTGCTTGTCGCCATGTTTCAATGCCACCCTCTATAATATAAATAGCCTTATGGCCTCGTTTACTTAGTTGGGCTGCAATATTCAGTACGCTTTGACCAATACCCCAAATAAGTACTAAGGGACGATCTTTAAACCGATCTAATCTCGCAATTCCAGTGATAAACGTAGATAGAGGAGCACTCATTGAATCTAAGATATGCTCTTTATCAAAATCCTTCCCTTCTCTAATATCTATCACTTGAGCATCCTCTTGGTTAATTAATCGAGTAATTTCTACAACAGAAATTGTTCTAATGCCTCGTCGTCGCCGTACGATAGGATCAACTGCTAATGCAGCTATAATGACTACTAATGAAATAGATAATACCCAATGATTAGTAAGAAATTCAAAAAGGTGATTATTCATTGATAAAAAAATTCCTAATGAGCTATACAGGGGTTTACTTATTGTATCGGAAAGTTTTACTAAATATAAACTCTAGCCCTTTCCTTTATTATTAGGTTACACTACCGTCATATTGGCATACTACAACAAATTTTTTCGCAAAAAATATATTTTCCGTATAATTATTCTATAAAGTGATCTATTACGATAAATACTCCTTCCTCCAAGTGAAATGAGCAGTACTTTAGCAGCTTTATCAAAAATAGAGAAAATGCTATAAATCATAAATAAATTGTCAATTACTATAGCGAATTATTTATGCCAATATAGTTTTAAGGATTTGTTTAAGACATTTAAATTCAAAAGGATATTTTATGGGTTTCTCAAAACGCGATGTGCTTGTAGCAACTACTAGTCTTACTTTAGGTATAGGCCTTATATTTGGCTCAATGGTGCTTGCTGGACGTTTAGAGAATAAACCCGAGTCCTTACCTTTGAATGAACTTCGGGCATTTTCAGAGATATTTGGAGAGATTAAGCGTAACTACGTTGAACCTGTAGACGATAAAACGCTTATTGAGGGCTCTATCCGAGGAATGTTATCGAATCTAGATCCTCATTCAGCATACCTAGATCCTCAATCTTATAGTGAATTAAAAATTGGTACCTCTGGAAAGTTTGGTGGGCTAGGGATTGAAGTGGGTATGGAAGATGGCTTCATTCGAGTAGTTTCACCTATTGATGATACACCAGCACAAAAAGCAGGAATTCAAGCTGGGGATTTAATTATTCGAATTGATAATGAACCTGTAAAGGATCTCAGCCTAGGAGAGGCTGTAGAAAAAATGCGAGGAAAACCAGGAACGCAGATTATTTTAACTATTATTCGGCAGGGAGAGCCACAACCTCTTAAATTTAAGGTTATTCGAGCGATTATTAAAGTACAAAGTGTTAAAAGTAAAACTCTAGAAAATGGATATGGCTATATACGTATTAGCCAATTCCAGGTAGAGACTGGAGCAAATGTAGAAAATGAAATTAAGAAACTCACAAAAGAGAGCGGAGGAAATTTAAAGGGTTTAGTCTTAGATTTGCGAAACAACCCAGGCGGTGTCCTCAGTGCAGCAGTAGAAGTTTCCGATTCTTTTTTAGAAAAAGGGTTAATTGTATACACAGAAGGTAGAGATCCTCAGTCTAAACAGAGTTTTAGAGCTACCCCTGGAGATGTGCTTAAAAACGCACCTATGGTTGTGTTAGTTAATGGTGGTTCAGCCTCTGCATCAGAAATTGTTTCTGGAGCACTTCAGGATCATCATCGAGCAATTGTCATGGGCACAAAGACTTTTGGAAAAGGGTCAGTACAGACTATTTTACCTCTGACAGAGGATACCGCACTAAAGTTAACCACAGCGAGATATTACACCCCTTCTGGACGATCTATTCAAGCTGAGGGAATTGTTCCAGATATTAAATTGGATAATATCAAAGTTTCTGCAGTAGATGATATAGATAATGATTCTTCTGTAAAAGAGGCAAATCTGTCTCATCACTTAAGTAATGATAGCAAAAAGAAAGAAGCACCTAAAGAAAATCAAGAAGAAGCACATCTTGCTATAGAAGATTATCCTTTGTATGAAGCCTTAAATCTTCTTAAAGGGCTTAGCACTCTTGCTACAATAGGAAAATAAGGATTATTTTTTTAGCAATTTTAAGATAATTAAGTAATATGCCACGTGTACTTATTCCTTTAGCCCAAGGTTGTGAAGAACTTGAAGCGGTTACTTTGATTGATTTATTACGTCGTGCAGATATAGAAGTAATTACTGCAGGTCTTGATGATCAACCGATTATAGCTAGCCGTGGTACTTGCTTAATTCCGGATACTACTCTAGATACTCTTATAAATCAGGAGTTTATAATGATTGTACTACCCGGAGGAGCATCTGGTGCTGCTAATTTAAACTTAGATTCTCGCATTCAAGTATTACTAAAGAATACTGTGCTACAAGGAAATAAGGTTGCTGCGATCTGTGCTGCACCTACTGTACTTGCAAATATTGGACTACTTGATGGCAAAAAAGCAACGGGATACCCAGGATTTTTAGATAAATTAAGTTTACCAACTACCACACTTTGTAATGATCCAGTTGTAATAGATGATAATGTAATCACTGCAAGAGGACCTGGTGCTGCAATAGATTTTGCTTTAGCTCTTATAGAGATTTTGATAAATAAATCCAAACGTCTTGAAGTAGAGGAAGGTTTAAAGCGTTCATTATAGAAGGATAGATTACATCTATTATTGATTAATGGCAGTTCCTTCTAGGATTCTTAGGATTGCTATCCCCTCCCCAGTACTCCACTATTTTGATTACTTTCCACCACTTGATGCTTCTCATCAAGAACTAGAAATCGGAATACGAATAAAGGTTCCTTTTAGATCGAGGAATATTATTGGTATTTTAGTTGCTATTGTTACTGATAGTAGCATTCCCTCTTGTAAATTAAGACATGCTCAATCTTATATTGATGAGAATCCTCTGATTCCTAAATCTTTAATGAGGCTTTTTTTATGGGCTGTAAAATACTATCATGCCCCACCAGGGGAAGTATTTTTTACCGCATTGCCCCAACAGCTACGGCAGGGAAGAATACTTAAGTCTCCTACCATTTTAAAATGGTTTCTATCCTCTAAAGGAAAAAATTTAATCCATGATTTAGCGATTCTTAGTAAAGCACCTCGGCAAAAACAACTCTTAAAATTGCTTCATCAACATCCTGAAGGATTAAGCATTGCTCAAATTAAGGCAAAATTAGGATCTTGCCAAAGTAGCCTTTCTAATTTAAGCACTAAAGGATGGATTGAAAATAGAGAAAGCCCTATCACCGCAGTAAGAGATAAGCAATTTTTTGGGGAAAAAATAATTTTTCAATTAACTATCGAGCAAAAAACTACTGTTAGCGCTGTTCTTGCTAATCAAATGAAATTCCAGCCATTCTTGCTTCAGGGAGTAACAGGTAGTGGTAAAACAGAGGTGTATTTAGAAATAATTTCCGAGATTATTGCTAAAAAAAAACAGGCACTCATCCTAGTCCCAGAAATTGGGCTTACTCCACAAATTCTAGCACGGTTTTATAACCGCTTTAAGTGCCCTATTGGAATCTTACACTCCTCTTTAAATACAAAAGAACGGTTAGATACTTGGGTTGCTGCACTAAAGGGGATAATACCAATTATCATTGGTACCCGATCAGCAATATGGGCTCCTTTACAAAACCTTGGTGTGATTATCATTGATGAGGAGCATGATCCATCCTTTAAGCAACAAGAAGGATTTCGTTATCATGCTAGAGATTTAGCAGTTATACGGGCACATCAAGCAAACATACCTATTATATTAGGTACTGCTACTCCTTCTCTGGAAAGCTTAGAAAATGCTAAACGAAAACGTTATCAGCCGTTACAACTTCCCCAAAGAGTTGGAACAGCTAAAATGCCTCGAGTCCGTCTTATTGATATCCGATCTAGTAATTTAGAAGTGGGAATATCACCTGAGATGCTTTCTAGTTTACAAAACCATGTAAAACAAGGTAATCAAGCCTTATTATTTATTAACAGACGTGGGTTTGCAATTACTTTAATTTGTAGTAATTGCGGATTTGCAATACCTTGTCAGTACTGCGATTCCTATATGGTGGTTCACCAACAAAATTACCATCTATGCTGCCATCATTGCGGTTATAAAAGTTCTATTCCAACTAAATGCCCTCAATGTACTTATCCGATCCTACACCCACAAGGCTTAGGTACAGAACAAGTAGAAATAGGGTTAAGGCATTTTTTTCCAAATACTAAGATAATACGCATTGATCGAGACACAACTCGAAAAAAGGGGGCTTTTAATAAAATATTTGAAGATATTCATAGTAGAAAATATCAGATTCTGATAGGAACGCAAATGCTAGCGAAGGGACATGATTATCCAAATCTTACCTTAGTCGGTATTTTAGATGCAGATCAAATGCTATTTAGTAGTAATTTTAGGTCATCAGAGCGAATGATACAACTTATTACCCAACTAATAGGCCGATCTGGCCGAGGTAATAAACCAGGTGAGGTTTTAATACAAACACGCTATCCAGAGCACCCACTTCTTCAATCCTTAATTAATTATGGGTATGATTATAGTGCTGAGTTGATTTTAAAAGAACGGTACCAAGCAAAATTGCCTCCTTATAGGTATTTAGCTTTACTAAGAGCAAAATCATTGGATGCTAATACATCTATTCTATTTTTAGAGGATTCTAGAAATATAATTATGGAATTAGATCCTAAGGGCATGGTAACCTTATTAGGACCGGTTTCTGCATCTATGGAGCGTCAAGGTAATTACTATCATGCTCAATTATTGTTACAAGGATCCTCAAGAGATTACCTGCAGCAATTGTTATCTCTTTGGATACCAAAGCTTGTTTTCCTAAAAACCGCAAGAAAAGTTCACTGGTCTATAGATGTGGATCCTATAAACTTAATATAATCACCTGAAGTTTTTTGAGAATCTTTTGAAAAGTATAATTCAGCAATCCATTAAGACTGCCCTTTCTTCTTTAAATCAAGGGGGTATAAATATTGATAGTAAAGCTCAAATTTTAATTGAGCAAACACGAAATAAAGCTCATGGAGATTTTGCAAGTAATATTGCTATGATTCTTGCTAAAGAGGTAGGAAAAGCACCACGAGACTTTGCAAAACTTATTATTCAATATTTACCTTCACACCCTTATATAGATAAAGTAGAAATTGCTGGTCCTGGGTTTATCAACTTCACTATGACCTTATCTGCTTTTCAGTCAATCATTCCTGAAATTCTAGAAAAAAAAGAGCTCTTTGGTCATAGCCAGATAGGTCAAAATAAAAGAATACATATTGAATTTGTTTCAGCAAACCCTACTGGCCCCCTACATGTAGGTCATGGGCGAGGTGCAGCTTATGGAGATAGTTTAGCTCGATTACTTACAGCTGTAGGTTATAGTGTTCATCGAGAATATTACGTAAACGATGCTGGTCGCCAAATGGATATTTTGGCTATTAGCATCTGGTTACGATATCTAGAATTATGGGGCAATACTTTATTATTTCCAAACAATGGCTATCGTGGTAGCTATGTCTGGGATATAGCTAATATAGCTAAAGATATTTATGGAAAGAAATTTTGCTTTTCTATAGAAGAGATCTTTCAGCCTTTGCCGGATCTTACGGAAAATAATCATGAACAATACTTAGATTCTCTTATTCAAAGAGCTAAGCAAATTTTAGGTAATGATAATTACAGAATAATCTTTACTCTAGGGCTTAGAAGTATTTTAGATAATATTCACAGTGATTTGATAGGATTTGGTATTGAGTATGATCAGTGGTTTTCTGAGTACTCATTAATAGAAAAAAATGCGGTTGAAGAGGTAATTAATCGACTTAAAGAACTAAACTATCTTTACCAAAAAGACAATGCTTGGTGGTTTTGTTCTACAAACTTTAATGATGAAAAAGATAGGGTAGTTATCCGAGAAAATGGCCAGTTTACTTATTTTGCCTCTGATATTGCCTATCATCTAAATAAGATTGACCGAAAATACGATAAAATTATTGATATTTGGGGTGCCGATCATCATGGATATATTCCAAGGATTAAAGCATTTTTCCATGCACTAAATTTTGATTCACAGCAATTAGAAGTCAAGCTTGTCCAGTTTGCTACTTTATATCGTAGTAAAGAAAAGGTACAAATGTCTACCCGTAGTGGTGAATTTGTTACTCTGCAAGAATTGTATGAAGAAGTAGGCAAAGATGCAGCCCGCTTTTTTTATATTATGCGAAGTGCTGATCAGCATATGGATTTTGACTTAGAATTAGCAAAGTCAAAGAGTAATGATAACCCCGTATATTATATTCAATATGCTCATGCTAGAATTTCTAGCATTTTTCGGCAAATGGAGGTTAGAGAATTAATTTTTGATCTCAATCAAGGCAAAGAAAATATTAGTCTACTTAATCAACCCAATGAAATTGACTTATTGCGTCATCTTTGTTCATATCCAGAAATTATTGAAGATTCAGCTACTCAAGGATCTCCTCATCTACTCGCTTATTATCTTTTAGAGTTGGCTAAAAAATTCCATATCTATTACAATAATTCTGTTTTACTAGTAATAGAAAATCCTAAGTTAAGAAATGCTCGCTTAGTCTTAATTATGGTAGTAAAACAAACAATAAAAAACGGTTTAACCTTATTAGATGTTTCTACACCAGAATCTATGTAGCCTATGTCCTCTAATCAAAATAATGAAACTTATCTTACCGATGATGATCACCACAAGCTAAGACCTTGGTTATGGCTCGTTGCTGTTTTAGCTACTTGTAGTTTGATTGTATTATTTCAAAGCTGGGATCCGTGGGCAGATTTAGAATCTACTCAAGCGAAACTAGAGGAAGTATCAGAGAGCACAAGTTCTATTCAAATATCTAATACTCATCACTTCGAATTCTATACATTACTACCTAGTATAGAAACTACAGGAATTACCCATTCACAACACCATAGTCCCCAATCATATAAGTCTAGTAAAGTAGCTATACAAAAGGATTCTTCATTTCGGCAAATACCTTCAGAATCCTATGTTTTACAAGCTGGATCATTTCACAGTTATGAGCAAGCAAATAAGCGTAAGTCTATACTTGCCTCCATGGGTATAGAAGCTACCGTGCAAACAATAACTACTGGAGATAATATTTGGCACCGAGTTAGAATCGGCCCAAAAAATGATCCTGGTCAACTAAATAATATTCAAGAGCGATTACATAATAAAAAAATTGAGTGTCAGCTTTACAAAATAAAATCCTAAATGTAAATAAGAATCAAATAGGAGAATTAGAGTCTGTTCCTTATTTTTAAAAGATGGTTATTCCGATTGGAAATGGCTTATGGGATGAGGTACCTAATCCATTTAATAGTATTGGATCAGATGTTCTTAAGGTAAGAGTTAATGGTCATCAGATTACCGTCTTAGAAAATAGCTGTACAGTCACTAAATATGGCTTCGAGCAAGAATTAGGAGATAATCAACCTAAAATTCAAGGCAATCCCGTTAATTTAGCAACGGCAATTACTCGCATCATTGGCATTTTAAACCAATCCCACTCACTCCTACTATCGGGTCTAGCTACTGACGTAGCAGGAATTCAAGCCTCATTAAAACTAGCAAGATGCTATAGTGCAACTATTGCTCATATAGATTCTAGTTTAGCTAATATCTTAGCTGTTCAATATAGTGGTTTTTTTAGCACAACACTCGCAGAAATTAAAAATCGTGCTGATCTTCTACTCGTTATAGGCGGTAATTTAGAATCAGACTATTTAAAATTTTTAGAGCATTGCATTTGGAATAACAAAAATTCATTTTATCCACATTCTATACAAAAAAAGATAATTTACTTAGGGTGTTCTTTCGATATTTTAAAAGAGCATCCACCTTACCTTCCACCACCATTTGTTATTAATTGTGACTCTAAGTGTCTTCCAGAAATTTTAGCTACGTTAAAGGCAATTGCTATAGGTAGCACACTACAAGCTAAAACAGTTGCCGATATTCCTATAAAGCAATTATATTCTTTAGTTGAATTACTAAAACAAGCTCATTATAGCGTAGTAACTTGGGCTACAGATCAGTGGCCTATTTCCCATAAAGAGCTAACTACTCAAATTCTCTGTGAGCTTATCGGATTAATTAATAAAACTACTCGCTGCTCAGCTTTTCCACTTTGGGGATTGCCAAGTGCATACCAAGTATGCACTTGGCAGACAGGATATCCTACAGGGATAAGTTTCTTTTCAGATTACCCCAAATATGATCCCTATTTATATGCTACTGAGCGTATTTTAAATTCAAAAGAAGCAGATTCTTTAATTTGGATTTCTGCTTTTGACCAAAAATTCACTCCTCCTACATATGCTATACCCACAATAGTATTAGGGAGATCTGGAATGAATTTTACGCAAAACCCTGAAGTTTTTATTCCAATAGGTACTCCTGGAATTGATCATAGTGGGCATATTTTTTGCGCTGATCATAGGGTAATTCCCTTATATAAACTAAGAAGCACGAATTTAGCTAGTACTGCAGAAGTAATTAATACTATTCTTAAACAGTAGTAGATAATTTATCCATCGATAGAAATAGCCTATGATTATTAAACTTACAGGAGGAATTATCTACGATCCTACCCATGAAGTTAAGGGTGAGATTAGAAATCTCTATATTCAAAATGGGAGAATTATAGCACCTCCTCGGAATAACCACTTCGATTTAGAATATGATGTAACTGATAAAATTATCATGCCAGGGGCTATTGATATTCATAGTCACATTGGTGGTGGCTCACTCAATTTAGCTCGAGTATTATTTCCAGAGAAAGCCGATAATCATTCTTTCCCTTTAATGCTTCCTAATACATTCGATATAGGCTATGAATATGCCAAAATGGGTTATACATCCGTATTCGAACCTGCTATATCTCCAATAAATGCTCGCCAAGCTCATCTAGAGATGGGTGATATTCCCATCATTGACAAAGGGGGTTATGCTCTACTAGGTAATGATGATTATCTGATTCAAAATATTGCTAAAAATATTGATCAAAAATTAATTAATCATTATATCGCTTGGGTTTTATCAGCAAGTTACTGTTTAGGCGTTAAAGTAGTCAATCCAGGAGGAGTTAATGCTTTTAAGTTTAATCAACGAAAACTAGATTTAGATGAAGCAGGACCTTTCTATGGAGTTACTCCTCGCGAAATTTTACTTCACTTAGCTCAAGCTATCTATGATTTAGGTATCCCCCATCCGCTTCATATACATGGATGCAACTTGGGAGTACCTGGAAATTTAGAAACTACTCTAAAAACTATTTACGCATGTGAAGGATTACCTGTTCACTTTGCTCATATTCAATTCCATAGTTATGGTAAAGAGGGAGACCGTAAATTTTCTTCAGGAGCCGCTCAAGTTGCAGAAGCAATTAATAATCACCCCAACATTACCGTTGATGTAGGTCAAATTCTATTCGGACAGGCTGTATCTGTATCCGCAGATAGTATGCAGCAATACACGCATTTCACTCACGCTTATCCTAAGAAAGGAATATGGCTGGATGAATCATGTCATTCTGGTTGTGGTATTGTTCCATTTAAATACCAGGATAAATCTTTTGTAAATTCCTTACAGTGGATTGTTGGGTTAGAAATTTTTTTATTAGTAAATAATCCTTGGCAAGTATGCTTAACCACTGATCATCCGGCAGGAGCTTTATTTACTACGTACCCTCATATTATTAAATTATTGATGGATCGTACTTTTCGTAATGATATGCTTGCTATGCTTCATCCGGATGCAGTTAAAGTAAGTATCCTTAAATCTATAAAAAGAGAATATTCACTCTACGAAATAGCTATTATTACTCGATCAGGTCCTGCAAAATTATTAGGCATGACTAGTAAAGGGCATTTAGAGATAGGAGCTGATGCAGATATTGCTATCTATACCGATCATCTAGATAAAGAAAAAATGTTTGCACTGCCTACCTATGTTTTTAAAGATGGAAAACTAGTTGTAAAAGATAGAGAATTGGTTAACTCCACATTAGTAGGCACCACTCATATTGTTCGCCCTTCTTTTGATAATTCCATAGAAAAGGATTTAAAGAGCTACTTTGATCGCTATCTTCCTTTAAAATTAAGCAACTTTAAAATGAGTGACGAAGAAATTATTGAAGATAAACAAGGCCGCATTCATATTCATCCGTGCCATAAATAAAATATGGTAATTAATGGGGTAGAAATCGAATCTACCTATGCTGAAGCCTTCTCCATGAAAGCAACTCGAATAATAGTTACTGCTCGTACTTTAAGATGGGCTTATCGTGCAGCATCAGCAGTGACTGGGTTTGCTACCTCAATTGTGGGCTGTGGCTGTGAAGCAGGTATCGAAAAGGTTCTTATTCCTGCTGAAACCCCGGATAAAAGACCGGGTATCTCTATCTTGTTATTTGCTCTAGGTAGTAAAAATCTTACTAAACAGGTTACGCTTAGAGTTAGCCAGTGTGTACTTACTACACCTACAGCTGCTTTATTTTCTGGAATTGATAGTGATAAAACTATCCCTTTAGGAAATTACCTAAGATTTTTTGGTGATGGGTTTCAAATTTCTAAACTTATTCAAAATCATCGCTATTGGCGAATTCCTACTATGGAAGGAGAATTTTTTACAGAAGAAACTACGGGAATAGTTTCCGCAATCGGTGGAGGTAACTTTCTTGTGTTTGCCAAGTCACAATCTCAAATTTTAGCTGCTTGTGAAGCGGCAGTGTCTGCCATTAAAAAACTACCAAATGTAATCACTCCTTTCCCTGGAGGAATGACTAGTTCTGGATCAAAAGTAGGATCCAAATATAAAATGCTTAAAGCCTCTACTAATACAGTTTTTTGCCCTACCTTACGAGGACAGGTTGCTACTAAACTTACTTATGAAACTGAATCAGTCATGGAAATTATTATTGATGGTCTTTCAAAAGAAGATATTAGTAAAGCTATGAAGGTAGGCATATCTACCATCTGCAGCTTTGGGGAAAAAAATGGAATTGTAAAAATTAGTGCAGGTAATTATGGAGGTCGTCTAGGATCGTTTCACTTCCATCTCCATGAAGTAATTGCTTAAAGTGAAAACTACGCCATTAACTTTCACTCTAGATAACCCTCCATCTCAAAGAATAGATGTATCTTTTCTGATTCCAAAAAATTTATCTCATTTATCTTTAGCAGAAATTAAAGCCTATCTTTTGTATGTAGATAATCAAAAAATCAGAATAGGCGAGCTTTTTAATATCAATGGAAATGATATAAATCATATTATCTTTTCTGGACAAACTCAAAAGTTAGACTATATCGGCAAAAATTTATCTAGCGGGCAAATTACTATACAAGGATCCTGTGGATTTTATTCAGGTATGGGCATGTCAGGCGGAGAGATTATAGTTTATGGCAATACTGATAGTTTTGCCGCTTGTGAAATGAAAAATGGATTACTTAAAATTTATGGAAATTGTAATGATTTCCTTGGGGCTGCAGCACCTAATAATAGAATAGGTATGTCTGGAGGTATTGTAGTTGTTAAAGGAAATAGTGGCGATCGAGTAGGAGATCAAATGCGTCGGGGTACACTTTTAATTGAAGGTGATACAGGAGATTATTTAGGCTCTCGAATGATAGCTGGTACAATTGCTATACTTGGTGGTACTGGGAGTTATATTGGGTATGGAATGAAACGAGGTACCTTATTACTTTGGCAAAAGCCAAATAAATTAAGTGCAACCTTTAATGATTGTGGAGTCCATAACTTAGAATTTTTATCTTTCATGTTAAATTCTTATAAAAAATTAGATACTCAATTCTCTAATCCTGAAATGATAATTCATCGAGTACATCGCTTTTGCGGCGATATGGCCTGCTTAGGTCAAGGTGAAATTTTAATTAAACAGACCTAAATTTAGGATATTTCAATAATAATTTAGAAAGGATATATGCCTTATGCATAACCACATTTCTTTAAATCAATTTATTTCTCAAGAAAATACTAAACATTCAAGTATTGATTATGATCTAGCAGGGTTATTAAATCAGGTTGCAATTTCTTGTAAAAGAATTTCAAATCTTGTAAATCGCAGTGGTCTCATGCATATACTTGGAGCCGCTGGTACTGAAAATGTCCAGGGAGAAGGACAAAAAAAACTAGACATTATTAGTAATAATGTTATGGTTAAAGATCTAGAGTGGACTGGATATTTAAGCGGTATGGTTTCTGAAGAAGTTGAAGAGATTATATCGATTCCTAACCAGTACTCCAAAGGTAAATATTTACTGCTTTTTGATCCGCTTGATGGTTCCTCTAACATTGATATTAATGTCTCTGTAGGTACGATTTTTTCAGTTCTACATACTCCCAATGGAGTAACTCATCCTAAAGATGAACACTTTTTACAACCAGGCACACAACAAGTGTGTGCAGGTTTCTGTGTCTATGGTCCTACCACTATGCTTGTGCTAACTATTGGCCATGGAGTAAATGGTTTTACCTTAGATCGAGATATTGGCGATTTTATACTTACTCACCCAAATATGACTGTGCCGGAAGATACTTCTGAATTTGCAATTAATATGTCTAATCAACGTTTTTGGGAAGCGCCTGTACAGCGATATATTCAAGAGTGCCTTCAAGGTAAAGAAGGGCCACGGAGTAAGAATTTTAATATGCGATGGGTAGCTTCTATGGTAGCTGAAGTTTATCGTATTCTTACTCGTGGTGGAATTTTTATGTACCCAAGAGATCAGAAAGATCCTAGTAAGCCAGGACGCCTTCGTTTAATGTATGAAGCTAATCCTATGAGTTTTATTATTGAACAAGCAGGAGGATTAAGTTCAACAGGCTATGAGCCAATTCTGGCTGTGAAACCAACTCATATCCATCAACGAGTACCTGTAATTATAGGTTCTAAAAATGAAGTATCTCAGGTTATTTCTTACCATAAAGGAAATTAACTTCACTTTTATAGAGGTTTAATATCTATATAAAAATAGCCCCTTTTAGGGGCTATTTTTATAGGTAAAGCAATATTACGGAATTAGCTATTTAGTTTTTCTTTAATAGATCTAGCAGCAATAAGATTAAGAGATTCTTTTCTATCTTGATTAGTGCATAGTGCACCACGAAATCCTAAATAATCTGCTTGTAGTGGTAATAATGATGGTATATCTTCAATTCTAAGAGAACCAGCTAATCCAACAATTAAGCCATTACTATGGCTTACATCAATAAAATATTTAATCTGCTTTAAAGAAAGATAGCTTAATAAACCAGATCTATTTTTGCTAAGAGTATCCAGCATGACACCTTTAAATCCATTTTTTTTCAAAGTTGGAATCCACGAAAAAGAAAATAGATTATCTGCAAATAATACTCCAATTAATGAAGTGTTCTGAGAAGCTAATAATTGTAGTGATTGAAACGCAGATGGAGTTATATTATTTAATAATAATCCTATTTTTAAATAATCTACTTTCGTTGCTACAACTTCCCTAGCAATATTACATATCTGAGAAAAATCAATAGAAATATTGCCTATAGTTGCACTAATTTGACAATGTTTATGCATTAATCGAACAGTTTGTTGAATAACTTTAATAGGTAATACACCAAAAATATCTTTATCTGGTTCTGATTCTTTTAAATCAAGAATATCTGGAATCAATGAATCATTAAGTAACTGTTTAACTTCATCAAGATTAGATACACTAGCTAACCAGCCATTCATAGCTACAAGTAAACTAAATATCTAAATTAGCTACATAAAGTGCATTAGTTTCAATAAATTCTCGTCTAGGATCTACCTGATCTCCCATTAAAGTGGTAAATATTTCATCCGCGGCAACTGCATCATCTACGTGCACCTGAGTAAGGCGGCGGGTAGCAGGATTCATAGTGGTTTCCCATAATTGATCCGGATTCATTTCCCCTAACCCTTTATAACGCTGTATAGCTTGTCCTTGCTTTGCTGCATTAATTAGCCAATCTACCATTTCTTGGATATTACTTACTGATAGTTGTTTTTCCTCTTGTTGAATTAAGATATTCTTTCCTATGGATTGAGTTAATTTTTTCCCAAGTTGAGCAATATGCTGATATTCGGAAGAGGTAAAAAAATCTTTATCGACAAATTGGGAATAAGTAACACCATGGCGAATAATTTTTACATGTAGCATTGGTACCTGATCTTTAAATAAAGAGGTTAATTTATATTCTGCTTTATCTTTGATAGAGGTATTAATCTGATTTTCTAATTCAGCGACCCAGCCCTGCCATAATCCAAATTCTAATTCTGAACTAATAGTAGAATCTATATATATAGATTGTTCTAATAGAAAAGAGTCATAACGATAAGATAACCGGCTAATTTCTCGCTTAAACTGAAAATAATTTTTTAGAAATCTTAATAAATTATCCCCTTCAACTGCCTTTTCTTGTAAATCTGAATATATCTTAATATTTTCAATAGCTAATTTAACAAGATAATGCTCCATTTCTAAATCATCTCTAACATATCGCTCATTCTTACCTTTTTTAACTTTATAAAGAGGGGGTTGAGCAATATAAATATGACCATTCTCTATTAATTTTGGCATTTGGCGATAGAAAAATGTTAATAGTAAAGTTCTAATATGAGAGCCATCCACATCTGCGTCAGTCATGATAATAATACGGTGGTATCGAAGCTTATCAACATTATATTCTTCTTGACCAATCCCACATCCTAAAGCTGTAATTAAAGTAGCAACTTCTGCAGAGCTTAGCATCTTATCAAAGCGAGCTTTTTCTACATTAAGAATTTTACCTTTAAGTGGTAAGATAGCTTGATTCCTACGATCTCTTCCTTGTTTAGCAGATCCTCCTGCTGAATCTCCTTCTACCACAAAAAGTTCTGAAAAAACTGGATCTCGCTCTTGGCAGTCTGCGAGTTTTCCCGGTAATCCAGCTACATCTAAGGTACCTTTACGACGTGTAAGTTCTCTTGCTTTTCTAGCTGCTTCCCTTGCTCTAGCTGCTTCTATCATTTTACTACTAATTGCTTTAGCATCAGCAGGGTGTTCTAATAAGAAACTCTGAAGATACTCGGAGACTAGTGCTTCAACCACACTCTTTACTTCAGAAGACACTAATTTTTCTTTAGTTTGAGACGAAAATTTTGGATCTTGAATTTTAATGGAGAGTACTGCCATTAATCCTTCACGCGCATCATCTCCAGTAGTGTTAATCTCATTATTTTTCTTAATTAACCCTTCTTTTTCTATATATTGATTTAAAGTTCGCGTGAGTGCTGATCTAAAACCTGCTAAATGAGTACCTCCATCTTTTTGAGGAATATTGTTAGTAAAACAGAAAAAATTCTCCTGATATGAATTATTCCATTGAGCAGCTAGCTCAACAGCAATTTCTTCTTGCTCTGCTTGAAAATAGAAAATACTCTCATGCAAAGGAGTTTTATTTTTATTAAGATGTGTAACAAATGCACGAATACCGCCACTATAAAAAAACTCTTCCTTTTTTGCTGATCTTTCATCTTTTAAAATAATTTTTACTCCGGAATTAAGAAAAGCTAATTCTCTTAACCGTTTAGCCAGAATATCAAAACTAAAAATAATATTAGAGAAAATCTCAGGGCTAGGAGAAAATTTAATTGTCGTACCAGTCAGATTTGTAGTGCCAATAACTTGTAATGATTCCTTAGGCACTCCTGTTTGATAGTGTTGCTGATATATTTTTTCATCTCGATAAATTTCTAAAAAAAGAGAAGACGAAAGTGCATTTACTACAGATACACCTACCCCATGAAGACCTCCTGAAACTTTATAAGAGTTATTATTAAATTTTCCACCTGCATGTAATACAGTCATAATAACTTCTGCTGCTGATCGACCTTCTTCCTTATGAATATCAGTAGGGATACCTCGCCCATTATCAGAAACCATAACTGTTTCATCTGATTCTATAGTCACAATAATCTGATCGCAAAATCCTGCGAGTGCCTCATCAATGGCATTGTCTACTACCTCAAATACCATATGATGGAGACCAGTACCATCATCAGTATCTCCAATATACATTCCAGGACGTTTACGAACTGCATCTAATCCTTTTAAAACTTGAATATGGGATGAATCATAAGTAGGATTGGTCACTATTGTTGCTCCTTAAATAGGGGGAATACGGTCCAGATATTTTTATTATGTTTCACGTGAAACATAATAAAAAAAAGAAAAACTATATAAAAATAGAATTTTTTATAGCCGCATTGGCATAAGTATATATTTGTAGTTATCCTGATTGCTAATTGGGGTAATAAGGCAACTATTATTATTATTGATAAATTCTAGCTTTACCTCATCAGTAGTAATATTGCTAAGTATTTCTATAAGATAGGTATTATTGAAGGCAATTTCTAGCGCATCTCCCGTATAATTAGCTTCTATCTCAATTTTTGCTGTTTCATTTTCATTATTTGTAGCAGTGATCTGTAGTTTCGAGTTTAGTAATTCTAATCGTACTCCGTGAAATTTATCCTTTGTAAGGATATTCGCCTTAACTAAGGCTTGCTTCAACATTTCTCGATGCACATTTAATTGTTTATTATATCCTGCCGGGAGTACTTGCTTATAATCTGGAAATTGCCCATCTATGAGTTTAGATAATAA
Organism: Candidatus Nitrosacidococcus tergens; assembly: GCF_902810445.1. Classification (NCBI taxonomy): domain Bacteria; kingdom Pseudomonadati; phylum Pseudomonadota; class Gammaproteobacteria; order Chromatiales; family Chromatiaceae; genus Candidatus Nitrosacidicoccus; species Candidatus Nitrosacidicoccus tergens. The sequence continues at coordinate 972 of NZ_LR778175.1, read as the reverse complement.
AGAAAATCCTTGAAACTCAACTTTGAGCTGATTACTGCCTAGCATTAAGATGACGAGATCATTGGTTTGCCCTAATAGTCTAATTAGTTCTAATACTCCTTTACGTGGAATAATAATTTGAATTTTCTCTCTGTCTTGAAAATTTTTAGCTAAGCAACTTATAGCAAGACGGTGCCCATCAGTGGCTACCGCTGAAATTCTGCACGATTCTATTTCTATTAATAGCCCATTTAAATAATACCTAGCATCTTGATTTGCCATACAAAATGCTGCTTGCTGCAACAAATTTTTTAGCTCTATTTGAGTAAGCTCTATTTTATCTATATCAGAAAACCCTTCTGTAAGAGGAAAGTTATCCACAGGTAATGTACTTAATATAAATTGGTTATTCTCTGCTTTAATATAGAGTTGTTCATTTTTTTTTTGAATTTCTAACATGGATTGTGGAGGTATAGTACGACAAATATCCAAGATTTTTTTTGCAGAAACAGTTACTCTTCCTGGTATTCTTTGTTGAATACTTAAGGTAGTTTTTATTTCTATATCAAGATTTGTAGTCACTAGGGTTAGCGCTTGGTCCTGTGCTATAAGTAAGGCATTAGAAAGGATAGGTAAAGTATTGCGGCGCTCTACTACCCCACAAATAATAATAAGGTGTTTAATAATTTCTTCACATTCAATTAAAAAATGCATTATTATTTATAGCAATTTTATTTAAAAATAATTAATTATGATCAGTTTTATAATAAATTACACTAATGTAATAAGGTATAAGCAATTAGAAAAGTGTTTTTACCTATAACTATATAGTCAAAGTTTAATTAATACTTTATTATTAAAATGTATAGCTAGATTTATAGTTTATCTTGCTAAGATTTTAACTAGCAGTTAAGCTAGTAACCCTTCACTTTAAACTTTAAAGATAATCCTCATTATTAAGAATATTAAATTATAAAACAGTAGATTTAAGTT